>CANQHE010000031.1 GCA_947623735.1 uncultured Bacilli bacterium
AAATAAATACATTTTTCTAGTATTTTCATATAATAAATTAGGTGATTATAAATGATTGTAAGCTATACAGCTAAAGAGTTAGATTTATTAGCAAGAATCATGCGTGCTGAAGCCCAAACTGAAGGAGAACTTGGCATGCTTATGGTTGGAAATGTAGTAGTTAATCGAGTTTTAGCCAATTGTTATACCTTTAAAGAAATTGATAATGTGGAAGACGCAATATTTCAACCCAACCAATTCGTGGGGGCGGATTCTCCCTTATTTTATGGTAGTGCCACTACTACGGAAAAAAACTTAGCTAAACGTATTTTAATGGGCGAAGATTATTATCCTGCAACCCATGCTTTATGGTTTTATGCACCTGGCGGAACAACCCCAACCTGTAAATCAACTTGGTATAATCAAAGTCTTGCTGGCAAATATAAAAATCATTGCTTTTACCGGCCTCAAAGTGGAGAATGTCCTCAAATATATTAAAAAAAAATCTAGCTAGTCTAGATTTTATTTTTGGCCAGTCGAACCAAATCCTCCAGCCCCTCTTACTGTATCACTTAACTCTGATACTTGCATAAAATCAGCTCTTAAAAAAGGCATAATTACCATTTGGGCTATTCTTTCATGGGCTTCAATCGTTTTATCTTCATTCGTATGATTATGAAGCGCAACCATAATTTCTCCTCTATAATCAGCGTCCACTACCCCAACTTTATTAGCCGGTGCAAGTCCTTTTTTTGAAGCAAGACCGCTTCTTGCAAAGATAAATCCTGCATATCCTACCGGAATTTCCATAGCCAAACCCGTTTTTATCATCACTGTCTCATGTGCTTTTATTGTTATTTCTTCATCACTTACTGAATATAAATCAACGCCCGCTGAATATTCTGTTCCATAAGTTGGAATTACTGCCTTTTCATCTAATTTTTTAATATTTATTTTACTTTTCATTTTTACTTTCCTCCTTTTTTATTATAACAAAAACCTATCCAAAATAAAAGAGATATATCCTACTTTTGAATATATCTTTTTAAGGCGTCTACTAATAAAAACAAGCCTGAATTATAGTCATAAGAAAAATCTATATACTTCTTTGTTTGCAAAATTTTGGGAATTTCACAATCATCTAATTTTATTGGAATAATTTTTGTTTTACCTGTATTTATTTCATCCCAAAGCATTGATTCCCATTCTTTTTTAACCCAATTAGATTTTACAGAATTTTTCGATAAAAACAACAAAATAAAATTAGAATTGGTAAGACCATCATTTATTTTATCTACAATTGATTCTCCCGGTAAAATATCATAAGCATCAAGCCATGTATCAATTCCTCTTTCTTGTAAGTCTAAAGCAACTGTCACTACTTTTCGTTTATCCAAAGACGAATGCGATAGAAAAACTTTTATTCCTTCTAATTTTTTATTATCCAAATACTTTTCATGTAATGCTAATAATTCTTGATCAATCATTGTTTTTTCCGCAAGCAACTGATATTTTTCAGCCTCATTATCATGTATCCACAAAGTTCTACCTATTTCATTACTGCGTTCTTGCAAATCATTAACTGTATAATCGTTGGTAATATAATTATGATTAATTAAAATATAGTCTACTCCATCAAACATATCGCCTAAATAAACTATTGCTCGCCCATCATCATCGTCATAATAACCAAATCTTCCTTTATATGGTCCTTTAATTATTTTTACAATTCCAAATTCACCATAACAACCATCACTCATATTTTTACTCCTAACTATGCTTTATTTTATCTTACCTCCTATAATCTGTCAAGTATTCTAAACATATAAACGCATACCGATAGTTAAGTTATTACTACTTAAATTATTAAGACGTTTTATTTCCTCTACGGTTGTTCCATATACTCTCGCAATATTATATAATGTATCGCCAGGTTCAACAACATGTACCCTATTTGTTCCCATATTTTGCATTGGAATAATAAGGATTTCACCTATTGATAACAAGTTAGAAGCTTTACCATTTATTGCTTTTAAATCATCAACGGTTACTCCAAATTTTTTAGCTATACTATATAAAGAATCACCGGCCATAACAGTATAAGTATAACTATTTTGGGTGTTTTCTTTTACTACTCTAAGTTTTTGGCCTATACTTAACGTATTACTTGTAAGATTATTTAAGGCTTTAAGTTCATTTACGGTCATGTTATATTTACCAGCAATTTTATATAAGGTATCCCCGGCTTTAACAATGTATATTTCTTCATCTTCTAAGTTATCAGTAACTTCTGGAATCATAAGAGACATTCCCACAGTTAAAGTATTACTACTTAAATTATTAGCCCTTTTTAATTCTTCAACCGTTACCCCATAGTTTCTTGCTATACTATATAAAGTATCACCTTTTTTGACAATATAATAATTACTTTCCATCCCAGCTGGGGCTTTATAAGGAACTCCAATATAATCCGCAAGTGCTCTTACGACAGCTTCAGCTAAACCTTGCCAGTTATTTTTTATTTGACTAACATCATCACCATTAGAATCCGCAAAGCCATATTCCACAATTATTGATTCGTTATTAGGAGTGTTCCTAAGCATATAATAATAATCTTTACTCGAATTGCTAGGCAGTCTTCTTTGATAATACTTCCGGACATTTTGCCCTGATTTTATAAATTCATTAGCTATTTTCCGAGATAAATTATCACTATTTCGAAGAGCATATATTATTTCAGCACCATCACCACCTCCGGCATTTATGTGATTAGACACTACTATGACATCATTTCCCGTTCCATAAAAGCTTTGCGTCTTTTTAGGTCTATCATCCGAACTTAAAGTAACATCACTAGTTCTTGTAAGAGCATTATCTATTCCCAAATCATTTAGTCTATCCGCCATATACTTACTAATCATTAAAGTATAATCTTTTTCAGTAATGCCATTAGCTATAGTTCCAGGGTCTTCCCCTCCATGTGCTGGTTACCTTTAAACACAGAGCTATATACACATATTCCAAATTATCCTAATATCTCTCTTTTTTGTTATTGGGTCTTTTTTACCAATAATAATTTTTGAGATAAATGTTTCTACAATTAATCTATCAAGTTTTTCAATATGTTTATATTTTTCAAAAAATACTTTCTCGTTTTCTTCTTGATTTTCTTTTTCTTGTAATTCTATAATTTCATAGTCTATCTCATTTAACCTTAATTTATATTTTTCTTTATCATTGAAACATCTATTTTTTAATATCATAAATTCATCAGTAGTTATAATTCCATTAGCTTTATCATCATATAACATATTAAACTTATCTTCTGTTAGTCTTATTTTTCTTTCAATGTCTTTCTTTTCTTTATTCAATGCTTCAATATCATTTTTAAAATTAGAGTGAATTTTTTTATTATAATAACTTTCTTCAAGTTCTGTTCTATTAAAATATTTTTCTATTAACTTGTTTAACTCATTTAATACATATTCCTCTAATACTTCATATCTAATAGAGTTATTGTTATCACAAGCTAAACCACCAGTATTTTTTTTATTTCTACATTGTAAATATGCTTTTTTAGTTGGGTTCTTTCTAGGCCCAGACTTGCAATTATTCTTTTGAAAAGTTTTACCACAACATTTACAAAATACTTTTCTACTAAATATATGTATTTCGCCATCCTTATTTGGTCTTGACCTAGTCTGTGTTGTAGTTAGTATTTGCACGTTATCTTGAATAGCCATAAGCATTTCACTATCTATTTTAGCACTTAATTCTCGTAACATATTAAATTTATCAATAATATCTTCCAAATTAGATGTTAATAAAACATCCTTTAATATTGATAAACTAGAATTAAGTTCATCTATATTTTTATTAGAAATTTTATTACTAGTTTTTAGTTTTTCTTCTACAATAGATATTAAATTATTAGCTTCTTGCTTCGCCTCTTTTAATAATAATTTTTCTTTTCTATCTTTAAACTTTTGGCGAACTATTTTAGAAATAGCAGGGTCAACAATTTTTTCGTGGCAACAAGCAACTATTCTTTGCTCGTGTTTAGGTATTCTTCTTCTCTTATCAATGTTATAGGCAATATTTTCAGTTCTATGTTGTATTAATGCTCCATCATAAGTTTCATCCATCAAAATTTTTCTTATTGTATCTGTATTCCAATATTCACTTCCATTTGGAGCAACAGGACACACATAATTAGAACCCTGTAAAATTTTATATTTACTTGGGGTTGGTACTTTTCTATTATTTAATTCTTGAGTTATTTTATAATAACCATTTCCATTAGCGTAAAGCTCGTAGATTTCTCTAACGATTTTCGCAGCTGGTTCATCAATTACAAAATGATACTGGTCTTTTGGGTCTTCTATATATCCATAAGGAGCAAATGACCCAGTCCATTGCCCTGCTTCATTTTTAGTTTTAAATGTTTCTCTTGTACTTATAGACTGGTCTTCAACTCTCCATTGGTCTGTCATTGCTGTTATTTGACTTGCTTTTTTATTTCCTTTTCTATCTGTATCAATATTATCTACAATACTTAAAAAGCGAATATTCCACTCTATAAAGTTTTTATGTAAATATTTTTCTACAAATTCAATGCTTCTTGCAAACCTAGACTGACTTTTACATATATAAATATCTGTATTACCTAACTCACAAAATAGTAAAGACTTGTTCCACTCTGTTCTTGTTCCATCTGTTCCACTTATATCTTCTTCATAAAATATTCCTACAACTTCTAGTTCCTTATCACTACAATATTTTAATAGCATTAGTAATTGATTTAAAATGCTTTTACTAACATTACCCTCTGTTTTTTCTAAATCTTCTACAGATAAACGAACATAGATTATAACTCTTTTACCATTACTTACAGATGAAATAAAACGACCTTTAATATTAAAGCAATTAGGGTTATTTACTTTCTTTATTTTTAATAAATTTCTTAAATATTCTGTTACGTATTCCAAATGGTCTTCGTTTATTAGTTTTTTAATGCTTTTAAATTCAATAGTATTATAATAGTCTTCTTCAATAGAAACTAAACTTGTATCAGTATTATTAAGATTAGTTAACTCACTCTCCTTAATTATCCTCAACATATTATTCCTCCATTAATAAAAGTTGAGGTCTAAATAATACACCAATATTATAACGTATTACTCGCATTATCTCAACCTCTATCCCTTATTTGTTTCTAAATGTAAAATAATAGTTGCTAATTTTTCATTAAAAATTTTTATTAAGTCTTCATCTGTTTCTGCATTAGTAACTATTTCATTTGTAATCACTATCTCTTCATCTTTCATAAGGTAGCCCCTTTATAAAAAAATATGAGATTAGATTTTTTATTATGAAAAAATTTAACTTATTTATCATCAGTTATCACTCTCCTAAAATGACAACCTTTCCTTCCTCAAAATTTAATAAGTTATTTTTTCTTTTTTGATATACGATTATAGTTTCTATAATTTATAATATTTATTGTTTTACCATCATAATTGGATATACGAAGTGTTTTTTCGTATGTTAGAGTAGAATTACTAACCTTTTGTTGTGCTTCTGCTTCTGTAGTCTTATATACATTTGGTCGCTTAACTTTACTACATCTGTAAATTCTAAAACCTTTAGGATATAATTTTAATCTAGCGCCTTTTATAATAGCTTTATCAACTTTTTTACCAGTTAACTTTTCTATATCTTCGCTTAAGTCTAAATCTGTTAAATATGCTGTTAAATACATCCCAATATCATCAACATTTTTAAGTGATTTTGTCTTTGTAAAACCTTTACCCCATAGCTCCTGTAACTTATCATTAGGGATAAATGGAGCAGTAGTATTGAATAGGTATAAATTATGCTGATGAAATGCTCCACGAGCTTGACATTCAGTCGCAGAAATATAGCCAAAATCAAAAGGTAGATTATTTTTTTTCAAATAATTTTTTAACTTTTGATGAAATTTCCTGACATCATTATAAAGTTGCTTTGGGTCTGTCATATTTTCTTTGTAAGTTAAAGTAACAAAAAGCACTTTTTTATAATCTGTAACATTTGTGTTTATTAGCTTACGAAGATTAGCCATAGTCCTTTTAATACTTGATTTATTATCTTTTCTTGATGTAGCACTATGGTTATATTCTTTTACTTCGCCACTTCTTATATCATAATAAAAATCTTTTGAAATTTTACGTATGTAACCACCTGTATTATTAATGGAATATTTTATTTCTGTTTGATTACCAGTTTCAACAACAACAACTTCACTTCCTGCATTTAGATTTATTTTAGGGTTATTTTTAAGTCTTTCTATTTTCAATATAGCTAATATATGTTTTTGTGTTATAAGATATCAAGTCAAGTCGTGGATCGCATTGGCTAATCGCCATGCGACCACGATAACCTAATATTAACTCATAACACATTTTGCTTGTTTTCCATACTATCTAAATGCAGTTTATAGTTTTTGTTATTTACTCGCTTCAATTCATCAAAAACATCTTTCTCATAAAATATATATCCTTGAAATTTTTTACCCTCGTTTGTAATAAATTGCCCTCTTGAATTTTTAGGTATATTAGAAGCTTCTTCACTACCTATAACAATATTACTTAATATTTTATCAGCTCTACCACATACCCTAAAATCGCAGTTGTGCCTAATTTTTTCACTTAATACTTGAGAGCTTGGAACTTGTGTACTAATAATTAAATGGATACCTACAGCTCTAAATAATTCTGTGATTTTTTCAAGATTTTCTCTTATTTGTGATAATAATTCCTCTTTTTCCTTATTTCTAGCTTTAGAAAATACTTGCGAAGCTTCATCCAGTCCTATAATAATTCTTTGTAGTTTTTCTTCTTCAATTTCTTTATTTTCTATTTTAGTATTAAACTCTTCAATATCTTTACAGCAATATTTATTAATTATATCTTTCCTTTGTTCTGCCTCTTTCATAATGTTATTTTCTATGACATCATATAAAGTTTCTACATCAGTTATTAATTTACAATTATTGGGTTCTAAATCTTTCCATCCTTTGTTAAAGTCTAGCCCACCTTTAAAGTCTCCAATTATAATCTTTGCACCTTTTAAATAACTCTGCATTAAAAGATTTTTGAATAAAGTTGTTTTACCACCACCACTAGTTGAAGCAACAATAATATGAGGGGTTTTATTTAGATTAATTAATACTTGTTGACCTATTCTATCTTGACCTAAAGTAAGCTCAAAATCATTTTTAGATAAATATTTATTATTCCAAAATAGCATTTCTTTACTTTTATATCTTGTATAATAAATAATAATTTTGTTTTTCTTATAATCTTCTGTATCTTCAACAAAATTTCCCCATTTACGAGATAATCTTTGCAACTTGTTATCAATTTTAAAATCTTCTGCTAATACACCATTGCTATAACAAATCATCTTCTTTAATCTAGGGTTTTTAAATGCTATTGTACTTCTTATGGGTATTATAGTATTACCATCTTTCTTTCCATTATCTGTTATTTCTAAATTTTTGCAGTCTTTAGCTTTTTTATTTAGGTTGTAAGGTCTCAAAATAACTATTGCTAATAAACAAAAAGGAATACAGCTAAAAACAAGACTTATAGAAATATCTTTTATAATAGGAATATTATCTAATTGTAATATTTTTTTACAAATATTAATTAAATTATTTCCATCTACAAAAGGTTTTATATTACATATTTTTGAATTAAGATATGGTATTGAGAGTGTACTAATTCCCAATATTACATCATTTATAGGGTTTAATAATTGACTAATAGTTATATATAAATATTGTTTTAAAGTAAGTATATTTTTTTGCTTTTTATCTTCATTACTCATTAGATACCTCTTTTTTGTCTTCATCAAAATTATTAACCCAAATATCTTTGTATTCTGCTTCTTTTGGTGCATACATTAAAACATTTTTTGATATATCATCTAGTACATCAATACACCATTTTAAATAACTAGCCCAAGTAAGATACATACCAAAATATCCATCATAATGCCTAGAATAATCATTTACTCGTTCTCCAATTTTTAAAAACTCATCATAATTGGATATTGCTTTATCTATTATTCCATTTTTTCTATATTTTTCAGCTTCTTTAAAAAGCTTTCTTCTTTTCTCTCCTAAATCTTCTATTTTTTCAAACTTTTTTCTCATTAAGCATTTTCCTTTCTTTTTCCCCCTCTTACGAGGGAGAGAACAATTAAGTTCTCTTAATCTTTAATTACTTTGATATCATCTGCTACTACAGAGAAGCCAAGTTGATTATTCATCACATAAGGTTTAGCAACTGCACCAACTAAACTAACATTTACAAATTCGCCATCTTGTAAAGTAGGTACTCGTTGGCTACCAACGATTTTAACGTTAAGATGTTTTAGTTTCTTATCTAAACAAACAACGTTATAAACATTAACTACTTCATCAGTTTTGATTCCATCTTTAAAGACAGGTTTTTGTAAAATATCAACTAGTGTGAAATTCTTACCAAATGTTGCTGTGAAATCTACAACAATATCATTTACTTTGAAATCCATAGTTTTTCCCTCCTTTGCTAAACATTATATCCATATTGTCTTTTTTAATCGAAACAAGGGTTGTCTAAAAACTGCATAAAAAAACCTAAAATAGTTAATTTTAGGTCATAATTTAAAAATAATTGACAAGGGTTGTCCTCTGCTTTTTTGCTTATATTTCAGGTTCTTTTAGCCAGTCTTTTTTGGGAATTCCTAATTGTTCTAGAACTTTGTTACAAAATTTTGTAGTTTTACCACTACATTTTTGAATAAGATAGGTATATGCATATTCAGTTTTATTTGAAAAATCTATTCCATAACCACCAGCTCTTAATAAATCTATAAAATTATTAAAATCTACTTCAAATACCACACAAAAAGCAGTTAAATTTTTTAACTTTGGGTCACTTTGACATTCACAATATCTTTGATATGTTTTTGGACTTAGACCAAGTAATTCACAAAATATTTCTTCTGTTATTTCTTTATCTTTTATTATTTTAAGAAAAATACTTCTATATGTTGGATGATAATGTTTTGAGTGTTTAAAATTTTCATCAAAACTTGCTACAATTTTTTTTATTTCGTTTTCTTCTTGTTTTATTCTGGCCTGCTCTCTTTTTTCTTCTTCACTCATAAAGTATGCCTCCCACATTAATTATACCATTTTTCACTATTATATAAAATAGCAAGCAAAAAATAATTTTGGTATAATGCTTTATGATCCAAAATTATTTTAATGTTTATTATCTTCAAATATTATTCTTTCTATAATTTCATATTCTCTAATATCTAAATTTTCATAATTTTTTTCTACTTCTTTAAGTGTTTCCTTATATAATTTATATAATTGTCTAATAATATCTTTTGATAATTTATCACGATAATGAGTATATAATAATTCTATAATGTTATAAAATATATAAAGGTTTTCTTCTTGTTTAATTTCTTTTTTTATTGTTTTCATATATGTACCTAATTAAAATCAATATTTTTTTTGATTTCTAATATATAATTGACTTCTTCGTTTATTTCTTTGTATGTATCATATATTTTTTGCTCATATTCTTCAATTTTTTTATTATGTTCTTGTAATTTTTTCTTAAGAAAGAAAACAGGTTTACTTTCTTCTAATAAATTTATTTCGTTCTGATAAAACTTTATTTGATTATCTAAAACTTTCAAATAAAGATTTGTTTCTTCTATTTCGTTATATAAACATATGTCAATTATCTTATTAGCTAAATCTTTATTTCCCTTTGTCATATTTCACTTCCTTTAATACAAATATAAAAGTAGTATTTATAAATTTAAAAAAATCATAAATACTACTTTGTTTTTTTAAATTATTATTCTTCCACAAATTCAAGAACTTTTTTTTGTACTGTTATAACTGGACGAATACCATACCAACAATCAGAACAAACACTATATGAACCTAATGCACCTAAATCATTTTTACTAACATAAAATGCACCACCTAAACCACTAGCAGTATCTGTCCAATATTCATCTCCTTTTGTAGTTGCGTTATTTAAACAACCATAGTCTTCTTTACAATTAACAGCAGTTCTATCAATTAACCATCCATACTTTGCTTGTTTTGATGGTATGTCTGGACTATTTGTAGATTTAGTTTCAAAATAACAATTATTAGTCGTACAACCAACAATTTCTCTTATTTCAGATGCTTTGATTAATCTTGCATTTAAACTTTTATCCCAATTTTCAGTATCTTCTTTTAATTGATTATTTGCTGTTATTGGCCCTTTATTATTGTTGCTACTTTCAAATTCTTCTTCTGTGCCACCAGCTTCTAAATAATCTATTTCTGTTATCCAATTAATTAAATCTTTTGTATTATGGTCTAATATCATTGTATAAGTATCATTGTCTTCCTTATAAGCATACCATTTCATACAACCACCTTTTGTTTCATCTTTACTAACTGAATTTTCTTCAGTACATTTTTTATTTAGATTTGTTGGGTCTAAATATACTATTTTTTTAACACCTGTATAACCAGTTTCACTTGGTGGGTTTACTGCTATAGGTTTATCATCATTTTTACTATCTTTACCACTTGTTTCTGTTGATGTACCACAACCAGTTAACACCAAAGTTAAAATCATAATTAAACTTAAATATTTTATTTTTTTCATTTTTCTTTTTCCTTTCCTTTAATATTATTTCAAGTTATACCAATATAGTAATAACACCCCAATAGCATTTTTTACATCTATTTTTATAACTTGATATCTATTCTTTATAAAAATGTCTTTCCCCTTTTTAATAAATCACTCATTTTCTCACCTCTCTTTTCAATACATAGCTCTATATGTTATAACCCAAATAAAAAAGGGAACACTAAATACTGCTGTGTCCCAAAACTGCATTTGTTGGTATAAATATATACTACTACCAACATTATTACAATGTCGGGTTTTAGCACTTCTTACCGACAATTTAATTTTACTACTTTATTTCTTTTATGTCAATTACATTTTTGTAATTAATCATATATTCTATTCTTAATTCGCTTTTTGAGTATATGAATAATAAGATTAAAACATTACAATATTTATAGAAAGGGCGTGAAATAATGAAAGATTTTGAACCATATAAGAAACCAACATCAGTTGAAAAAGTAGTTGCTACAATTCGTGTTGATTTAAAAACATTAGAAGAAATTGACAAATTAGCAGGAAAAATTGATATAAGTAGAAATGAACTCATTAATCAATGTATTGAATATGCCCTAGATAATCTTAAGAGCAAGGGAGATACATTAAAAAAAGAAAACGATTAGTGCTAAACTAATCTTTTTTTATTAAGATACTCTTATTAAATTACCATCTACTGAATTTACTTTTACAAAACCTAACTCACGATTATTAGGACTACTAAGTTCATAAGTACATATATACATTTCGTTATCTTCTGATAGTCTTTCAAGCTCCCAATCTTCTGGATGTTGCCCTACATAAAATATATTTAAAATTTCTAAATTATATCCCTCTAAATTTATATCAACTATAAAATAATAATAGACTAATGAATTATATTTAACTTGATGATTTATTATAATACTATTAATTAAATTGCTTCTATCTTGTATTTTACTATTTTCTACATAATCAAGCCCATATATTTTACCATTTTTGAAAAAATCTAACATATTTGAATTTAGATTAAACTTTTTAGTTAACTCTTGTATTCTAAATATTGCTTCCTTTTTTTGCTCTTCTTTTGTCATTATATACTACCTCCTAATAAATATTATAACATATTTAAAAATTAAAAAACGATATACTTATCGCTTTTTTATAGTATTATTTAGCCCCAACATTATTTTTATTGTCCTGTGTATAAGAGTATTCAGGATGCCCAGCGTCAATTACCACTTTTTTACTTGCTCTATCATCCATGTTTATCACCTAATATAAAATATGAAAAAACAAATTTTAGGTGAATTATCCTCTAAAATTTTATACTAGCAAAAAGTATTCTGTAATCATTATCATCAAGCCTATCTTTCATAAGCACTACTCTACCATAATCATTTGCATTAATATCAACTATATCATTTTCCTCTAAAGCTTTTAATATCGCAAAAAACTTTCTTTTATCATCTACGTTTATACACCCAAAATTCGGGTCATTATATATCTTTAATGATTCAATAATTTTGGTTTTTATCCCAGCTAATATGGAAAAAAGCATTTTTGGCCCCACTGAAGTTTTTAAATCTTTATATTTATCTACTTCAGCCAAAATAATATCTATTAATTCTTTAAAATTATGTTTACATATCGTTATATTATCTATATCTAAATTTTGATCTTGAAACATAATCTTTAATTCTTCTTTATCTTGCGTATAATTATCTTGAAATAAAACTGTATTGCATCCTGTTTTATCACTCTTATAATTAGTACATCCTAAAATTCTTGCCTCAGTATTAGTCTTTTTCACCACTAAATACCCATCTTCACAATTTGGACATTTAGATATTGCTAATTTTCCCCCTTTTAAATCATTAGTCACAAACCCACAAATTTCCGGATCATTAGAACAAATCCATAATCTTGTAGCCTCTTTAAAATTTTTATTCTCTCTTTTTTGCAAAGGATATCCACAATATGGACAACTAACCATATTATTTAAATTCTCCTCCGGCTCGAGCTCATTCCCATCAAGTACTACATTTTTAAATTTATCTTTTATTTCTAACACAAATTTTGAAGGCTTATATATTGGTGTAATAATAAACACTCTATTTTTAGTTCTAGTTAAAGCCACATAAAATAATCTTCTTTCTTCAGCATACTCTGTATTTTCTGTATCTTTAATAACTAATTTCATTATCGGATCATCAACAATTTTTGATGGAAACCCTAATATTGCATCTTTGCCATTAATTATAATAACATTATCATAACCTAATCCTTTAGAAGAATGAGCTGTTAAATAGGTTATTTTTAATTTCGGATACTTAACAGATACAATTTGGTTATTTACCCACATAAAATACTTAGTTTGCCCAGCCACTTGCAATCCTTCAAAACCATATCTTCCAATTAATAAAACTTTACTTTCATCCCCATTATTACTTACAATCATATCCAAAGATTTTTCAATAGCTATACACATTCTATCTAATGGCCTTAATTCGCTTTCTTTTTCATATTTATCATTATAGGACATTATAATTATCGGGTCTTCTACTGTTTTATTTGATTTCAAACTTTTTCTAATTTGTTCATCATTAGCCATGACAAATTCTCCGGCAATATCAATTAATTCCTGTGAATTTCTATAAGTATTTGTAATTTTTAAAACATTGGCATATCCCATCATATCAATAAATTTTGTAAATAATTCAATTTTAGCTCCAGCAAACTTAAAGATAGATTGCCAATCATCCCCCACCGCAACTATTTTTGCATCTGAACACTTCGACAATTTTTCACATAAATCGAACCTTTGCAAAGATATATCTTGATATTCATCAACAAATATATAATCATATGGTAATTTTTCTCCTCTAGCAATTAAACTATCAAGTACACTTACAGCATTATTTATCATATCTTCAAAATCAATCGCATTTTTATTTTGTAATTCTGTCATATATGCTAAATAACACTTATAACAAATATCAATAAATAATTTTGATCTTTCATCTTTTAACGATATTTTCCATTCATCAAATTTTGACGGACTAAAATTATTTGTTTTAAATCTCGATATAAAAACACACACTAATTGAATAAATTTATTAAAATATTTGTCTTCCATATTTTGAATTATCACATTATAAATCTCTTTTGCATTTTTAGGGTCAAACGAAATACCCGCTTTTTGCAATTCTTCTTTTAAATGGGTAATGGTATCTCTTCCATCATTATATTTTGAAAACGTATAAATAAGTTTCGTCCCATGACGCTTATGTAATTCAATCTTATCATTAATATGTTTTTTATATTTAGCCAATTCTTCTTCTGAAAATCGACTATTTTTCCCACTTTCAGATATTCCAAAATGTTCCAAATATATTTCTTTATCAAATTGTCTTATGACAAAATCAGGACAATAAGGTTTAATTGTATCTTGAAATCCATATTTATATACTGGCTCATATTCATAATCAATTCCATTTATAAATAAATAGTTAGCTATTCGACATTCTTCAATACTTCTTACTTTTTCATCTTTTATTGTTCTTCTATTTTTTTCTTGGCTACTCTTATAATCATCTATTGTTTTAGCAATATCTGCTCTAATAGTTGTACAATCATTCTTATTAAGTTCCTGAATCAACAAGGCTAAATTTTCTTCTCCAACTGGAACCTGTAAATAACTAGCAAAAAATAACAAAATCTTTTTTATAAAAACTTCATCATTTGTATTGGTTAATAAAAAATTTTTTATTGAGGTAAACATTACATCTCCCGTTGCAATACTGTGTTTATTAACCTCATTTGATTTAATAATTGTATTGGCAATTGAATGGAAAGTCGATATATTGACATTTAATCCCAATCTCTTACATCTATCTTGTAATTCTTTGGTAGCTTTTCTTGTAAATGAAACTATTAGAATTCTATTGGGATCTATATTTTTTTTATCAATTAAATATTTAACTTTAGCCTCAATTGTTGTCGTTTTACCGGCCCCGGCCCCAGCTATTACTAAAGTATAATCTTCATCGGACAATACTACTCTTCTTTGGTCTTCATCTAAAATAACGTTAGCATCATCATTCACTAAAATTCTATCTAAATATGCCTTTTCTGTTATTAGATGCATCCTAACATATTCTTCATTATGGCTTTTTATTAGTTGCTCTGTATCTTTATAATAGTTTAACAACATTTTTAAGGCATTATATCTAACCCCATTATTTTTACACCAACTTTTAAGTACCGTTTCTTTTTCCATTAGTTCTAGTTTTTCATATAATTGCTTAATTTCATTATATTTACCTAAGTATTCTTTTTTAGCAATATACTTATCTAATTCTAACAAACGATTCAAATTATCTTTATATTCATTTAATTCCCGAAATTCAGCCGATTTCATATTTTTATTAAAAAACAACATTCCTACACCCGCTTTAAATTAATATCACAAAAATTATACCATATTTATAAACTTTTTTCTCTATAAAATATTAAAAATTTTCTTAACTTTAGATAAATAAAAAAATTCTTAATTAAAAGAATTCTTTCACTTCACTTTGCGAATCTTCACCACAAAAAATCCTTCATAAAACTCATTAGGCATAATAACCAATCCTCGGTTTTGATGATAATCTATGACTGCACCCGACTTACCTAAGCCATCTATTAATTCTTTATCCAGTTCCACAACCTCAAAACCTAATTCTTTTTGCAACTTTAAAACTAATTCATAATTTTCCTGCGCCAATATTGAACAAGTAGAATATACCATTTCTCCTCTAACTTTTAACAGTTTGTAAGCTTTACGCCATAATTCTTCCTGCGTTTTAATTGACCTTTCTATTAAATCATTACTAAACTCGTTTTCAACAACCTCATTGTTAATCTTTAATGTTCCACTCCCACTACAAGGCGCATCTAATAAAATCTTATCAAACACAAAATTTTCATCTAAGTATCTTGCATCTTTTTTTAAAATTGTCACCCGTTTTAA
>CANQHE010000032.1 GCA_947623735.1 uncultured Bacilli bacterium
AACTAATAATTGGGCGAAAAATATGGCTATTTATCCCCCATAAACACTGGCTTTATTCAAAACTGTCCGTAGGTAAGCAGAAATACTTTATTTATAATTAAGAAGTTTCAACTACATAGGGATTAGTTGTTGTACCTGCTGGTTTATCATCATCGAATGTAAATGTTGTATTAGCTTTGAGGTTTATTACTGGGCGCACACCATAGCCAGCGTTGTTCACGCGGTCGTCGCCGAGGTGGCCATAATTACGCACAATGAACACGTTAGCATTCGGATAGTAAGACGGAGACATTGTCCAATAGTATTGGTTTGTATATAACCAATAACCACTGTTTGCTTTTCCTCCAAATCCTCCGGCATATATTACTTCGTCCATTGTTATTAAACCAACTGGTACTGGTAATGCATTGTTTCCTGTTATTGATGTTCCATTACTTCCTTTTGTTCCTCCCTTAGCACTTGGACCTGTATATAAATCTCTTTTTCTTGATGTTTCATCCGTTCCACATTTTAATGTAGGTGTTTGTTCACTTGAATTCCAACTTGTACTATTGGCTTGCCATACTCTATCTAATCCTGCATAACCTGATTGACTTGTTCCATAACCATTTCCTGTATAGCTTCCATGTTTTCCTGTTGCTAAATTTGTATCACTACAAAATCCAGTTTCGACATCTATTTTGTCTGACAAAGTAGATAAATTTGTATCGTTATTATACCAATATACTATTTGATCTAATATAGTACTATTTTTACTACTACTTGTTACATTATGAGCACTTTCTTGAGTTGATGTTGTTGGACTGTCATTATACATATAACCTACATATTTATTATCGTTATATTTTTCATTAAATTTTACTGCTCGTGGATAGCTACTATTTCCTGCATATTGATTTGGTTTTATCATTGTTGTTTCACCAGTTGGTGATGGTGCATTTGAATTGGTACTTGTTCCGGCATAGATTAACCTTATTGTTCCATTTCCATTGATTCTTATGATCCTCCACCAGATATCGCCGGTTTCTTTATTTTTTCCTGTTCCAAATTTTACCCAGTTATTATCGACTGTTCCTCGATATACATAACTATCTCCAAAATCATCTTGAGTTTTATATATACCACTATCTTTCATAGTACAACTTCCGCAAGCTTCACCTACAATTTTAGAAATATCTCCTTTTGATGACTGTTTTAGCGTATTTTCTAATACTTCTTTACTAAGATTATGTTCTTCATCAAAAAACAAATAACACTTTGTTCCCTTTTTACTATATGGTTTTATACTTACTTTTTTTGTATCTTTATCAAAATTTATTGTTAAAGTATTATTTCTTACATCTTCAAAACTATTACCTTCACTAGTATATTTTTCTGTACAATAACTTTCATTTTGATTAAATACATAATTATCTTCTATAGTATCTGTATCTACATAATCTTCACTGCCATCTTTTTTTACTTTTATACCCGCTAGTTCAAAATCAACTAATGTATAATTAATTGTCCCACTAGCTAGTTTTCTACTTTCCACTAACTTATACTTTGCTTTTGTAAAAAATATATTAATTATTACAAATATTAAAGTACTTACTATAAATCCAATTATAAAAGCTTTTTTTATATTTCCACTGCTATAATTTAATTTTTCAAACTTCAAATTTATCTCCCTTTCTATTTTATCAAATATATTAGTTTTTTCTAACTTATATTTAAATTATAGTCTAGCAAATGTCAAAAGTCAAGAAAAAATGTCATATATGTCGCCATTTTTAAAATTTTTAAAATAAAATGAGAAAATAACTATATAGGTGATTATTATGAATTATACAGAACTATTAAAAGATATTAGATTTGATCTTAATTTAACACAACAAGATGTAGCAAATCACCTTAATATAAACAGAAGTACCTATAAAGATTACGAATTACAAAATAGAATAATCCCTCTAAAACATCTAATTACTTTATGTAATTATTTCGATATATCAATAGACTATTTATTTAATCTAACTAAAAGAAAAAAATACAGTTTAGCCAAAAAAGATATTAATAAAGATTTATTTACCAAAAGATTTAAAGACTTCCGCAAAGAAAAGAAATTAACTCAAGAAGAACTTGCTGATTTCTTACAAACTTCGCACTCTTTCATAAGCAATTGTGATAATGGCAAAAGTATACTAACTACATCTTATCTCTATGCCATATGTAAAAAATATAATATTTCAGCTGACTATCTTTTAGGAAGAATCGATACCCCAAAATATTTAATCAATTAAAAAATTTTCTTTACATTTATTTAAATTTATATTATCATAATATTAGCGAAGCACTTCATGGTGCTTGCCATTTTGACATTACACCACTATTCAGAAGTGGTGCGTTTTTTTATTCTCGAATTATTTATAAATAATTTGTAAAATAATTATCGCTATGAGAAGAAAAATTAAAAAATCTTTCTTAGTCATACTGACCACCTCCTTGTTTTAAAGATAAGGTGGCAAACACCAAGACCCCCAAAGTGTGCCTCGCAAACTCAATTTAACATAAAAAAAACATTTTGTAAAATTACAGATTTTGATAAATTGGCTAGCGGATTATATTATTTCTGCTTAGCAGATTTATATATTTTGTTTAGCAGATTATATTAAATCTGTTTTTTTCACTATTTACACTAATTTTACATATAAAAAAGATACTTACCTTTATCAACATAAGTATCTTTAAAAGAAAAGTTCATTTAAAGCATTTCCAATAATCTCACTTATTAAATCAATTATTTCTTTAACATTTGGTGTTGTATATAGTCTCTTATCTTTTTCCAAAACAAGTGGTACTCCTATCGCTATAACAGGTATTCCAAAAGTTTTAGCATCTATCTTTTTATTTTCTTTTATAGCACTCCCCGGTATTATTCCGGTGTTATTAATTTCAATACAATTATTTAAAACCTCTGCATCACTAGTAGCTAGAGTATCAATTATAATTAATACTGTTGGCTTGAGTTTTTTTACCACCATTTCAATTAATCCAAAAGAACTAATTCCTGTCTTTTCTGTAACTTCCGGATTAAAAAGTGCTACTTTGGGAATATTCATAAAATCCGTAAAATGATTCGTGGCCATTACCTTATTCGTAGTATTAACCCCTAAACTATCACATATAATACTAGAATTACCAAGCCCTAATATTAAAGGCTTTGTAGGATTTTCTTTTCCAAAAAAAGTTTTCAAAATCTTAATTACTTCTTTTTTTATTTGTTTATCTTTCTTATGTAAACTAACATAATCAAAATTTATGGCAAAATAATCCCCTTTAATTCTTCTTAACTTTTTCTCATTACTCCCATCAACTTTAAAATGTACTATATTATATCCCCTAAAATCTACTTTATCTATTAAATATTTATTATCTTTAATTATTTGAGCACTATCCATAAAAGCCTTTTTCACTAAAACCACCATTTATATTATTGCCAAATAAAAAGAAGATATACTACTTACGTCTTCTAAGTTTTCTACTATTATCTTTACTTTTAGCATCACTTTTTTCTTCTATATCTCTTTGTTGCTCTTTTGCTTTATTGATAGTATTATATAACTCATCTAAATGATTAATAAGTACCCCATCTTGATAATATTTAACCCATCTTTTTAAATAAGTTATATCAATATCTTCTAATTCTTTATCTATACTTACCATACAATATCTTTTATATAACTCACTAATACTTTTAAAAATTTTAGCATTATCTGCTATATATTGTAATCTCTCTCTATTATTATTTATACTCGTATTAACATTTCTAGCTTTTAATTTAGAATATAATCTTAAAATAAAATCAGGAATATTAGCACTTTCTTTAAAACCAGTCTGATATACTTTATAATCTTCTAATATTTTTTCTAAACTCTTAATATCTAAATTAAATATAACTCTATCCAATTCTTTTTCTTCAAGAACTCTAAAAAAACTAAGATAAAGTTTTTTCACGGCATCAATATTATCATAATTAATCATTATATATCTAACTTTATAAACTTGCTCACTTGTCGCACTTAAATAATTTATTTTTTTATAACTCATTTCATTAATATAATTAAAAGTCCTAATCGTCCAATTTAAACTTTTAAAAGGTGGTCTTACTTTAAAATAAAAATCATATTTATGATTAATTATATTTTTAAAATCTATATAACTCATATTTTTTATTCCACAAGAATTTATTATTTCTCTAAAAACTTTCGAACTAGACTTAACTAATAAAAAATATTCTTCATTAAAAATAACTCCATATCTTGTAAGTTTTAAATAAAAATCTCTTAATATTTTTATTTTATTATTACCCACATTCATAATTATATCTTTAAGAACTAAATCAACCATCAACATATCTTTACTTTGTAATTTCTTTCTTATAAAATATTCTATTCTACTTTCTACTTGAGCATAAACTTGTGGTATCATAAATTCCTTATTAATATTATCTTTTAAAGCATCATAAATTAATTTAAGCAATACTTCATCTTTAAATTTCAAATAATAATATTTATATTTATAGAAATCAACAATATCTCTTATATTTGATAAAACTTCATTATAATCCATACTTCTTTTATATCTAGTTTTAATTAAATTTTCTATTTCTTCGATCATAAAAATCACCTCTTAAAATTTAAAAAATACATAGACTATTTTATCATATTCTCTAATTTTGTCAATTAAAGCACTAGAAGTAGCATAAAATTATATATAAATTAGTATATTCTTCTCTAAAATGCTTGAAAAAAGGCTAGTTTTTTGATAGAATTGTTACTGATATCAGGAAGGAGTGTTCCCTTTGGCAAATATTAAAAGTTCAAAAAAAGCCATTAAAGTAATTGCTAAAAAAACTGAAAATAATCATGAATTAAAAGCAAGAGTTAAAAATTTAATTAAAGAAACTGAAAAAGCTATAGCATCTAACGATAATGAAAAAGCAAATACTTTATTTAAAGATGTTCAAAAATATTTAGACCAAGCAGCAAGTAAAGGCTTAATCAAAAAAAATACAGCTGATAGACAAAAAGCTAGACTTGCTAGCAAAGTTAAAAATATGAAGTAACAAATTATTGTGCACTTCTTTTTTTTTTGCTATACTTAAATTAGGTGATTTTTATGAAAAAACTAATTATACCTTTTATATGTATTTTATCTATTTTAACCGTTCTAATAAATATCAATCCTCTTACTGATAAAATTATTACTTTTTTAAATCCCCCTCGTTCCAATAGTACGACTACCGTTAATTTATATTCGAAAAATACCAACTTTTCTTTTGTCAAAAACACCACTAATTTTACTCCCTATGGTAAACAAGATATTCTTAATATTTTTTACACCATCATAAACAGTGGCACTACTGATTTTACTTTCTATTGCCCTAAAGAATATCAAAATTGTATTGAAGATGTTAATACATTTAGTAACGATGATAATTTATTAACTCATTTAAATAATTTTGTTCACCCCTTTAATTCTTTTACTAAAATAAAAACTACTATTTCTGATAATGGGGAAATTACTATGCAAATTTCTTATCTTTATACTCCCGAACAAATAACCAAAATAAATAATGAAGTAAATAATCTAACTAAAAAAATTATTACTAAAGATTTAAAAACTGATTATGATAAATTAAAAGCCATTCATGATTATATTATTAATAATACTAAATATGATATCAATAATGATAAAAAATCCCTAAGTTATAGTGCCTATGGAGCTTTATTTAATAATCTTGCTACATGTAATGGTTATACTGACTTAATGGCCATATTTTTAAGTAATCTAAATTTTGAAAATTACAAAGTTGCCACTACAGAAGAAGAAAGTGGCTCTACCTCTGGTCATGTTTGGAATGCTGTTAAAATAAACAATGAATGGCTTCATATAGATTTAACTTGGGATGACCCCGTTAGTAGTGATAACAAAGATTATTTATATCATAAATATTTCTTAATTAATACTGAAGAATTAGAAACTGCTGACAGCAATATTACTAGTAAAGAACATAATTTTAATTCAAGTATTTACGTCGAACTTAAAAAATAATTAAGTTTTTTTGAATTTGCTCCCATAGTTCGACAAATTTCGCGCTTCTCATGTGTTATTATAACATCATTTCTTATTTTTTTATAAGAAATTAGATTGGGGGTGAATTATAATTTGAACTCAGAATTAAAAGAAACTACTTTTAGTCCATTATCTAATGATTTAACTTTTAAGTATGTTTTTTCTCATGAAAATGTTTTAAAAGTATTTATTAATTCTTTCTTAGATTATATTGGCCTTGATGCTTCTTGTAATATAATTGATATTGTTCCTCAAAATTATATTATTCCTACTAATAAAACTATTAAATCTTATTATGGTGATTTAACTGTCACTCTAAATAATGGTGATATTATATCACTTGAGATGTATAGTAATAAATTTAGTGAAAATGAATATAACAAAAGTTTTGCTTATACTTCAAGATTATTTTCTAACCAACTTTATAAAAACAATATTAGCTATAAAAACATGCATAAAGTTATAAGTCTTAACTTAATACCAAGTAACTATAAAAGAGTTAATAAAGAACTCATAAATAGTTATAGAATAAAAAATGATATCTTAAATATATCCATAGATAATAATATATTAATATATCTATTAAGATTTGACTTAACAAATAAAATGTCATATAATTTATATGAACATGAATTTATAACTATATTAAGACTACTTAATTGTAAATCATTACAAGAAATGAAAAAATATAAAGGAGGAAAGAAAATCGTGGATGATATAATTGAGTATGTAAGAGAATGGAACTTAGAGAGTTCTAAAAATGGGTTAGAAAGATACATCGAAGAAAAACAACAAGAAACAGCTGAAGAAGAAAAATGTGGCATAGCTAAAAACATGCTTAATAAAAAAATGAAAATTCAAGATATTATGGATGTTACAGGTCTAACCAGAAAAGAAATCTTAAGTTTAAAATAACTGCTGCAAAAAGCAGTTTTTAAACAACATAAAGAGAAGGAATATTGTATAAAACATTAAAAAGGAGGGAAAAAAATAGTGGATGATATAATTGAGTATGTAAGAGAATGGAACTTAGAGAGTTCTAAAAATGGGTTAGAAAGATACATGAAAGAGCATGATGAAGAAGTAATAGAAGAAAGAAACTTCGATATTGCTAAAAATATGCTTAATTTAGAAATTTCAGTAGACAAAATAATGAAAGCAACTGGTCTAACCAGAAAAGAAATCTTAAGTTTAAAGTAAAACTAGGCAAACTTAAAAGAGAAAGTAAAAAATAAAATCACTTTCTCTTTTTTATATCTAGCCAAAGCGACCACCGCCGCCTCCACCACCAAAGCCACCGCCAGAAGAGAATCCGCCACCAAATCCTCCTCCGCTTGAACTTGATGAATGAGTATTCGCATAATTAGCCGCCTGACTTTGATAAGCACTACTTATCGCATTATTTATACTACTACTTATTGATGGACCAATATCAAAATATATAAAACTAGGATAATATTGATATGTATTCATATCAACTTCTTTAATCATTACATTCATACTTTTTTGTACCTTAGAAGCCAAACCAAAAACTGTCGCATACACTAAATATCTTTCCCAAAGAATTACTTCTGGTAGTTCTTTTAATTCAAAAGTTCCAAAATCATCTAAGAAATTTCTAAATGCTTTCCATTTATCATAATGTTCAGCCCCTCTTTCGGATTTTTTAATAACCACTAAAGAATAAATAAAGAATATCGCAGCCAAAAATATTAATAATAAAGTTGGTATAAAATCAATTCCTATCCCGAGTCCATAACTAAATATTAAAAAAGATAAAATAAGTACTATAATTCCTATAACCTTTGGTGTCCCACTACTTACATAAAAATTTTCTTTTTCTCCCAAACTAATAACACTATTTTTCCAATCAGTATAATTATTTACAAAAGAACTACAAGTTTTAGTTCCTGTCGCATAACTTTTTAAATCCTTAGTTGTAAAAATCTTTTTACCATCACTAGATACATTACACTTTCCCACTTTATCAAACAAAAAATCAATTAATATTTGTTCACTCTGATTAATATTATCACTATTTTCTAAAGTAAACATATATTGTTTCACTTTCTTATCTTTAGTATCGGCAAGTTCCTCTGCTTTAATATTCTTTTTATATATTAAATTCATAATTGAAGCACTCATCGCATTAGAAGTAATCTTTCTATTCATAAGATAATCTACTACTTCTACATTATAATCATCAATAAATTCTCGATTATACTTCGAATAATATCCCGACTTAGGACTCTTACCATATTTTAAATATATATAGATAGTTAAAACTACTATTGCAACATACATCATAATAGTTCCCCCTATCACAAAATTTCTCTTTAAATTTAACTCTTTTCTTAAATTATTGGCAACCTCGGCTCTTTCAGTTTCCACTTTTACTATTTCATCAAGAGCATTAACATAGCTATTTTTAACTACATCTTGTACTAAGCTTTTATCAAATGTAAGTCTTACATCTACAGCTTCTCCTTCAAAAACATCTTTTATACTTGCGAGAATAGTTTTATTATTAATCTTATTTATCTCACCACTTAAATTACCATGCGCCCAATATTTTAAATTTTCTGTATTATCATCATTTGGTAAACTAACTCTTATTTTAATATTATGCAAATCTTCTTCAAAACCATCTGGTACAAAAGTCCAATAAAGTTCCGCGATATCATTATGTAATACTACCGCATCTTTTACAACATACTTAATATAAAAAGCCGTTTTACTATTATTAGTGTAATAATATAACCTATATCTATAGCCATTTCCTATATTACTTTCAGTATATTTAGCTTTATCCCCATTATTACCAATAGAAGTATAAGTAAAACTATTAAAATCTTCCTTAAAAGTATCAAAAGACACTTCTTTAACTTCTTTAGCCTTAATCTCTTGAAGCTCTATATCTGTAGCATTATAAATACTATTATTATAAAAAGTTCCATTATCTTCTAAAATATTATTCTTAAAAACCAAATCTCTTTCATACCAATTAAAACTTCCTTCCGCACTAATTAACTCCTCTACTTCCATATCGCCATTTTCTAGTATTTTCGCATCCACTAAAAAATCCGTTACTTTAACTTCCGCGGCCTTAACCATCATTGGTATAAAAAATATTAAAATTCCCCAAATTAACTTTTTCATAGTTCACCTTCTTAAAAAAGACTTAACATCGTTAAGCCTTAAAATTTAACTTGTACATTTTGTTTTTCAGTTTCATTAGCCTCAAAGAAAGCTTCTTTTTTAAACTTAAACATACTTGCTACAATATTAGATGGAACTATTTCCACTTTATTATTGTATTGCATAACTACATCATTATAAAATTGTCTCGACATAGCAATCTTATTTTCAGTTTCATTTAATTCATTTTGTAATTCTGTAAAATTAGTATTAGCCTTCAAATCCGGATAACTTTCCGCTAAAGCAAATAATTTACTTACAGCTTTAGTAAGTTCTCCATCAGCTTTCATTTGTTCTTCTGGTGCTGTGGCACTTAAATAAGTATTTCTAGCCTTAACTACATTTTCTAAAGTTTCACTTTCATGTTTAGTATAACCTTTAACCGTTTCAACTAAATTAGGAATTAAATCAAATCTTCTTTTTAATTGTACATCAATTTGACTCCAAGAATCTTTAACTCTATTTCTAAGTGTTACTAAAGAATTATAAGTACCAACTACCCATAAAATAATTAAAACAATAATTGCTACTACCACTAACAATATAATCATTCCTGTACTCATAACATCCTCCTTATAGTATTATATTATCATAAATAACTTTTAAGTTCAAGAAATAAAACAAATTTAACACTTAATTACACTAAAGATAAAATAGGTACTTCTTTTACTTTATTATCCATTATTGAATATAAATATAAACTAACTTTTTTATCACTAACTTGTTTTATATAATTATAATATACATTTAATTGTTTAATATATTCTTCATCATCAATATTTTTAAGTTTATAATCAATTATTTTTATTTCCTCATCATATTCTAACATTAAATCAATTATTCCATGATATTCTGTATCTTTATCATTCATAATAAACTCTAATTCTTGATATATCTTCGGCTTTTGAAAATCAAAAGTATTTCTTAAATTAAGAACATATTTATTAGTTATACTCATATCTTTAAAATCTGTTTCTTCAAGCATTTCATGCATTAATGTCCCATATTCTAAAGTTTTCGCTTCTTCTTTCGTAATAATATTTTTAATAGTTTTAGAAGCATGTTTATTTACTATTAATTTACTATCAATATTATTATCTTTAAAATAAATTTTCTTCTTACTATCTTCTAAATTTAAATCACCATTTTTTATAAATTGATAATCTTTAGTAAGTCCAATTTCTTTTAAATCAACTATTTTTACATACTTATCTAAATTATAAGCAATAGCTTCAATAAAATTATAAAAAGACCTAAAATCAGAACCTACCACTTTACTAATTGGCCCTTTTTGTTTCAACGGCTTCTTAAATTCTGGCACTACCATGATAATTTTTTCTTGCGCTCTCGTTAAAGCAACATAAAAAAGTCTAATTTTCTCCGAAATTTCTTCTTGATAAAAAGCATTTTTAATTAATTCTTTAACAAATAAATTATCTATTCCCTCATCATAAAAAGGTGTAAGTATTCCATATTTTTTATCAAACATAAATCTACTTTGAATATCACTTAAATTAAAATCTTTCTTAAAACCGGCAAAATAACATATTGGAAATTGTAATCCTTTTGACCTATGAATATTCATTAATTTTACACAATTTAAATCTTCTTTTGCTTCTTTATATCTTATCTCTTCTTTACCTTTTATAACTTCTTCTAAATAATCTCGAAAATCACTAATAGTAAATCCTAAATCTTCTGCATTACAAGAAAGTTCTTCCAAATATTCTATTTTAGTTATTCTCTCACTTATATCTCCTACTGTAATTAAATTTTCATAAACATTAAATTCTTTTAAAATATCTTCTAATATAATACTTGGAGTTTTACTATCTATATTTTTAGCAATCTTTTGACACTTCTTAAATATATCTGTTTCAAAATAACTATTATTACATTTAATATTAAATATTTCAGCATCACTTAAATTTCCTAAAAAACTCCGAGCAATACTTGTAAAATAATATTTCATTTTTATATCATAAACTTTATCTTTTATACATAATATTAAACTAATTATATTTTTAAAAACTAATATATCTAAAGAACTAGTTAAATCACTATCTTTATAAACATCCATCGGTATTTCTTCATATTCAAATATCTTTTTATATAAAGGCATATCACTACCTCTATCTAAAATAATACAAAAATCACTATATAAAGCCTCTCTTACACATCCTTTATCCATATCATATACTAAATAATGTTTACTTATTTTTTCTTTTATATCATGCGCTATTATAAAAGCCTCAATCTGAGCATCACTATAATCTTTATTATCTTTATCATATTTAAGTATATCCATATTACTATCTTGCTTAACCATTCCCTCATTAATATAAGCAAGATTACCATAAACCATTTCATGATTACCTAAATATTTTACTCCCCCAATATCTTCCGTCATAATTAAATCAAATATTTCATTAATATTATCTAATACTTCTTTTCTTGACCTAAAATTCTCTAATAAATCAATTTTTTTACCCCCAATGTTAT
Organism: uncultured Bacilli bacterium; assembly: GCA_947623735.1. Classification (GTDB taxonomy): domain Bacteria; phylum Bacillota_I; class Bacilli_A; order RF39; family UBA660; genus Caccenecus. The sequence goes on from CANQHE010000032.1 coordinate 11,815, forward strand.
TTTTATAATTATCATATTTTTCTTTAAATATATTAGGATTAGCATTTCTAAATCTATAAATAGATTGTTTTATATCCCCCACCATATAAACATTATTATTTTCTATTTCTTGAATAAACATCTCTTGTAAATCATTCGTATCTTGATATTCATCAATCAATATTTCATTATAACTATTTTTAAGTTCTTCTCTTATATCTTCATTATTTTTAACAATAAAAATAGCCATCTTCGCAATATCTAAAAATTCATATGCTTCCTGTTTCCTTTTATAAGCATTTAACCTCTCATCTAATAGATTAATAACTTTAATTATTGCTCTAACATATTTTTTGGTACTCCAAATTTGTTTTTTTAACTCTTCTTCACTATATTTCGTAAGTTCCGTTATTTTATTTACTGTATTTTTTAAATTATCTTTATATTCTATTGCTTCTTCTGGAATATTCCTAAATTGTATTGTAATTTTGTCTTTTATTTTATATAAATCATTATAAGTTTTAATATTCGTATACTTAATATAACTATCATAAACTTTAGTATATAATTTACTATCTAGCATATCTTCTAAAGCAACTAAATTATCTAATACTACCTCGGATAATTCTTTTAAATAATTAAAATACTCTTCAAATATCTTATCTATATAATTATCATTATAAAAATTATCTATATAATGTTCTAAATATTCTAATTTATCATACTTTAAATCTAAAGACTTCTTTATTCCCAGTATAGCCTCTTTTATTATATCATCATCTCTATTAGTAAAATCTCCCACTAAACTTAAGAAATCTTCATCTTTCTTTTCATATAATTCCTTAAATATATCTTCTAATAATCTTTTCTTTTCTAGTTCAATAACGGAGGAATCAATAATCGCAATATTCTTAGAAATATTAAGTAAATAATGATATTTTTTAACTATTGCTAAAGCATAAGCATCAAAAGTTGTAATATAAGCCGCATCAATATATTCTAATTGTTCCTCTATTCCAGCTTCTTTAATTTTTTTTCTAATTCGTGATTTCATTTCTCCCGCGGCTTCATTCGTAAATGTCAAAACTAATATCTTTCTAATATCTACCCCATCTTTTACTTTGCGCAAAACTCTTTCTGATAACACCGCTGTCTTACCAGAACCAGCCCCGGCTGATACAATTATATTAGTTCCTTCATCATCAATCGCTTGTTGTTGTGATACTGTCGCTTTCACTATCATCACCTCCCAGTATTACTTCATCTTCTTTTTTCATAAAACAAATATCTTTAAACTTACAATAAGTACAAGCATCATTATTCCCATTTATAACTTTAGGATTAATATTAAACTCTCCATTTATTATATTAGTAACACATTCATCTATTTTTTCCCCTACTACTTCTGTTAAAGAATCCATTTCTTTATTTGATAATACTTTCGATTTAGCATTTAATGTTCCATCTTTTTTATACTTAACATTTTTAAGTATTTTCCCTTCTTGATATTCATCATCAATTTTTTCTAAAATATTCTCATCACTATTAGAAAAACCTTGTAACTTTAAATTTTCGCATCTTAAAGTATCAATAGTTTTTTGCCCTTTATTAGGAACCTTCATAAGTACTTGTTGAATATAAAATCCCCCAATTATAGCTTCTTTAAATCTTTCTGATTTTTTAAGTAAATACAAATATATCGGAAGTTGTAAATCAAGTCCATACTCTAATCTATCTAAACTAACCTTTTTTTGTCCTGTTTTATAATCTACAACGGCTAATATTTCTTTATCATTTTCTAAAGTATACATAACTTTATCTATTAATCCTTTAAAGGTAATCTTATAATTATCTCTATCTTCATATACATAAAGTTCTTCTTCAAATAAATTTTTATCTAATTTAGAATGTTTCGCTTGTTCTCTAATTATTTTGATTACTTTTTCTAGTTCATCACTTAATTTATCTAAATAAAAAAGTTCTCTTGCCCCCATAACATAAAGATTATCTTTAACAAATTGCATAATTTCATGTTTAATATTTACATCTCTTATTATAGCAATTTCCAAAATATGATGGACAATCGTTCCTATAATCGTTTTAAAACTTTCTTCATAAATATCAATTTTAAGTATCTTACTAAGATAATATTTAAAAGCGCATTCATTATACATTTCCATATTGGTATAAGCTAAAACTAATTCATTATTTAAAACTTTTTCTAAAAAATCTTTATTAATTCCTGTAAATTGGTTATTATATTCCCGATATTTAATATTTAAACTATTCCGATATAATCCTATTTTTTTATCTTTAACATTAAATTTATATAATGTATCAAGAGCTTGAGCATACTTTAAACTAGTATTTATTTTTGAATAAGATATCATATCTGAATCTTCTATTGTTAAAACATCCATTTTCATTTCCAAAACCAATAAAGAAGGATAACATACTCCCCTTTTATTTCCTAGTTTATAAGTAATTATTAAATTATTTATTTCTTTAAGTTTATTAATTAATTTAATTTTATTATATCTATTTATATCAGAACTTGTATCTCTTCCTAACTTTTCTTTAATACTATCACTTAAATAATCTTCATCTTTAACTACTTTAGGATAATCATTAATATTAAAACCTAACAAAAACACATATTCATCATCTAAAAAACTATCTTCTATTCTTGCCATTTGCACTGCTTTATCATAAGCATCCCCACTAATAAAAGTATTTTTTAAATCATTAATAATAAATTCTTTTCTAATATTTTTATCTTCAACCAAAACTGACTTATTAATTATATTTACTAAATCATTAACATTATCATATTTCTCTCTTAAAGCTAAAACATTATCCCCAATATCTAATTTATCGTAATTATTTAAAAACTCTTGGGCAACCATCGTACTATAAAATGTTGCTTTACTCTTTAAATTTATAGGAATATTAAATAAACTAAAATATCTTCTTACGACATTAAAATATTCCTCACTTATAATTATTTTAATTTTATTTATATCAATCCCATTCTCAATTAATTCACTTATTTTATTACAAACAAACTCTACTTCTGTCTTTTCATTACTTGCTTCATATACTTTTATATCTTTATCTTTAACTTCTTTTTTATAAACTTCATAATGAGGAACTTCATCTAAAATAATCTTTTCTTCTTTAAGCAAATCCCCATCACCATAAATAATAATTTTTTTATCTTTAAGATACTCCCTAAAATTATCATTAATTATCAGTAAATTATTATCTTTTAACTCTTGTTTTAAATTACTTAAAAATTTAATCTTATTATCATCTAACTCTTTTAAAAAGTACATATTATCTAAATAAGTTTTAGCTACATTTATATTTACTTTATACTTAGAAATTATATACTCCAAAGTTTTATTATCATAATCAAAAAACAATCTCTTTTTTAAATCATTAAAAGAAAAAAACTTCAAATTATAAAGTAATTTATCTTTAGTAAGTTTTCTTAAAATATTCTTTTTATTGCTATTACTTGTTATTATTATACTTTCCATTTTCTCTTACTCCATCAAATAAACTCTAAAAACATCATAGCATACATTTTATTTATAAGTCAAATAAAAATTTACGAAATCTAATATTTACCAAATATAATTTAATTTCTTTTTGATAATTAAAAAAATTATCTATTTTTATGTTATAACCCGAGTTTGACAGATGAAGAAATAAAAAAAGTTTAATTTCTATTGAAATTAGGCTTTTCTT
>CANQHE010000033.1 GCA_947623735.1 uncultured Bacilli bacterium
ATAATAAAATTTATGGTACAAGACATATTGAAGGTCATAGAAATGATCCTGTTAAAAGAGAGCAAAAAAGAATTGATGATCAAAAGATGTTAGAACAGCTTATAAGAGAAAGAGATGAAAGATTAAAAGCAAGGGCGAAACATAGTTGAGTTCATCTTGACCCTTGCTTTTTAGATTTCATTAATCATAATATTTTCACAAATAAAGCTCGTCTTTATTTGTTACTAATTCACTTGCATCGCAAAAATACAAAAACTGACATTTTCAAAAAATCTTAACAGCCTAAACCTCTTCAATATCTCCTGAAGGACTAATAATATATCCTTTTTTAGTACTAAGTACTTTAACATAATATCCTTTAGCTACTTTTGATACTTCATAATTATTCTTATAATCTTTACCTATAGCCACCCCTTCTTCACTTATAAGTTTATAATCACTATATAAAGCAATATTAACCTTAAAATCACTCGTAACAACAACAAAGAAATCATCATAAAGTACAACATCTAAATAACCCGTTATATCACTATCATTTTTAAATATTCCCGCATGATATTTTGAAGCATTATCAATTAATTTCAAATAATTACCTTTATAATCAACAATTTTACCCTTTACTTCGCCACTTACATTTTCACCATTTTTATCAAGTAACATATAAGTTCCTGAACTTTTCCCAGCCATATAGTAATCTCTTAACTTTTCCATACTATCATAATTAAAGCCAATATTTCCTTTAACTGTATCTTTACCTATTTTTATAACCCCATACTTATCATTTTTATTTTTAGCCATAACTAATGTTTCTTCCGTATCTACAAAAGTAATCTTCTTCTCTTTTGTATAAGCTCCGGCATCAACCTCAGCATACTTAGTTAAAGTTTTATTATCTTTTAAATCATAAAGAATAACTGTTACATTCTTTGAATCCATTGAATCCAAAATAAACACATATCTATTATTATAAATTGGTAAATATCCTAAATTTTTACTATTATCCGTTTCTACTTCATTTTTACTAAAGAACGATTCTGTTGCCACATTACACTGATTAAGTTCTTTAGTTTTTCCATCAACATTATTTTTATTAGTACAATCATAACTTCCAAGCATATCTTTCTTCTCTTCATCACTATAGAAATACAACGTTCCCCCTAAATAATTCATATATTCTAAATTACTACTAAATTCCCCTTCATGAATATTTATAAGTTCATCTTTATCGGTATTTCTATTTTTATAATGAACATTAATATTATCTCCTTCAATACTTACTGTAAAAGCACTTTTAGTCTCAAGTGGTTGTTTATCTTCATCATAAATATTTAAAGTATTATACTCACTACTATTAAGTCTAATTCCTTTTTCATTATATTTATTTCCTTCATAATCTCTAATAAATAATTCTCCATCTTTTATTAAAACCGCATATCTATCCATTAAACTTATATATTCACTTTTCTCATCAATAACTAAATTAGACCGATAATCATAAACTTGATACCCATTATTATCGACAACAATATAATTATTATTATAACTCTTTATTTCATAAGATAAGCCTCTACTTAAAATCTCTCCATCTTTCGTATAAAGATAATACTTATCATTATTTAAAACAACTACATTACTATCTTTATTAACCATTCCTAAATAAGTAAAAGCAAACTCAATTTTTTCTGTAATTCCTTCACTTGTTAACTCTATTGCTCCATACTTTCCATTAGTATCTTTTAAAATAACATAATTTGATTCACTATCCCCTTTAACTAATTCATAAGTTCCTTCTACTTTAGCATCTTTAATATTATATAAATTAATATTTCCATCTACTTTTTCTTTATCATCATAAACAAAGACATAATTATCATTATAAATAGTACTTCTTTTTTCTATTTTACTTCCATCTTCATAAACAAACTTTTCGCCATCAAATGTATCTTCATTACTATAATTTGCTACAAAACATAAATTTTCATCTTTATTTTGACATTCATAAGTTCCAATTTCTTTTTCATCTTTATCTAAAAAAGTTAATACTCCATCTTTATATATATAATTTTCTTTTTCCACAATTACTTCTGGCACACTTGGTTTATCATCTTTACCCTTTTCATCCTTCTTGCCTCCAAGTAAGAATATTAAAAGCCCAATTATTATCACCATTACCAAAATTATACCCAAAATAATTAAAACTTTTTTCTTTTTAGATAAACCAGCCCATTTTTCTTTTAAACTTTTTTTATCTTTCTTTTTCTTTTTATTATCTTCTTTTTGTTCTTCTTCCCCATTCATCTTGTTTAATTCTTCTTCATTTTTAGTTTCTGTAAGTCCAAAAGTAAGTTCATTAGTTAAATTATCTTTACTAGCTCCTTCCATTTCAATATTTAAAATCGGATTAGGAACATCTTCAATATCAAATAAATCTTGAGTTTTCTCTAAATCATCATACTTCATTTAAATACACTCCTTTATCATAAATCATTATACCATAAAAAGCCTTAATAATCTATATTAAGACATATAAAAAGTTAGACTTTTCTCTTCGTTAAATAAAAGCATCATCTATTTCTAAACTTCTATTATAACTTTTAGAATAATCTAACTATTTTTCTTCTTCATTTACTTTAATAACTTCAGTATCTTTATAATATCCACATTTAAGACAAGCTCTATGAGGTCTTAAAACTTCTCCACATTTAGGACACTTAGTTAATGCTCCAACCTCTTTTTTTAAATGAGTACGACGCATTCTCTTTTTCGTTTTACTTGTTCTTCTAAAAGGAACTGGCATATTATCACTCCTTCCCCTCGCCCAAAAGCTCATTAAGTTTGGCTAATCTTGGGTCGATTTCTAAAAAATTATCTTGACCGCCTAAACTCCAACCTTCACCCTTCATCTGGGCATCACTTACATTGGTAAATCTAATCGGCACTTCTAGAACAATATTTTCCCACAAAATCTTCATAATATCAAGTATATTTTGCTTTTTTTCATAATATTCGTAAAAATTTTCACTATTTTCCTCTAATTCTTCTTCTATCACTAAATCTAAAGGATAACTTATATTATCTAAACTTACACTATCTTTAAGAATCATATCTCCCGTAAGTTTTAAATTAATCGCAATATTATTAAGTTCATTATATCTAATAATCCCTTTTATATGAATATCTTTTAAAAGCACTATATCTTTATTTTGATAAATATTTTTATCAAATACGATATCTTCATCGACGATTAAATCTTTATTTCTTAATTTAATTAAATCTATAACCATTTTATCCACCACCTAAATTATATTATAATTAAATCTTCCTGTCAAATTTATTTTAAGTTTTAAATATTTAAAGACTTAAAGTTATTTTTTGTGATATACTTATAAAGGTGAAGAAAAATGCAAGCGGTAGGAATTATTTGTGAATATAATCCTTTTCATAAAGGACATATCCATCATATTGAAGAAACTAAAAAAATGTTTCCCGGATATACTTTAATTTTAGTTTTAAATGGTTACTTTTTAGAACGTGGAGAAATAAGTATTTTATCAAAAGAAAATAAAACGAAACTAGCCTTAATTTATGGTGTTGATTTAGTCGTCGAACTTCCCTTTATTTTTGGTTCTCAAAGTGCTGATATCTTCGCGGATACCGCCATTAAAATATTAGTTGAAATGGGTTGCTCTGATTTCGTTTTTGGAAGTGAATCAAATGATATAGCAACACTAAAAAAAGTTGCCGCAATTGAAGATACTAAAGAATATAATGAAAAAGTTCAAGAGCTCCTTAAAACGGGTATTAATTATCCTACAGCTCTAGCGAAAGCCCTCGATATCAAAGAAAATGTTTTTAATCCGAATGATTTACTTGGTATATCCTACTTAAAAGCCATCAAAAAACATAATTACACAATTACTCCCCATACAATTAAAAGAACGAGTAATTATCATGATTTAGAAGCAAATGATGAAATAATTAGTGCCCGAAATATTAGACAAAAACTTAAAAACAATGAAGATATATCTTTGTTTATGCCACGTAAATCCCTTAAACTAGTGGAAAATTTATCTTTAGATGACTTATTCCCTTTTATTAAATATAAAATTTTAACGGATAATAATCTTGCAAGTTACTTAACAGTTGATGAAGGTATTGAAAATCGCTTAAAAGAAAAGATTAATGATGCTAATAATATTACGGATTTTATCATGAGCATTAAAACTAAACGTTACACTTATAATAAAATATGTCGGATGCTTATTCATATTTTAATTGGTGTTCCTAAAGAAATAAATAAACTTGCTACTTTAGAATATATCAAAATATTAGGTTTTAATAAAAAAGGCCGCAATTACTTACATAACTTAAAAGATACCGAAATTGCCTTAGTTCCTATTCCCAATACTTTGTGTTATAAATATGAGATTATCGCCTCTCAAGTCTATAGTTTAGTAAGTAAAAATAAAATATTACCTTTTGAAAAAAAGAATATTCCTATCTTCTTTGAATAAGAATATTCTTTTATTTTTGACATGTTTCACAAAAATAGGAACTTCTACCCCCAATTTTAATATTTTTAATTGGCTTACCACATCTAGGACATGGTTCTCCTTCTTTTTTATGAACCTTTAATTTTTGTTGAAATCTTCCTGTTACCCCCAAACTTGAAGTATAACTCTTAATTGTTGTTCCACCCATTTTTATAGCTTCATCGATTATTTCTTTACTTCCCTTTACAATTAGGGATGCTTCTTCTTCTTTAATACTTCTTGCTTCTCTTAAAGGATTAATTCGCGCATAAAATAATACTTCATTAACATAAATATTTCCGAGTCCACTTATAATCGTTTGGTCAAGTAAAACTGTTTTAATAGGTAATCTTTTATTTTTAAACTTTTCTAATAAATAACTACTTGTAAGCTTTTTATCTCCAGGTTCTAAACCCTGTTTTTTAATACATTCCGTTTTTTCAAGCTCTTCTTTCTTAATTAAATTCATTCTTCCAAACTTTCTTGTATCATGATATCTTAAATCAGTATTATCAAAAAATCTAAATATAATATGTTCATGTTTATTGATATCTTCGGTGCTATCTTTAATAAAAAACTTACCTTCCATCCGAAGATGCGATAATAAATATCTATCTTCGGTTTCAAATATTAACCATTTTCCTCTTCGCTTTATATCAATAAAACTTTTTTCAACTAAATCTTTTTTAAAATTATTTTTATCACTTTCTATAATTGGTTCATAATTAATTATAACATCTTTAATTTTTTTATTTAATATTCTTTTTTTTAAAGTATTTCTAACCGTTTCTACTTCCGCAATTTCTGGCATTTTTATCCTCCTAATTTTGCTTGTCTTGAAGCCTTTATCTCTTCTAATAAAGGCCCTACTTCCTCTTCTATAATTCGTACTGTTATCTTATTTAATTCTTTCATCTTTTCTGGTTGAAACATACTCGCATATGTTTCTAAAGCAAGTTTATATAGTCTATCCATATAATAATTTATCTTATCATAAGCATCATCCATTAAAGCCTCATTAAAATCCCTAATAAACTTTTCTTTTTCTCCCATAAGTTCCGCATTAACTATTAATTCTTTAATATCTTTTTTAAATAAAATTTTTGCTAGATCACAAACTACCCCATAACCAACAACAGTATAAGAAGGATTAACCGTCTCTTTAGCAATATCTTCTTCAAATATTGAATTTAAACCCTCTTCAAAACCAATTCCACTTGAACTCAGTTTTTTAACTATAACTTCGCCATCAAAACTAAGACGATATTTACTTTCAATTAACCCACTTCGTTCTATTAAAGTATCATCTACTATTGTATATTCTTTATAATAACTTTTAATTAAATGTCCTAATTCATGAATTAAAGTTGTTTTTGCATATTCACTAGTAAAATCTCTACAATTAACCGCCACAATTCTCTTAACATTAGCAACTTTATAAGTATTAGTCTCTCTATCATATTCTATATCCGGCATAGAATGATAAACTCCTGATGCTCTTTTTAAATCTTCAACAGTAACTAAATCTCCCTTTTTTCTTGCTTCTTCATCTACTTCTGGTGCCCATTCTATTTCCCTATGCATACCTCTTTCCTTAAATGCTGTATAAATATTATTACATTTTATAATCGGAGTATTAATTAAAGCTTCATATATAATTGGTTCATACTCACTTCCAAAATAAGTGATAAAAAGAGGATATATCTTTCTTAAAATATCCGCGAGTTCTTCTTCATACCCAAATTTATTTATAACATTTTCTATATTCATTATTTCGCCTCATATAAATCTTTACCACTGGCAATACCCACTTTTAAAGGTACTGATAATTTAATTACATTTTCCATAACATTTTTAACAATTTCGGTTACTTCTTCTTTTTCACTTAAAACTGTATCTATTACTAACTCATCATGAATTTGTAAAACCATCTTACTTTTAATATTTCTTCTTTTAAATTCTTCATAAACTAAAACCATCGCTTTTTTAATAATATCGGCACTAGTTCCTTGAATTGGTGTATTAAGAGCAATCCTCTCTCCTGAAGACCTTACCATGAAATTCCGATTATTTAGCTCTTCAATTGTTCTTTTGCGATTAAATAATGTTCTAACATACCCATCACGATAAGCTTCTTTAACTATATTATCCATATAATTTTTAACCCCTGGATATAACTCATAATACTTTTTAATAAACATTGAAGCATCTTTAGGATTAATATTTAAGTTTTCTCCCAATCCAAAACCACTTATTCCATAAACTATTCCAAATATTACGGCTTTCGCGGTTGACCTCATTAGTTTCGTTACATCTTTATCTTCTACTCCATATATATCCGCGGCTACTTTAGTATGAATATCCTGGTCATTTCTAAAAGCCTCAATTAATTCTTTACTTCCCGAAATATGGGCTAAAATTCTTAATTCAATTTGGGAATAATCAATACTTAAAAAGATATCATTAGACGGAATAAACGCTCTCCTAACCTTTCTTCCTTCTTCTCCTCGAACTGGAATATTTTGCAAATTAGGCTCGACACTTGAAAGTCTTCCGGTTCTCGTTAAAGTTTGTTTAAAAATAGTATGAATCTTCCCATCTGGAAATTTGGCATTTTCCAAACTAATCGTATACGTTGATAATATTTTACTATAATTGCGATAATCTAAGATTAAATTTATAATTGGATGTCTATCTCGAAGTTTTTGCAAAGTTCCGGCATCAGTCTTATATCCTTTTTGTGTCTTTTTCCCCACAGCAATTCCTAACTTTCCAAAAATAATCTCTCCTAGTTGTTTTGGACTTTGAATATTAAATTCTTCTCCGGCCATATCATATATTTCTTTAGTTATTGCCTCTAACTTAACTTCAGCTTCTTTTTTTATTTCATTTAAAATATCACTATCTATCTTTACTCCTACATATTCCATATCCGCAAGAACATACGTAAGAGGCATTTCAATTTCACTAAATAACTCATACATTTCTTCTTTTTTAAGTTCATTAATATAAGTATCTCTCGTATCATATATAAATCTTGCTTTTAAGGAAACATCTTTTTTAATCTTTTCTTTATCATTAAACCCTTCTTTTTTCATATCTTCATAAAAGGCAACATTAATCTTTTCTGGATGCATTAAAAATGCTATATCATCCTTTGTAAAACCATTAACCAAATAAGCGGCAATCATTAAATCATAATTAACTTTATAAGTCTCTATATTATTTCTTCGTTCTAATATATCCAAAGATTTCGCATTATAAGTATATAAAACCTTACCCTTTAATACTTCCATTAAACTATTAAATAATTCGGGTTTTACATAATAATTATGTTCTTTATCACTAACCCCTATTCCCAATATATTTCCTTTATGATAATTTTCATCATCAAGCTCTACAAATAAACTTACCTCATCCCCCAGTTCTAATTCTTCAATATTATTTATTTCTTTAAACTTAATATCATCTTGTACTACTTCTGGCCTTTTAAAATTTTTAAGTAAAGAATAAAACTCTAAAGTCTCATAAATCTCTGCAAGTGCATCACTATCCTCACCCTTATAAATAATATCTTGAAAATCTATATTAAGCGGTACATCTCTATAAATTGTTGCTATTTCTTTACTCATAAAAGCATTATCTTTATCAACTTCTAGTTTTTCTTTAGTCTTACCTTTAATACTCTCTATATTTTCATATATACCCTCTAAAGAACCATATTCTTGCAATAGCTTTAATGCTGTTTTTTCACCAATTCCTTTAACTCCCGGAATATTATCGGAAGCATCACCAGCGAGAGCTTTTAAATCAATTATTTTAATTGGTTCTATTCCATAGTCCGTTCTAAAAGTTTCCGGATTATATTTAATATAACCTGATTGTTTTAACAATTTAACATCAACAACTGGACTAATAAGTTGTAATAAATCTCTATCACTAGATATAATAGTCGCATCATATAATGGGTCTAAATCCGCCATTTTAGCTAGTGTCCCAATAATATCATCAGCTTCATATGGTTCAAGTTCTAAATATTTAATTCCCATGGCTTCTAATATTTGCCTTGCAATCGGCATTTGTTTTTTTAAATCATCAGGTGTTTCATGTCTTCCTTCTTTATAAAAATCATATTTTTGTTTTCTAAAATTCTTCCCAATATCAAAAGCAACCGCGATATATTCTGGCTTTTCTTCATTTAAAATTTTATTAATCATACTTACAAAGCCATATAAGGCATTAGTAGGAAATCCCTTAGAATTTCTCATAATATTGCCACTATAAGCTGTTGCAAAATAACTTCGAAACATTAAATTATTACCATCTACTAAAATAACTCTTTTCATACTTCCACCACCTATAACTATAATTATACACTAAAAAAAGAAACTTGAAAATAGTATTTTATCCTAGAAAGTCCAATTATATCTCTAAAAACTTACAAACCAAAAAGATAGAGAATGTATTTTATCTCTATCATGGAATTTCATTCTTGCCTACTTATAAAAACGAAAGCAAAATAGGCAAGTGAATATTAATCTGTTTTTACAACATAAGGTTTAGTTGATGTACCATCGCCACCTGGTTCAAAAGTAACTGTTGATTTAAGGTTTATTACAGGACGCGCACCATTGATAGTGTTGTACACGTAGTCGCCGGAAAGGAGGCCATCAGGCGACATATGGAACATGTTAGCACGGCTGTCGTAATAGCTAGTCGAAGTCATGGTCCAATAATATTGATTTGTATATAACCAGTATCCATTATTTATTTTTCCTCCAAAACCTCCAGCATATATTGTTTCATCCATCGTTATTAATCCTACTGGTACAGTTAAAGCATTATTTCCTTCTACATTTCCATCAATTCCTTTTGTTCCTCCACTTGTTGCATTCGGACCAGTATATAAATCTCTTTTTCTTGATGTTTTTTCTGTTCCACATTTTAATGTTGGTTTTTGTTCAGTTGCCCAATCTATACCATTTTGTTGCCATACTCTATCTAATATGGCATATTCTGTTTTTTCTACTCCATAGCCTAGACCTGTATAACCTCTATGATTTCCGATTGCCAAAGTTCTATCTCCACAAAAGCCTGTTTCCACATCTATGTACTCTGATAAACTACCTAAATCTGTATTATTTGTATACCAATTTTCTACTTCTTTTAATATCGTACTTTTAGTTTCTGGTTTATGTGCTGTTTCATAACTTGTACTTGCTTCTCCTTCTTTTCCGCCATACATATATCCTACATATTTATTGTCATTATATTTTTCATTAAATTTTACTGCTCGTGGATAAGTTTTATTCCCCAAATTTGTTGTTGGGTTTATCATAGTTTCTTCTCCAGTTGTTTTTGGAGCTTCTTTTGTGTTACTACTTGTTCCAGCATAGATTAATCTTAAAGTACCATTGCCATTGATGCGGATAATTCGCCACCATATATACTCACTACTATTTTTAGTATCTTGTCCAAATACTACCCAGTTATTATCAACTGACCCGCGATATACATAACTATCTCCAAAATCGTCTTCTCCATAATATAAACCATTCTCTTTTAATGTACAATTACCTTCACAACTAGTTCCTGTAAATGTTGGTGTTCCTTTTACTGTTTGATTTAACTTATTTAGTGTTTCATTTGGTAATGTATTTTTCATAAACCATACATAACATTTATCATTTTTCTTTAAATCACTAAATGTATGTTTTCCATTTATTGTTTCTAACTTACCATATACTTTTTCTTTATTATCATTAGTACAATAACTTTTGGCTTTATTTATAATATATTTACTTCCATCTGGTACTGTATCTAATGCTTTTTCTTGTCCATTATCTTCTAATTCATATAAAGCCATAATTTTAAAATCATAGGGATTATAATTAATAGTACCGCTAGCTAGTTTTCTACTATCTATTACTTGATATTTAGCTTTTGTTAAAAACAAATTCATAATAGCAATAAGTAGTACTCCCATAATTAAGCCATATAAAAATATTCTTTTCTTACTTCCATTATTATAATTTAGTTTTTCAAATCTCATTATACTTCCTTACCTTTCATTAAGCCCTACTTCATTTTAGCAATATTAAAAATATTATAAAATTATAATAACCTGTTTTAGCTTATATTTATATAATAAGCCATTTTAGGTTAAAAGTCAATAATCTATTTTAGATTATGGTAAATTATTTATATAAGGAAGTATGATATATATGAATAGATTAAAAGAATTAAGAGAAGATAAAGATTTACTTCAAAGAGATATTGCCCAATACTTAAATATGTCTCAAACCGGATATTCAAAATATGAAGTTGAAACTAATGATATCCCCACTGATGTATTAAAAAAACTAGCATTATTTTATAATACTAGCATTGACTATCTTTTATATCAAACCGACGTTAGGAAACCATATCCTAAAAGTATTGTCGAATGATATAAATTTTTTTTAGTATCTTGTTCAATTATAAAAATATGCATAAAGTAAAGAACTAATAAATAGTTATCATATAATTTATAACTATATCAAGATTACTAAATTGTAAATCATTACAAGAAATGGAAAAATACAAAGGAGGAAAAAGTATCTTCTAATACCTTTAAAGGAATACTATTTCCCCCTTCTGATAACAAATAATAACATATATTTATTTAATTTTCAAGTCATTCGACAAAATATGTCAAAACTTGTCAAAATTCGCCATTGAAAATTATCGTTGATAAAAACTACTATGTACGTATTCTCCTACGTATTTTTTAAAGCAATAATTAAAATAAACATTAATCGAACGTCTACTATCAATCTCTGCTTTAAAAGCCTGATTATTACAATATCTATCCCATACATTTCTAACTAAACTTTCATCTATATGATGATTACACATTAAAATTTCTATTTCTCTTACTACTTTTTGATATGAACTATCCATAAAAAGCCCTCCTTTAAAAGCCTTCATTATTTTACTCTATTTTCTTATCTTTCGCAAGTATTCCCACAAAAAAATTACTATTCCTAGTAATCTTCATTTATACTTTCAATAAATTCAACTTGTTCATCAACAACACTTCTAAGTCTTCTTTTAAATATAACCACTCTTCTTTTTAAGAGTTCCGCATCTTGTTCAACTTTATCAGCTTTAAGTAAAGCATCATTAACTATTCTTGAAGCATTTCGTCTCGCATCATCTATCAATCCTTTAGCTTCATCTCTAGCCACTTTCTTTATTTGATTTGAGGCATCTTCCGCAACCATAATTGCCCTATTAAGAGTATTCTCCATATTCTTATATTTCTCTAATTCTTCTTTTAATTTAAGAATATCTTCATCCTGTTTTTTTAATTTCGCTAGCATACTCTCATATTCCTTAGTAACTTCACTAACAAAGCTATTAACTTCCGCTTTATTATAACCACTAAGGCTTGAATTAAACTTTCTCAAAAAGTCATCACCTCAAAACCTAATAAACAACTTAATTTATTACCATTCTTCTTCTACTTCAGTTTTATTTTTTTCTGCTTCATCAGAAATTTTACCTTGAACATTTACATTCTTAGGTGTACATAAATAAATACCTACCCCAATTTTTTGCATTGTTCCTCCAATCGCGTATATACATCCACTTAAGAAATCAATAATTCTTTTTGCTTGGTCTGAAGTAACCCTCTTTAAATTAACAACTACACTATTTCTATTTTTTAAATGGTCAGCTATTTGTTGTGATTCTGAATAAGCTCTCGGTTCAAGCAAAATCATTTTATTACCTGATTTATCAGCTTCTTTTAAAGCATCATTTTCATTTAAATTATAAAATTCATCTTCTGACCCAATAATAGTATCATCATCATCTGCACTGCCAAAAATTCCTTTAAATAGAGCCATAACTAATCCTCCTATTTTCACACTATTCTATTCTATCAAATAATATAATTCTTTGCAAGTAATAAACTAAATTTTATAAATATTCCATAATTCTTACATCTTTAGCTAATTTCTCAACTAATGACTGTGGGTCATATTGATTAAATATTGCTTCAAAATTACTATTATCCATTAAAAACATATCATGATAACTAATAAATATTTCTGATAAATTAGTAACTCCAAGAACCTGTAAAAATTCTAAATTTTTTGACACTAACTTCTTATGTGCTTCTATCTCTTTAAGTAGTGTACTCGTGGAATTTTCTTTTAAAGCTTCTATATCTTCTTTTTCAAAACCAAACTTCTTTAAAAACTTCATTCCTTATCCAACCTTTCTTTGAGATTCTTCCTGAAAAGCTGCAAGTACATTATTATTTAATATATTTTTTTCTTCTAAACTTAAATCCATATTTTTTATTGCACTAGCAACAACACTTCTTATCCCCTCAGTTTTATATCTTTTATTATTTTCAAGTATTGCTTTATCTAAATTAGCAATTATATTTGTTGTTAAAAGCGAAACTGTAAAATCTTGACTCTCCCCGGCAATTTGATTTAAAACTTTAATAATTTCCACTTTAACTTCTGTATCTTCCATATCAAGAGTTTTACTATTATCTACTTGTTCATTTCCATTTTCATTACTAATATCTTTTACATAAGATGCATTTGTGTTTTCTATCCCATCATATGAAGCATATCCGACATACATCTCTTCATATCTAAGCTCTCTTATAAAAGTATTATCACTATTAACAAATGGAATACCTCTATCCATTGCATCTTTTACTCTTCTTAAGAAACTTCTTTTAAAAGTTCTCGTCTCTAAATTAGCATTAAATACTTCTTTTAAACCTCTTTCATCTATTTCATTTAAAACACTGGCAAGTTCTCCAATTTCTCTTTCTTTCGCTGTAAATATTTTTAAAAACTCTCCTGGTATCACACTCATATCATACCCATGGTCTAAAAATAACTTTAAAACATCTCTAGCCATTGTTCCAAAATACCTTAACACTAAGAAAGCATCAGTATTTGTTCCTTCCGCTAAAATAACTTCTGTCCCATCTACAAATTTAAATTTCATAATAACCCTCCTAATAAGCCATTAAAGGTACTTTCTTGGGGTCTAACCCACTATTTTGCAATAAAATAATTGCTTTATCTAAATTTCTATAATCATACTTAGTAAGTACTGATGGATTTAAATATATATCAAGCGCACTCTTTCCTATTCTAAGTAATCTATCTACCTTGGCTTCTAATTCTTTATCATATAACAAACTCATATTATCCGTGAATACATCTAAATTTAAATCATTATTTTTAAATATCGCTACATTCCTTCTAATCACTTTTTCATCAAAATGTTTAAGAATTTCTTCTAAATCACTTGTTGTATAATCTAAATAATCAATTCCTAGTTCACTAAATAAATCCATTAAATCTTCTTTATCAAACTTTTTCTCTACATTTTTACTGGCATCTTCTGTAACTCTTACCTCATCAAGAGTTTCTACTGCTTCTTCTTTAGGTACTACTTCACTTTCTTCTACTTTTTCTTCTGTAGTACTAACTATATCTTCTTGACTTTTGGCTTCTTTTAATACTTCACTAATTGACCTTTTCTCACTATCTTTAATCTTTTTATCATATTCATATAAAGCATCTTCTGGGAACATAAGTATTTTCGCGGCTTCTCTTGTTTCTTCTTCATTAAAATTAAATTGTTCTAATAAAGCTGTAATTGAATCTCTCGTAATATTAATATTACCCGCTAAAGCTAATTCAAAATATTCATTTAATTTTTCTTGATTAGCAACCGCGGTATCTTTTCTAATTCCAATTTCTTCAATAGTTGTTATGGCACTACTCATTTCTTCTTCAACTTCTTTTAACTTATCTTCACTAGCCTTAATATCATCATTAACAGTATTAATAGTTTCAGGAAGTGTTTCATTAAGTTTTGCAACTATTGCCTCAGGGTCAAAACTAATATTTAATCTATCAATTACTGTTGCAAACTCATTTTTATCAATACCTTCTAAAACTTGCGTTAATTTCTTTCCTTGCTCACTTAAATTTTTACTATCTTCCTCTAAAGTAGCAATTTTTTCTTGTAAGTTTCTCTTTTCTTCCGTTGTTCTATCTCTTGTTTCTTCGGCTTGTTTCTCTTGAATCTCCATTTCTTTAAAAATCACACTATCACTGCCACGTAAATTATATAGTTTGTCAAGAAGTTTTGTAACTTCCAATGTTGATGTTTTCATAACAACACTCCTTTATTCTATAAATTATTATAACAAAGTAAACTAAAATTGTAAATACAATATAACACTTTCTTTACAAAAACCTGTGACTTTTAAATGAAAAGTTCTCTTTTTTGAAAAAGAATTTTAAGTGAAAAGTTCTCTATTGAAATAGTAAAAA
>CANQHE010000034.1 GCA_947623735.1 uncultured Bacilli bacterium
TGCAGGAGGATTCGGAGGAGCTTCCAACAATGGTTATTGGCTATATACTAATAGGTATTATTGGACAATGTCTCCGTATTACTATTATTATGATGGTTCTTCGGGCCAGCGTGCTACCGTGTTCGATGTGATTGGTAGTGGCTCCCTCCGCCACGACAGCGTGTACTGGGATGTACCTGGTGCCCGCCCAGTAATAAACCTCAAAGCTAGTACAACATTTACCTTCGATAATAATAAACCAGTAGGAACCAGTACTAATCCATACATAGTAGAAACATCTTAATATTAAAAATAAAATATCACCTGCTCATATTGCTTTCGAATTTATATATGGGCAGGAAGAAACTCCATGATAGAGATAAAATACATTCTCTATCTTTTTAATATATAAAAAAACAGATTTAAAAAAATCTGCCATCAATATAAATTAAAAACAAAGCACATTTTAATGATTATATAAATAAGAAAGATTTTTTAATCCTCTTACTCATCTTGATAATTATCCTCCAAATTATTTTTAAATAATGCTTTGTTAAACTAATAATAATACATTTTATATAAATTGTAAAGAAAAACTTAAAATCATAATTTACTAATATCTGATAAGTGTGTATAATAATAAACTTGCAAAGAGGTAATTATCATGGAAACAATCGAATTAGAATTAAAAAAAATAATATTAGATTATGTCAAAAATAACCGTCCCTTAGATACTGATTATTTAACCCAAGTCATATTAACAATAATTAAATATTTAGAAAATCCTAAATTAATAAAAATAATCGACATAGTAACCAAATCACAAGAAAAAACTAAAAAAATGGCTTACATTGACATTTATACTAAACATTTAACTATAAATCTTTATAAAATAAATGAATGGTTAAACTACTTTATTACCAATTTTAACTTAAGTCCTACTGACATATCATATCTAAGTTTTATTGCCACCATATTTATTATTTCCCATGAAATTCGTCATGCTTTACAATTTGAAGATATTTACAGTTCTAAAAAAGATTATGAAACTGAAATTCTAAGACTAGCCGATGTAAACTATAATCTCTCTTGTGAAAAAGCCAAAATATTATATACATCTAATTATCTTTCCATCCTAAAAAGAACCTTTAACTATCTATCTAAAATCTATTCATATGATCGCATCTATATGAAATACTATAATTTTAGTCCCGTGGAAATCGATGCGAATAATTATGGCTTCGGTCTTGCTCTTGATACCATTGATACTTTAGAAAATGATTATGATAATCTTTATGCTTTTTTTGAACTATTATATCTTGAATATTTATCTCATGCTTACTTAAAAGATACTTATCCCGCTTTAACTTTTATCACTAAACTAGGCTTAAGAAAATCTTTTGAATATATCTCTATCCCCAAAAACTTAGATGTCAATGAACGTTTAAGTCTTGGTTTAAAAATAACTAATTCAGAACAAGAAGAAATAAGAAGTCTTCGCTCTAATTTATTAAGAATCTTAAAAAAATAACCCCAAGGCGTATAAATAACTTCTTTTTTTCTCTTAAAATACATAGAGTTAAAAAGGAGGAAAATTATGTTTAATAACTTTGGCTTTAATGGCAGTAAAATCTTAAAAGATGCAGAAGAAGAACGCTTTAATCTCCATCATCCCTATGTCGGAAGTGAACACTTATTACTAGCAATCCTAAAAAGTGATACTCCTCTAAAAAAACGTTTAGAAGAATACAACTTAACTTATGAAGCATTTAAAAAAGAATTAATAAGTATTGTCGGAATCCCTAAAAAAAATATTGATGCTAATTTATACACGCCTTTACTTAAAAGAATCCTTTCTACCGCCCTAAATGATGCCAGAGAAAACAACAAAGGAATCGTGACGGAAAATCATCTTTTACTTGCTTTATTTGATGAAGGCGAGGGGATAGCTATTCGTATTTTAATTAGTATGGGTATTGCTATTGATGATTTATATGATGAATTAAAAGTAAAACCTAGTACACTTACCTCAAGTAAACTCGAATTATTTTCAGTAGGTACTATTTTAAATGATAAAGTTGAAACTTTTGATAAAGTAATCGGCCGGGAAAAAGAAATAAATGCTTTAATCGAAGTTTTACTCCGGAAGAAAAAAAGTAATCCTTTACTTATCGGTCCCGCCGGAGTTGGTAAAACCGCGATAGTTGAAGAATTAGCGCTCCTAATAAAAAATAAAGAAGTTCCTCGGGTATTAGAAAATAAATTAATCGTCGAACTTCCAATGGGTGATTTAGTAAGTGGCACTAAATATCGTGGTGAATTTGAAGAACGTCTTACCAAAATCATTAAAGAAGTTATTAAAAATAAAAATATCATTCTCTTTATTGATGAAGTTCATTCTATGGTAAATGCTGGAGGGGCCGAAGGGGCAATCAATGCTAGTGATATCTTAAAACCATATCTCGCCCGTGGTGACATCAAAGTTATTGGTGCTACTACTACTCATGAATATGAAAAATATATTGCTAAAGATAAAGCCTTAGAAAGACGTTTTGAAACTATCTTAATAAATGAACCAACTCTTGAAGAAACCAAAGAAATATTGAATGGTCTAAAAGATTCTTATGAAGAACATCATCATATTAAAATAACTAATGAAAATATCGATACTATTGCTCTTTATGCGAAAAAATACATTACCACGAAGAAAAATCCCGATAAAACCATTGATTTACTCGATAGTATCTGTGCTCATGTTAAAAGAAAAAATATCTCTAATACCTCTTTATCATCATTAGAACACAAATTAAAAGAATTAATATTACAAAAGGAAGAATATGTAAAAAATTCCTCTTTCGACGAAGCCTTAAAAACTTGCATCGATATTGCTAATATTGAAAAAGAAATTAAAAACTTAAAAAATCCTGAAAATGATATTATTACCGATGATGATATTTTAAAAGTCTTAGAAACCAAAAGTAATATCCCCATGTTTTTAAATAAATCTTCTTTATTAAAAGAACTAAAAACCAATTTATATCAAAATATAGCTTTAGAAAATCCGGCTTTAGACCAAATCTTATCTAATATTGATATGTATTTTAAAAGTGATACTAACCTAAAACTTTTACTTTTAGGTCCAAGTGGGGTTGGCAAAACTTCCTCTGTTAAAATCATTAGTGATACTCTAAAAACTAATTTAATTCGTCTGGATATGAGTGAGTACAATTTAGAAACTTCCGTAAATAAACTTATTGGTGTTTCCCATGGTTATGTTGGTTATGAAGATGATTATATCTTTAATAAAGTTAAATACAATCCTTATTCGGTAATATTAGTCGATGAAATCGAAAAAGCTCACCCCAGTGTTTTAAATTTATTTTTACAAATCATGGATGAAGGTTTTATTCATGATTCTCATGGGGAATTAATTGATTTTTCTAAAACCCTTATCTTTATGACATCTAATGCTTGTAAAAATTTAAGTATTGGCTTTGGTGAAACTAAAAATAATGATATTACGGAAACTTTTAGTGAAGAATTCTTAGGTCGTTTTGATGATATTATAACCTTTAATCCTTTAACTAAAAATGAAACATTAAATTATTTAAAAGCAAAAATCAAACTAAATGATGCTACTTATACGGAAATATTAAATGAATTAAAATATGAAAAATATGGTTTTAGATATCTAAATAAAATAATCAAAAAATATTCCACAAAAATTAAAAGTTAAAAAAAGTGCAATATTTAATCATTATTAATTATTACACTCTTATATTTCCCAAACTGGTAACCATTTAAAATACCAGTTTTTTATATTGCAATTTCAAAAGATAACTGTGGATTTTTTTCTCTAATTAACTTTCTCGGATATCCTTCAATTTTTATATCATCTTGGGTAAACTCATAAAAGTCAGTTTTATCAGGATTTAAAACTATTTTTGGTGAACAATCTACTGGTTCTCTTTTAAGCATTTCCTCGGCCTGTTTAATATGTCTATCATATATTTGAATATTATTATAAAACCATGTAAATCTACCCGGCGTATAACCTGTATGTCTTGCTACTAAATAAAGTAAAACTAAGTATTGGACTTGATTAATAGTTCCGGCGGTACAAAAATCACTTGACCGTTGAAATAAACTCATATCTAAATAATCAACGCCATCTTTTCCATGTCTAACATTCCAAACCGTTTGATAAGCACAAGGTTTAAGCCCATGTTTTTCCTTAAAATCTTCTACTTGCCACATATTTAATATATGTCTTCTTCCATCCGGATTATTTTTAATTTCTCTAAGTAAATCCTTCATTAAATTATGTCTTCTTACTGTCTCACCATAACAAGAACCAATTGTTCTATCGCCAATATCCCATTCATCCCACCAAGTAACGCCATATTTATCTCGCAATAAATTTAAATCATTGGACTCATCTTGATAAATCCATAATAACTCTCCAATCGCACTTTTAACCGCGATAGGTCTTAAAGTAATAAGAGGACTCTCACCCTTAGTTAAATCATAACTCATCATGCCATGATTAACACTTAAAGTATGCGCGGGCGTTCCATCTTTATATTTCGGCCGTGGGTCTTCATCTAAACACCCCTCATTTAATATTCTTTCTAAAACTTCCTTAGTGTATACATCACCTTTAGTGCCTTTATTCATCTTTACCTCCCACTTTTATTATAAATAAAAAGCAAAACTTAATCAAGATTTCTTGACAAAATTTTACTTTTCTAATATTCTTAAATAGGAGGCTATACAATGGCAAAATTAATAATCATCGCTGCAATAGGAAAAAATGGGGAACTAGGAAAAGATAATCATTTAATCTGGCCTTTAAAGGGAGACTTAAAATTTTTTAAAGCTCAAACTCTAGGTCATAAAATCGTCATGGGTTATAATACTTACAAATCTCTCCCTGGAATTTTACCCAAAAGAGAAGAGATAGTATTAACTCATAAAAACTTACAAGTTGAAGGTATAACAGTCTTTAATGATTTTCAAGAATTAACAGATTATTTACATTCACTTGACGAAGAAGTATTTATAATCGGAGGAGCAACTATTTATAAGCTATTTATAGATTCCGCCGACACTTTATTATTAACAGAAATATCAAAAGAAGAACCAATGGCCGATACCTATTTCCCTAGTTTTAACAAAAATGATTTTACTCAGGAAATACTATCTGAAAATGAAGAAAATAATATTAGTTATCGCCATGTTCGCTATAGAAGGAAGTAAAAATTATGAAAATGAAATGTATAATCGTTGAAGGACCCCAAGGTTGTGGTAAAACAACGCTTGTTAATTATTTAAGAGAAAACATACCTGCATCAAATCTTTATCGTTTATCAGGTGCCAAAGATAAAACCGAAACTGGTAAAATAAAAAGTACTAAAATGTATCAGGCTTTATTAAATTATATGAAAGAAATAAGTACATCCGACATCAATTTAATATTTGATCGGACATTCTTTAGTGAACAAGTATATAGTACATTAGGTTATAAAGAATATGACTTTACTGATGTTTATGAAGAACTATTAAAAACATTAGGTAATCTAAACTATGATATTTATTATATATCTTTATATTTAAAAGATACTAAAGTATATGAACAAAGATTAAAAAGAGAGCATCACACTTATCAATCTTTTAGTATCGATAATAGTGTTGCCCAACAAAATGCTTATCATAACTTACTACCAGGCATTAAAGCCTTAAAAAATACCAAAGTCTATGAAATAGCAACTGATGACTTTGACAAAGCATATAACGAAATAAATGAAATATTAGGTATCAAAAAATAATTAATATTAAAATCTTTCCAATAGTTTATCGGCTGATAAACTATTATTTTTGCATATAAGATATAAATAAACAGTTCTTATTTTTACATTATTATGTAAATAAGCCCAAATAGTAGACACCGTAGTTCCAGCATCTATAGCCAAAGCTTCAATTTTAAGTTTATTAACTTTTATATAATTAGCTAAATTTAAAGCTAATTTTTTATAATCTAATTCTTTATTATAATTAGATTTATTATTATTAAAGTCAAACATATAATCAATCGCAACATTATAATATATAGCTATACTATTTAATTTATCAAGTGGAATTTCTGTTCTTCCAGTTTCCCAATTCGTATATGTTGCTCTTTTAACCTTCAAAATATTAGCTAGTTCTTCTTGTGTAATTCCTTTTGATTTTCTAAGCATACTTAATTTATTAGAAATAATTAATAAAATTTGTTTCTTCTTATCCATATTCTATCACGTAAAAATTTTCTCATTTTAATATAAGATAGTAAATTAAGCAAAATTAATTGTGCTTACCCACGAAAAAATTCTTGACATTTACACTACCACATATTATAATTTTTGTATAAGCTAGAAAAGTTTATGATAGAGGTGTTATAAATGAAAAAGAATAAAAGATTGTTAATATTAGTAGGAATACTTTTAGTGTTTGGAGGTTTTACTTTTGCTTATTTTGTAGGAAGAATGCTAACTGAAGGAAGTGGCGCAACAACTACTGTTACAACGGCTGAATTAAAAAATTCTAAAGTAACAGTGGAAGGGACATTAGAGTTTGATTATAAAGATATGTTACCGGGACATAAAGATGTCTCAGGAATTATTGTAACCGCGACTGGTAATAATGAACTTATTCCTTATAATTTAGTATGGAAGGGAACTAATAATTTAAACACTGATTTAAAGTTTACAGTATACAAAGTAAGTGAACAAGTAAGTGTATCATCAAAATGTGAAAAAGTGAAGAAAAATGTTTCTGGTGGACAAATGTTATATGAAGAATGTGAAATAACCAATCTTTCCTCACTAGGAGAAGCAATAGGAAGTGGAACAATAAAAAGAAATAATGTAGATACAACAATAACAATAGCCCCAAATGAATTTATAACCTCAACATCAACTGGAGCGAAAACATATTATTATGTAGTAATTGAATATCCTAACTTAGATGGAAGTCAAAATCTAGATATGGGTCAAGGTTTTGAAGGAGAAGTAACAGTAGAACCATCAAATATCGAACCGGATATAAATATTTTAGCAATAAATATTGAACAGGAAGACGGAACATATAAAGAAGTTAAAAAATTGCCAACTAAAGAAGATGGATATTCATTTAATTCGGAAAAAAGTACCTGTAATAATGAGGTTACACTAATATGGAATAGAAGTTTATGGAATTTAACACTTAATAATTTAACTCAAAGTGGAACAGAGTGTTATTTATATTTTATGAAGCCATTATCCACTAAAACTTTAGAAAAATTAGGAGATTTTAATATAGTAGAATCGCCGGAATCATTTAATAGCTCTGATTCTTACGATCATGGAAATATGTTATATTATACAGACGATAATGATGGAATAAGTTACTTTTATAGAGGACTTGCAAAAAATAATTGGGTAAAATTTGGAACAAATGATGATGAAACTAAAGATATCTGGTGGCGAATAATCCGTATTAATGGAAATGGAACGATACGTTTAATATATCAAGGAATGTATGATAAAGGAGTAAATCCAGATCCTGAAAATTTAGGTTATGTGAAAGGTACTCAAACTTTGATTGCATCATCTCAGTATAATAAATCAAATGATAGCACATATATAGGTTTTTATTATGGTAGTGAAAATGGAAAGTATCCTGATAATCATTCAAATACTACACCAAGTCTTGTTGCAGAACAATTAAAAATTTGGTATGATGGAGAAAATTGGAATGATGAATATAATCAATATATAGATTTAAATACAGGTTTTTGCAATGATAGAACTATTCATCCAGACGCAAAAACATGGTTTTATAATGAATCTACAAGTGGAAGAGGAGCAGGTAATTCAACTACAGTATATGGTGCATATTCTAGATTATATATTAGGGATGCGGCTTATAAAGAAAATCAAATGCCATCTTTGTTGTGTGGAATAAATCCAAATCCTAAAAAAAATGATGGTTCAGATGAAATATCTATTACAGATTATGAAAGAGATCTATATACACCAATAGGTTCGAAGATTGGAAATGGAGTATTGGAAGTTCCAATTGGTTTGATAACAATTGATGAGGCAATTTTTGCCGGTACATATTTGAGATCAGGCGTAAATTGTTATTTAAATAATGGCCAGAGTTTTTGGACAATGTCACCAATGCAAACAGGTAGTTGGGCCCGGATATTTCAGTTAGATTCGGGCACTGTACCAACTTCAGAGTATGCAACTACTAGCGCTGGAATTAGGCCGGTAATAAATCTTAAAGCGGATTTAACATTTACTGGTAGTGGAACAACTGAAGATCCTTATATAGTAGAAACTAATTAATCTTGCCAGTAGTGCTTCATATATCTATTGGCAAGTAGACCAATCCTTACGGTCTATCTTAACGAGTAGAGTTTAATCTCTACTTTTTACTTTATTGATAATTATAAAAAAATAACCATTTTTTAAGGGTTATATTTTTATGGTTACTTTAAAAAAATTCATTATTTCTTTTTCGAAAATAAAAGTTATTTTTCAAAAAATTTGGTTATATCAACATCTAAAACTTCGGATATGCGTCCTAACATTGCTAAACTAAAACTTTTTTTCCTTTTTTCACTTTCAATTTCAGCTAAATAATCCATAGACATTTCAGCTTCTTCAGAAAGCCTTTGTAAAGTATAACCTTTTTCGTTACGATATTTTTTTATATTTTTTCTTACTATATCATAGTAGTAAGTATCTGGATGTTTTAATGCCATAAAATCAACTCCTATTTTAATTTTCTTATAAAATCAATTTTTTCTTTATGGGCTTATAGCACTAGACAATTATATATTAATATGATATAATCTTTTTAGTGCTATGAGCACTATAGGAAGTGTCTTTGTATGAAAAAGAATAAAAGATTATTAATATTAGTAGGAATACTTTTAGTATTTGGCGGTTTTACTTTTGCTTATTTTGTGGGAAGAATGCTAACAGATGGAAGTGGAGCAACCACAACAGTTACAACAGCTGAATTAAAAAACTCTAAAGTAACAGTAACAGGTACATTAAACTTTGATTATGATGGAATGTTACCAGGGCATAAAGATGTTTCGGGAATTATTGTAACCGCGACTGGTAATAATGAACTTATTCCTTATAATTTAGTATGGAAGGGTACAAATAATTTAAATACTGATTTAAAGTTTACAGTATACAAAGTAAGTGAAACAATAAGTGTAGAATCAAAATGTGAAAAAGTAAAGAAAAATGTTTCAGGAGGTCAAATGTTATATGAAGAATGTGAAATATCAAATATAACATCACTTGGAGAAGCAATAAGTGAAGGAACAATACCTAAAAATAGTACAGGAACAACAGTAACACTAGCACCAAATGAATTTATAACATCAACCTCAACCGGAGCAACAGCCTATTATTATGTTTTACTAGAATATCCTAACTTAAATGAAAATCAAAATCTAGATATGGGGAATGGTTTTGAAGGAGAAGTAACAGTCGAACCATCAAATATAGAATCTGATATAAATATCCTAGCAGTAAATGTATACAATAAAGAAACTGGAAAATATGAAGAGAAAAAAGATATACCTCAAGAAGGATATACAATAAATAGTGAAAAAAGTAAATGTAGTAATGGAGCAGTGCCTAGTTGGGATGGTAATAGAAAAGGTTTATTAGTAACAAGTTTAACCCAAAGTGGAACAGAGTGTTACTTATATTTTGATAAAGAAATAACTAGTAAAGAAGTATTAAAAGATATCTTAAAGCAATCATCACTAGGAGATGTAGGATCTATAACAGGCACATCATGCAATAGTGGATGTGGCTTACAACAAAATGGAATATACGAAGCCGAAGATGATTATGGAACAAGTTATTATTATCGTGGAACAGTAAGTAATAACTGGGTAGTATTTGGAAAAGATAAAACTAATAGTCAATATATATGGTGGCGAATCATCCGCATAAACGGAAATGGCACAATAAGATTAATTTATGCTGGAACAAGTAGTAGTAATAAAAATGCTCCTAGTACTCAAGGAGCTGATACAATGATAACGCCGAGATCACCAGCAGGTGGTACAAGTTATCCAAAATCAGTAAAATTTAATACAAATTATAATGATAATAAGTATGTAGGATATATGTTTGGAGGCCAAGATGGACAAGCAAGTACAAGTTATGAACAAGCACATAAATCAGAAACGAAAAGTACAATATTAGATGAAATAGTGTATTGGTATCAAAATAAAACAAATTTAGCTACATTAGCAGCAGATTACATAGATGTAGATACGGGTTTTTGTGGAGATAGAACATATACAGAAACTAATCATGGAAGTAGTTATCCAGGGACAGGAAATTTGGGATATGGAAGTACAGCAACAATATATGGAGCGGAAAAAGTATGGCAAAGTGGAAATACAAATTTTAGAACAGATGAACAAACTGCTACGTTCAAGTGTGGAGTATCTTTCAAAACAAAAAAGGTCGATATTGAAGCTCGAAAAAGAGATTTGTATACCGGTCCAAAAGCAACAACTGGTGGAACTAAAGGAATTGATGGAAATGTAGAAGGAAATAATGCACTTCCTGTACCAGTAGGCTTAATAACCATGGATGAAGTAATACACGCTGGAGGATTTGCTGGTCAAGCAAATAATGGTTATTGGTTATATACAAATCAATACTATTGGACAATGTCTCCGTTTCGCTTTTACGGCAGCGATGCTAACGTGTCCCGTGTGCAAAGTGATGGCAACCTCCGCAGCACCAACGTGAACAACTCTATCACTGGTGTGCGCCCAGTAATAAACTTAAAATCAACAGTTAAAATTACAACTGAAGGAGAAGGAGATCCAGGAACACCAACTAATCCATACATAGTAGAAACTAATTAATTTAATCTTGCCAGTAGTGCTTTTATTATCTATTGGCAAGTAGACCAATCCTTACGGTCTATCTTAACGAAGTAGAGTTTTAGCTCTACTTTTTCTATATTCTAATTTATTTTATTTGACATATATTTTAACTAAAGAAAATACTTGCTTAGTAATTAGAAAGGAAATAATATGAAAAATTTTACTAATTATACCGCTTATGATAAAAAAGAAAAATATAAAGACGATACTAAAGCTGTAAGAGGAGCTCTTGGCCATGACCCTGTAACGGGCGCAATTAGTTTCCCAATATTTCAATCCGCAACCTATCGCCACATCAGTATCAAAGAAAATACTAACTTCAATTATAGTCGAATTATCAATCCCACCCGTGAAGAATTTGAACGAACCATGGCCTTATTAGACCATGGTGCCGCTGCTTTTGCCACTTCCTCTGGTATGGCCGCAATCTCTCTTGTTCTAACTATGTTAAAATCCAAAGAACACATTTTAATATCTGATGACATCTATGGTGGTACTATTAGAGCATGCACCGATACTTTGAAAAATAATAATATTAGTTATACTCAAGTTGATTTTACCAATTTTGATGAAGTAGTAAAAAATACTAAACCTAATACTAAAATGATGTTTATTGAAACTCCAACGAATCCGATGATGAAAGTTGCTGACATCAAAAAAATCTCTGATTATGCTCATAGCCTCGGTATTATGGTCGTAGTCGATAATACTTTCCTAACAAGTTATTACCAAAAACCTTTATTGCTTGGGGCCGACCTCGTAGTTTACAGTGCTACTAAATATATCGCGGGCCACAATGATGTTCTCGCCGGTGTTGTCGTTGCTAAAACAAATGAACAAGCCGAATATTTAAAGACTGAAATGGCCATTCATGGGGCATGTTTATCCCCAATGGATTCCTGGCTTGCTCTAAGAGGCCTAAAAACTCTCGGCCTTCGCATGGAACGTCATAATGCTAATGCTATGAAAGTAGCCGAATTTTTACGAAATCATCCTAAAGTAAAAAAAATATATTATGTAGGTTTTAAAGACCACCCGGAATATGAAATAAGTCTAAAGCAATCGACAGGCTTTGGTGGTATGATATCTTTTGAATTAGATAGTATTGAAACTGTCAATAAATTTTTAGAAAAATTAAATTTAATTTTATTCGCGGAAAGTCTTGGGGGAGTAGAATCTTTAATCACTCATCCCGCCAGTCGTACTCACACTGAGGTATCAAAAGAAATCCGTGAAAAACTAGGTATATCTGATACTCTTCTTCGTCTTTCCGTTGGTATCGAAGACGTCGAAGATATCATAAATGACCTTAAAAATGCTTTAGAAAATTAATTTAAAAAGAATAAAAAGGAGTGAAATATGATAAAGTTTACTAAAATGGAAGCCTTTGGCAATGATTACATTTATATTGATGCTATCCATAATGAATTAGAAAACTTAAAACTATTATCTAAAAAGTTAACTAACCGTCACTTTGGAATAGGTGGCGATGGCCTAATATTAATTTGTCCTTCTAAAAATGCCGATTTTAAAATGCGGATCTTTAACCCTGATGGCACTGAAGCCGAAATGTGTGGTAATGCCCTAAGAAGTGTTGGAAAATATGTTTACACTCATAATTTAACTTCGAAAAAAGAGTTTAGCATTGAAACTCTAGGTGGTATTAAAAAAATCATTCTAGAAATTAAAGATAATAACGTTACTAATATAACCGCCCATATTGGCTCCCCAATTTTTAACCCTAAATTAATCCCTGTAAATACTAATGCGGAAAAATTTATTTTAGAGAAGTTAGAAATTGCTGATAAAACCTTTTTAATAAGTGCTCTATCCTGGGGTAATCCCCATACTGTCATCTTTCTTGATAATCCCAGTGATTTAAAAAGTCTCGATATTAATAAATATGGACCCTTAATTGAAAACCATATCTTATTTCCTAAAAGAACCAATGTCACTTTTGCCAGTGTTATTTCTAAAAATAAACTAACAATCAGGGAATGGGAAAGGGGAACAGGGGAAACAATTGGTTGTGCAACTGGATGTTCCTCCGCGGTTGTAATTGGCTATCTTCTAGGATATAACGAACCAAACTGTGAAGTAAACCAAATTGGTGGCACTATTTCCATAAATTATAATCCTAAAATAAATGAACTTAGCATGACAGGTAATAGCAACTTAGTTTATGAAGGAACTATTGATATTTCGAAGTTTTTAGAGGAGGAAAACATATGAAATTAGAAAACTTACTTGCTAATTTAGACTATCAATTATTAAAGGGTAGTTTAGATAAAGAAATAAATGATATCAAATATAACAGCAAAGAAGTAAAACCAAATGATTTATATATTGCCATAGATGGTTATAAAAGTGATGGTCATGATTATATACCTGAGGCCATAAGTAATAAAGCCAGTGTCATAATAGTCTCCAAAATATTAGATATTTATGGCGATGTAACCATCATAAAAGTCGCTGATACCAGACTTGCTCTTGCCCTAATTTCCAAAAATTATTTTAAAAAACCGGATGAATCTCTAACTCTCATTGGTGTAACTGGCACCACTGGTAAAACAACAACTACGCATATGATTAAAGAAATACTAACAACTTCAAATATTAAAACAGGTTTAATAGGTAGTATTGGGATAACTTATAATGATACTTTTATTCCCACTAAAAACACTACTCCGGAATCTTATGAAATATATAAAAGTCTAAATGCTATGCAACAAAATGGTATTACCCACGTCGTAATTGAAGCATCAAGTCAAGCTTTTAAGTTGCATCGTCTTTATGGCTTAACTTTTGCAATCGGCGTTTTAACTAATGCCACCAGTGACCATATAAGCCCCACTGAACATGAAAATCAAACAGAATATTTAGCCTGTAAAAATAAACTATTCTTAAATAGTAAAGAGATAGTTATAAATAATGATTCCATGTATTTAGATAAAATTCTTGCTAATGTTACTTCTCCCATAACTACTTATAGTATTGATAATGCATCAGACTTACAAGCAATTAACTTAAATCTTATCAATGATGATATTGTTTTAGGTTCCATTTTTTCTACTAAAGGTCTTCAAAATACAACATTTAAACTAAACATCCCCGGTACTTTTAATATTTATAATGCTCTATCCGCTATTACTACTTGTCTAAAATTAGGTATTGATGTTGATATTATTAAAAATGCTTTATTAAAAGTAAAAGTCCGTGGTCGTATGGAACCCGCGCTTATAACTAAAGATTATAAAGTAATCATTGATTATGCTCACACTGAAGATGGCTTAAATGCTTTAGTTAATACTTTAAGTGCTTATAAACCTAAACGTTTAATCTCTATTTTTGGCGGTGGTGGCAATCGGGCTAAAGATAGACGTTATCATTTAGGGGAAATAATCGGTGCTAATAGTGATTTATGTATTTTAACGATGGATAATCCTCGTTTTGAAGAAATAAGTGCTATTAATAATGATATCAAAGTCGGTTTAAATAAAGTAAATGCCAAATATATTGAAATAAATGACCGGAAAAATGCAATAATCTATGCTTTAGATAATGCTAAAAAAGGGGATGTAATCTTATTAATAGGTAAAGGCCATGAAACTTATCAAGATATAAAAGGAACAAAATATCCCTTCAGTGAATTAACCATTTTAAATAACTATCAAAAAGAACATAATCTCTAAAATTTCCGTAAATTTCCGTTTATAATTGACTCAGTCAAAAAGAGTAAATTAATTTAAAAAAGGAAACTTTATGAAATATAAGAATTAAAAAAGTCATAAAGTTTTTTT
>CANQHE010000035.1 GCA_947623735.1 uncultured Bacilli bacterium
TTCAAAAAATATTAATAGAAAGGAATTAATCAATTATAGAATTATTTAAAACATTTCTATAAGATTGATTATACGTGGATGATATGGCTAAAAAAATTACAACAAAAAAACCTTTAACAGGTAATAAAAGAAGTCATGCTTTAAATGCAACAAAAATGAAGCAAAAACCTAATATTCAAAAAAAGACTATTAATGGAAATAAAGTTAGAATTAGTGCTAGAGAAGCTAGAACTATGGAGAAGTAACATCTTAGGATGTTCTTTTTTTTCATAAAAAAATGGGATATTTATATAATAATATTAGGTGATGAGTTTTTGAGTTTTAAGTTAGATTTAAAAAAATGGAAAATTATTAGTGTTATTGGGATATTTCTTCTTAGTAGTTTACTTCATTTTATTTATACGTGGTGGCCTAATTTTTTTACCGCGATATTCTTTCCCGTTAATGAAAGTATTTTTGAACATAATAAAATTATTATTGGTTCTTTTCTTATTTGGAGTATTTTAGAAAAAATATATTATAAAGATAGAAAAAATGCTTTATGGGCGGGTTTTGTTTCAAGTTTAGTTTGTGCTTTAAGTGTAATGGCTATATTTACACCGGTGTTCTTCTTTATTTTAAAAACTAATGATAATATTATTCTTACTTTTATAATATTTTTGATAGCAATAGCATGGGCGCAATATATTGATTATAAATTGTTAAATAGAGATTATAATAAAACATTAGAAAAATATGCTATACTGGGATTTTTACTTGTTATAGCAATTAATGCTTTTTTAGGATTTTATCCAATTCATAATGGGTTATTTTATGATTATGGAAAAAATATTTATGGGATAGGAAAATAAACTATCCTTTTTTATGATTTAAAATAACAAAACTTTCTAAATGATAAGTATAACTAAACATATCTAATATTTTATAATCGGTTAAATTATATTCTTTTAGAAGAGTTTTTAAATCACGCATTAAAGTGTTTACATCGCATGAGATATAAATTATTTTTTCAGGTTTAGTTTTTAAAAGATAATCTATAGTGGTATTGTCTAACCCTTTTCGTGGTGGGTCGACAATTACAGTATCAAATTTTAGAATTAGATTATTTACAATATTCGATACGTCACCAAGCATAAAGTTTATATTGGTTTTTTTATTTAGTTTAGCATTAATTAGACCATTTAAAATAGCATTTTTAATTATTTCAACACTATATACATTTTGGGCTTTAGTACTTGCGATAATACTTAAAGATCCTACTCCACTATAAAGGTCTAAAACAGTACTTTCTTCCGTAATATTTTCTTTAATTAGTTTAAATAATTCTTCCGTAATATAAGGATTTACTTGGAAAAAAGAATTATAACTTATTTTAAAGAGGAAACCTCCGATTCGTTCATAATAAAAGTTATTACCATAGATAGTTTTATCATTATAAACAATGCCAATTAATTTTATCTTTGCTTTTAGTTGGGCAATATCAATATTATAATTTTCTTCTTTAGTATTAATTACTAATAATATTTCATGGTTCTTATTAGTTCTAATCGTAATATCACCATTTTTAATATTTAATAATTGATAATTTTGGATAAATTCATTAATAGTTTTATCCGCTATTAAACATTCTTTTATAGGTATTAAATGATGGCTTTTTTCTTCATAAAAACCAATTTTACCAGAAATGATTTTTAAACTTAGTTTATTTCGATAATATAAAGGTTCAGGATTTTGGATTACAGGAATGTTTTTTTCATAGGGAATACTATTTTTAGCGATTAACTCTTTAACTTTGGTAGATTTAAAGTTAATAGTATCATCATAATTATAATACATAAGCGCACAACCACCACATTGATTAA
The DNA here is from genome assembly GCA_947623735.1 of uncultured Bacilli bacterium. GTDB lineage: Bacteria > Bacillota_I > Bacilli_A > RF39 > UBA660 > Caccenecus. Next base: position 1,863 of record CANQHE010000035.1, read on the forward strand.
AATATGGGCATGGACTTTTTATTCTTTTAGAACTTAATTGATGATATTTTAAAACTTGGGCTTCAGCATATTTTTTGGTTTCTTTAATTATTTTTATATCTACTATTTCTTCGGGTAAAGCATTTTTAATAAAAATAACCTTATTATTAATATGGGCAAGGCCTCTTCCAAAATGGTCTAGTTTTTCGATTAGAATATTTTGATACATAAAATTCACTCCATTTAGATTATACCATAAATAAAAAAGATGTTGTAATAATTTTATATACAAGATATAAAATATCAACATCAAATATTTAAGCATAAGCTTAGGAATTAATCTTGTATCCTAATTCTATTATACTAAACCGTAATCAAGTATATAAGTTATAAAAGGATATTGGGCGCACACCAAGATAATCGTTGTTCACGTTGTTGTTGCTGAGGTTGCCATCATTACCCACACGGAACACGTTAGCATTCGGATAGTTATACGGAGACCAAAGCGTCTGTAAATAATTAGATTAACTCTTATTTTTTACTAAATCTAATTTCAGTAGTTGCTATTTGCTGTTTTCTAATGAAAATTTGAGATTCTAAAGTTTTCATTCGGTCAAATAAATCATATTGTTGTTTTCTTAATAAATCGGCACTGCTATATTTTATACAAGCATTTTTTATACCTGGTATGTTTATATTTCTATTAACAATTCCTCTTAATTTTATTAATTCAACGGCAATATCTACTAAATCATTATCATCAGGTGTTATTTCACATATTTCTAATAATTTATTATAAATTTTTATTAAGCATACTTCTAAAGAATAATATAATTTTGATAATTCATTTGTTTTAGTTCGATCATTAAGTTTTTCTAAATATCTAATATTCATTTCAATTTGAGTAAGGGTTGCAAATAAACCATTATAATTAGAATAATTTTTATATTTATTATTTTTAACCCATTTTTCTAATTTAGATTGAATACTTGAAATATAGCTTTCAACATATTTATAGATATTAAGCTCAGAATCATTATTTGGTTTAAATATTTGAAACATTATTTCTTTTCAGCCTCTTTACCTTTTTCTTCTTGAACTAATTTTGCAATTTCAACAGCAGTATCTCCAGATCTTCTCTTGGCTGTTTCATTATCTCTCATTAAGCTAACTGCTCCTTGAGCTTTATCGCCTGCTCCTGGAACAACTGATGGATCTCCTTTTAAGATTTTAAGTTGGCGTTTTACATCGTCCGGATTACTCAACTTAAGAATATCATCTAACATAGCCTCATCCATACTTGCAAGACTAGCTTCTAAATCATCATCCATACCAGCAATTGCTTCATCATTTAAATGTTGTGATCTAAAGACTTTGGCTTTCGCGGCAACAGCTTTATATCTTCCGTCGCCACTATTGATTTTATCCCTAATTACTTTTAATTTAGCAACTTTTATTAAATTATCGTACATGTCAACGGTTTTAGCTTGTTCTTCTCTTTGTCGACTCATTTCGGCATCAACACGTCTATCAATAGTTCCCATTTCTTGATTAATTTGATCTTCGATAAATTGATCAGAAGCTTCTGGAACTTGAGCTCTTAATTCTCTTCTTCTAGCTTCAATTAAATCTCGTCTTATTGTATCTCTATCAATTATTTTTTCTGATGCGGCTTTCTTTTGACCTTCAAGAGCAATTACTTGACCATCGTCAGCAGCTAAATCGAATAATTCTTTTTGGAAAGAGGCAGCTTCATCATACATTTTCTTTTTAGCTTCAAGTATTTCTCTTGATTGTGATGCACCACTCCAGACTTTGATGGCTGTTTTCAAATCGTTAAAGCGGCCTTCTCCAGGTTGTGCATATCTAGCATTTCTCGCAATTCTTTGATTATGAGCTTTTATGGCATTTTCAGCTGATTTACTAGCATTAGCTCTTAATGATTTAAAGTCTTTTACATCGTCTCTTCCCCAAGTAGAACGAAACATACCACTTCCTAGTCCGCCAGCAGCACTTCTAAAGCGATTAAACATACTTTTTTCTTGGCCATTTTCGTCTGTTTTATCATTAAAGTTTCCAACAGCAGCGGTTACTCCTCCACCTAACATTGCAGCGGTTTTCATCGCACTACCTAAAACATTATATTTACCTCCGTCTAAACCAGTTATTTCTTTAATAATGTTTGGTGCTTGTCTTACAAACAAAATAATTCCAACTATTATGAACATTTCAGCAAATAAAGCGACAGTTAAGCTTGCTCCCCCACTAAAGAGTGGCATTATAACACTTGAGAAATTTTGAGTAACTATTTTTATAATTAATATTGCAAAGAATAATATAGCAAGTCTTATAAATACTTCTAGATAAGTTGATATAGTGGCTTTCATCCAATTTCCAAAGGTTTTATTTGCCTGATCATTGGGCATTATACGACATAAAATTGGGAGAGGAGCAATAAGTTCATAAACAGCTAATTTTATGACTCTTAACGCTATATCAAAGCAATAACTTATAAATACAAGAAGGACAAAAACTCCGGCGAGAGTTGAGATAATATAATAGTAAGTTACTTCACCATTTACAATTTTATCAGCTAAATCAGTAATAGCTAGAAGATTTCGTTGTTCATACATTTGAGTCCAAAATTGAGAAAAACTCAAGTTTTCTCTAAAAAACATGCCCTCTCCTGTTTCTATAGTTATGCTGCTGCAATCATAGCCTTGAGGAAATTCATTACTAATTTCTTCTTTACTACATTTTGAATAGTTTTCATGAAGAAAAGCATGAAGTATGTTAGCCGAAATAGCCATTCCTCCTTCTTCAAGTAAATCTTCAGAACTACCAGTAGCAGCATTACTTGTCCCTAAGATTATATTTCCAATAGTATTTCTTGTTAATAAGGCATTTTGAAAACCGTAGGCAAAATCAAAAATGGTGGGAATTAGAGCTATTAAAACAATGGAAATAATAACATCTTTAATTGTATTTACAGGGGATTTTTTCCCTTTTAAAGCTTCATCAGGATTTATCATAGATTTTAGAAGTGAGTAAGCAACTAAGAATAAAACTACTACTCCTAAAATTATGTATATACGACCTATTAAAGCATCAATTTCGTAACTATTTTCAAATATATTTATATTACAAATGGCTAGTATTATTTGATAAAGCCAATTAATTAGGGAATAAATAATTGAATCAATAAATAATAGTATATTTGTAAATAATTTTCCAATAGTATTTTCAGCTAACCATTTAAGTGGATTAAACATGGTCTTCACCTCCTATTTTAATTTTTTTCGTTTTGACCAGTATCACCAATGCCACATGTTGGATCGGTTGTAACTATGCCTGTAATTCCTAATATGAAATTTATTAACAGTGGTAAGAAAAATAATACGACGACAATAATTATTCTTTTAGCTGAAGTAATACCAGCCTTTTTTATTGCTTCTTCATTACTTGAAGTAATGGCTTTAGCAAATTCAACTATCGATAATACTAATAATGCCACTATTCCGGCATATTTTAAAAGATTAAAAGCAAAATTTAAATAATATGCGGGATCACTTGGTTCAGTAATTTTACCTAATAGACTATCACAATTGGCTTCTTTAAATTCTGGGGGATTAGTTATTTTTAAATAGTTATCCATTAGTTCTTCTTCGGTTACACCAATACTTTCCGCATTATCGGTAATAGTTGATGAACTCTGTTGGGCTTTTTTACATTTTTCGGTATTTTTTTCTTCGCCGTTTTCGCAATATCTTTCAATATCGCTTTGAATGTCATTGTATTTATCTTGAACGTTAGTATTAGGGCCATCAATACCGACTTGAGGAGAAAAAGAAAAATCAACATTATTATAATTGTTTAAAATATGAACACTCCCATTAGATGAACTGGCTAAGTTAGATACATATTTGTTTATAACTGAACAATCATCTTTACAAGCATAAAGATCATTTATTTCTTTGTTTTTTTCTTCATAGTTTACTATATAAATTTTAGCTGGACAAACAGCATCTGTATTAACAGGATAAGTATTAGCTGCTAAATTAAGAGCATATTGATATAAAGTATAATCGGAATCAATATCTTTTATCTTTTTATTATAATTCTTAAAATATTTCATACTATTGCTGGTATCATAATTAAAATATAAACTTTTGTTATTATTAGTTTCTTTATAATAATCTATATTACCTAAATATACTATATCAGATTGAACGCGAATTTCTAAAGATAGATAATTATCAGTATTTCCTTCTTTGTATATACAAGTTATTTGCTGAGTACTATATTCTTCCTGAGGATCGGCATAAACAAAAGTTATGCCAAAGAAGAAAAACATAATAAATAATAATATTTTTTTCATTTTATTACCTCTACTTTTTACAAGCTTCATTATTAGGTTCTGTCATACATAATGTACAAAAGCCAAATGTGTCATTGCTTTTATCATATAATTTATCGCCACCAGTAGTTTTTACAATAAAAGAAACTAAAGATGGAATAAAGAATATAATAATACCAGATGCAATTCTAAAACCTAAACTCCGAGCAGATTTTTTTATTTCATCTTCTTTGCTAGCAATAATGGCCTTAGCAAAATCGATGATACCAAAAACTATTATTAAGAATGGGGTTACAATTTTTAAGGCAAATATAACCCAACCAATTGATCTAAAAGTATTTTTTACACCATCACGATAACAGAATAAAGCAGTATCAAAATTATTGCTTTGATTGTGATCATTACCTTGTTCTTTTATTTGTTCATTATTTAAATAAGCATTTTTAATTCTTTCCATTTCATTCATAGCTTGTTCGCATTTTTCTTTTGAATAATCGAGCTCACTACAATATAAATCTTTATTGGCTTTGGCTTTAATATAATCTTCATCTTTTTCATAATCATAGGTTACAAAGTCCCCTTTTTTAGACTCCGCTAATTTTAAGTTTTCAAATTCTCCGGGGCATGCTTTTATACGAGTTTCATCTACTATATCGTAACCTTCAGTATCTGTAAAACAAACATTTACACTAGAGGCACATTTTATATTTCCATCATCGCTTAAAAAATCTTCTTTAGTTAGGGTTTGTTTAGCCTGAGTATGAATTAATTTATAGCCATTTCCGCCATATTTACAAGCAAAATCACCATCATTTTTAATACCACAGACATAATATAAAGAGGTATCACCATATAAACAATATCCCGCATAATCAATTACGTTGTAAGCACTATTTCCCCCACTGCTGGGTGATTCTTTATTAATTAAAGAAAAATTCATGCAACTTTGAGACGCTGGACATGAGCCATAAGCTGTAATTTTATCAACATGAGTTTTACCATCACTAGAGCCATAAGTATCTATTTTAATATTGGGAACAGCACTACAAGATAATACACCACTTTCATTATCAAGAAAATTACTAGGTTTTAAATCTATAACATCTTCAATCTTATTATTAGATCCATAGACATAAGTATTTTTAGTATCAGTAGTATGACATTTTACCCCATTTTCTAAAGAAACATCACATATCCAAGTCCAGTTGCCACTTCCAACACCAGTATTTTTATAAGTACAACTTATATTAGCGGCGAAGACAACATTTATGGATATAATACTAATTATGATAGTGAATAATACATATTTAATGACTCTCATAAACTCCTCCAGATATATTTAAAAAATTATTTTTAAAATTAACCATAATCATTATAACAAACTTTACTTTAAATTACTAGATTAAATATAATTTTTATTGATTATTACCCAATTTTAAGTATATAATATAGTAAAGTTATGAGGTGAAAAAATGAAATTAGATAATTATAAGAATATTCATTTGATTGGAGTTGGAGGAGCTAGTATGTATGCGATTGCCGCAACTCTTAAAGATGAAGGTAAAAATGTGACGGGTAGTGATATGCAAGAATCTTCTAATACTCTTTATTTAAAAAGTATTGGCGTAGAAGTAGTAATTGGACATGATATTTCTTTAGTAAAAAAAGCTGATTTAGTTATTTATACAGCAGCGATTAGTAAAGATGATGAAGAACTTAAATATGCTTTAGAGAATAATATTCCCGTTATGGATAGAGCGGAATTTTTAGGAGAGTATACTAAAAGTTATGAAAATTTAATTTGTATAAGTGGGACCCATGGAAAAAGTACAACTACAAGTATGGTGGCTTTAGTCTTTTTAGAAGCTAAACTTAACCCTACTATTCAAATTGGCGCTTTTTTAAAGAAAATTAATGGTAATTATTATATTGGAGATAAAAAATATTTTATTTTAGAAGCTTGTGAATATAAAGATTCGTTTTTAAATTTTTATCCTAAGAGTGAAATTATTTTAAATATTGATGATGATCATTTAGATTATTTTGGAAATATTGAAAATACGAAAAAATCTTTTAGTAAGTATGTTGATAATTTACCAAAACAGGGATTATTAGTAGTTAATATGGATGATAATAATACTAAAGAATTATGGAATAAAGACAAAAAAGTAATTACTTTTGGAATTGATAATGAAAAAGCAATGGTTAGAGCAAAGAATATTGTTTATTCGAAACTTGGGTTTCCAACTTTTGATGTTTATATAAATGATGTATTTTGGGATAAAGTTACTTTAAGTGTTCGGGGAAGACATAATGTAATGGATGCTTTGGCTACGATTGCCCTTGCTAATAACTATGATATTAATAAAGAAGTGATTAAAAAAGCTTTAAAAGAATTTACAGGAGTAGGAAGAAGATTTGAGTATTTAGGAGAATATAAAGGGGCTCATATATTTGATGATTTTGCCCATCATCCAACGGAAATTTTAACTACTTATAATTCAAGTGAAAGTGTCGAACATAATAAAACGTGGGCCGTATTTCAATCACATACTTATAGTAGAACTTATGAACATTTAAAACATTTTGCGGAAGTTTTAGCAAAGTTTGATAATGTAATTATCGCGGATATTTATCCAGCACGAGAAACAAATATATGGGGAGTTAAAGAAAGTGAATTAGTTGATTTAATTAAAAAAGTTAATCCTAATGTAAGACATATTGCCACCTATAATGAAATAGCCCTATTTTTAAAAGAAAATGTCAAAGAAAATGATTTAATTTTAACAATTGGGGCGGGACCAGTTAATAAAGTGGCTAAAATTCTTTTAGATGACTGCTAAAAAGCGGTCTTTTTTTATGAAGAAAAAAATACTAAAAGTTATTAGTATTTAAAAATTCGAGATATTCATTTAAGATATTAAAAAATTCTTCTTCAGTTTTAGCACAACATATTTGTTCTTTATAGATTTTACTCGCGGGCATGCCTTTTAAATAATAAAGAGCATGAGTGCGGATTTCTAAAAGAGCGACTTTAGGATTTTTATCTTTTTTTAATAAATTGTAATGTTCTTTTAGCATAGCTATTTTTTCTTTAAAGGAAGGATAAGTTATTGTTTTATTAGAATCATACTCTAAACATTCTTTAAATATCCAGGGATTTCCTAAAGCGCCACGACCAATCATCACCGCATCACAACCGGTTTCTTCAAGCATAGCTAAAGCTTTTTCAGGGGTTGTTACATCTCCATTACCGATTACAGGAATATTAACGCTTGATTTTACTTTTTTAATAAGATTCCAATCGGCACTTCCAGCATAACCAGCACTTCTAGTACGCGCATGAATAGTTATAGCACTAGCTCCATTTGCTTCACATATTTGGGCAACTTCAATTGCGTTTATACTATTTTCATCCCAGCCACTGCGAATTTTAACTGTTACAGGAACAGAAACAGCGGCCACAACATTTTTGACTATTTCCCCTATTTTTTCAGGATTTTTTAAAAGAGCACTTCCGGCTTGAGCACGAAGAGCAACTTTAGGAACAGGGCAACCCATATTAATATCAATAATATCCGGATGCATAATTTTTTCAACTAATTTGGCGGCTTCTGTAAAGGTTTTAATATCACTACCAAATATTTGTTGGGCAATAGGTCGTTCTTCAGTACTCATTTTAAGAAGATTTAAAGTTTTTTCATTCCCAAAAGTAAGCGCATTACTGCTTACCATTTCGGCATATATTAACCCCGCCCCCATTTTTTTCACGATTTTACGATATGAGGTATTAGAAATACCCGCCATAGGGGCTAAAACTAAGCGATTTTTTATAGTGACATTACCAATAGAAAAACTATCGCTCAATTTCAACTTCATCACCGGTATTTAGAAGGAAGCAACAAGCATCATCTTTATCAATATGAATTTCAAAGAAACCATTATCAGTTACTTTGACAAAAGCTTCCATCATGCCACCTTTATCATTTTCAATTTTTACATGAACTAAATCTTCATCTTTTAATTTTAATTCTTTTGCTTTATTAGCATTCATATGAACATGACGTTCAGCTTGGATGCAAGCATTATTTAGGGTTACTTCCCCTTTTGGGCCAATTAAAGTTATGGTTTCACTATCTTCTAAATCGCCACTATGACGAACTGGAGGATTTAGGCCTAAAATTAGAGCATCACTCCGAGCAATTTCTACTTGATTGTATTTGCGAAATGGACCAATTAGACGAACATTTTCAATAGTTCCTTTGGGTCCTTTTAAAGTAAGAGTTTGATTCGCGGCATACTCTCCTATTTGATTTAATGGTCTTTTCATAGATAGTGTTTCTTCAAACAATTCAGCATATACTTCTTTGGTTAAATGAACATGACGATTACTTATGGCAATAGTGCCAATTATTTTTTCTTGTGGTTTTAATTTCATAATATTCCTCTTTCTATAATTTAATTGTAGCATTTTTTTAAAGAAAAATATACTAATATTGAGGTTCTTTTAAGAAAAATTTTGTGATAAAATAAGTTTGGTGATTAATTATGAGTAAAATTGTTATTGCCGCGTCTGATTTAGGAGTACATGTTGAGGGAGCAAAAGATGGGGCTTTAGAAATAGGAAAATATTTTCAAGATAAGATTGTTTTAAAAAGTGATAATGTTATAAAAAGTAAAGATATATTAGATTTGAAAAAAAATATAATTCCTTTAAATAAATTTAATCAAGAACTTTATAATACTTTAATTAAGATAAAAGAATTTCCGATTGTAGTTGGAGGAGACCATGCGATTGCCATGGCTAGTGTTTTAGCAAGTAAAAAGAAAAATGATAGGATGGGAATTATTTGGGTTGATGCTCATACTGATTATAATACTTTAGAAACTACTATTACAGGTAATCTTCATGGAGTACCCCTCGCGGTTATTAATGGTTTTAATAAAGAGGAGTTAGCTTATTTTTTTGATGGAAATTTTATTAGTCCCGAGAATACTGTTGTAATTGGGGCAAGAAGTATTGATGATTTAGAACTTCAGAATTTAAGAAAAAGCCACGTAAAAGTATTTTCGGTAGATGATATAAGAAATATGGGAATAGAAAATGTAGTAAAGGAAGCTTTAAAAATCGCGGGTAATAATACTAATTATATTCATGTTAGTTTTGATTTAGATGTAGTTGACCCCAAAATAGCACCAGGAGTTTCAATTCCGGAAGATAATGGCATAAATAAAGAGGAAGCCTTAAAAATTAACCGGTTATTGGTGCAAAATAATAAAGTTTGTTCTTATGATTTAGTCGAATATAATTTTTTAAGAGATAAGAGTGAGAAAACTTTAGATATAGCATTAGAATTAATTAAAGAAGTAAGAAATATTAAAGATTAAAAAAAATATCTATTAGTAAAAGTAGATATTTTTTAGGTAGTTATGAGACTATTTTCATATTCTTTAAAAGCTTCTAAAACATATTCAGTATCGGTTTTACATGGAAGATAACTAGTACCATATTTTTGACGAGTTTCATTTCCTTTACCGGTTATTAAAATAATACTATCAGGGTTTTCGAGGATGGCTTTTTTAATAGCTTCGCCCCTATCTTCAATTATTTTATAATCACCACTAACTGATTTAACAAAAGTAGCAATTTCTTCACAGATATCTTTAACATCTTCAGGGCCAGGGTCTTCTGCGGTAAGATAGGTTAAATAAGAGTTAGCTCCAGATAATAAACCTAAGTCTTCACGCCGATTTTTTGCTTTGCCCCCAGGACACCCAAAGACCGTGATGATTTTTTTCCCAGGATATTCTTCTTTTACAGATTCATAAAGTTTTTTAAAACTTAAATAATTATGAGCATAATCAACGATAGCAATTATTTTGTTATCTTTAGTTACATGAGGTTCCATCCGACCACTGGTGCGAGCTTTTTTTAAACCTTCATAAATATATTTATAAGGAATATTTAAAATATAGGCGGTACTGATGGCGGCGAGAGCATTTTCAACATTAAATAATCCGGGCATAGTAAGAATCATTTCTTTATCAAAGTCAGGGGTTCTTACCATAAACTTGATAGTGTTATGCCCTTCTTTTTTTATGTCATAAGCATAAATATCCGCGGCTTTATTTTTGGTACTGAAAGTTATAACTTTAGGAGCATTTTTAGAGGCTTCTAGCGTTTCTTTTAAATTATCAGTATCAAGATTTAAACAAAGATTTTTAACATTTTTAAATAATTTTAGTTTACTATTAAAGTAATCATTAAAATCCGGATGTTCAATGGAACTTATGTGGTCAGGAGAAATATTTAAAAATATACCAACATCATAAGTTAGACCATAAACTCTATTTAATTTAAGAGCTTGACTACTTACTTCCATAACTAAACATGGTAAATTATTGCTTACAGCATCATGCATGATTTTAGCAAGTTCTAAAGATTCTGGACTAGTAATTAGAGATTCTTTCGTAGTTTTACCATCATAAACATCAATAGATGAAACAATGGCTGTATCTTTTTTATTTAAATGTTTTAAGTAAGTATCCATAATACTTTTAAAATAATAAGCTGTCGTGGATTTACCTTTAGTGCCAGTTATACCGACTAAAGTTAATTTTTCTTCAGGGTGATTATAGTATAAAAATGATAATAGAGAAAGAGATTTACGAATATCATTTACTTCAATATAAGGATAATCTAAATTAGTAATATTCTCTTTTTCGGCGATATAGGCAATAGCCCCATTTTTTAGAGCATTATCTAAATACTCAGGTTTATATTTTAACCCTTTACAAATAAATAAAGTATTATTAGTTACATTATTAGAATTATAGCAAAGAGTTTTTATTTTAACATTTAATAAATCTTGTGGAATATTTTTAGAGACTAAAAGATTATTTTCTTCTAATACTTTAAGATAATCTTTTAATTCATATAAAATCATATTTATTCCTCCTTTTCATTACCTAAATATTTTTTAAATTTAGAATATTGTTTTTTATCGGCTTTTTTAAGACGAATTAATCTTCTTATATTATTATCTCCTTTATAATAGAGAGGATTTGTAACAAGTTTTTCTTGAACTAATTTTTTGATTGTTTTAACATAGTCTTCATTTTTTACATAAGTATAGGCTATTTTAATAGGAATCATTGTCCAAAGATGAGTGGAACTAGCAATAGTAAAATCACAATCTTCATGATATATGACATCTTCAACTAAATATTTAGCAAGATTATAACCGGCGGAAGTAACATAAAAATTACTACGGCCTTGACGAAGATTAATTTCAAAAATACGATAAGTATTATCTCTCTCATCATATTTGATATCAAAGTTAGAAAAGCCAACATAATGAATACTTTCTAAGAAATCTTTGATTTTTAAAGATAATTCTTCGTTAAATTCATTTAAAACAACCGCGTGATTACCAATACCATGGGGAGTATGTTCTTCAAGCATCGTGTGGCCAAGACTCATTAGGCGAACCTTCCCTTTAGTATCAGAATAACAAGTCATAACATGCATATAAGTATCATCACCAGGAATAAAATCTTGAATGATTAAAGTATCAGTATATCCCGCATCGTATATTTCATCAATAACTTCTAATAATCTTTCAAAGTTTTCAATTTTGTAAACTTTATTTTGAGTGGGAAATTCATGAGCAAAATAATCAACACTGTTGGATGGTTTTAAAATAACTGGGAAATCAAAAGGTAAAGTAAAATGATAACCCATCTTTCTTTTATATATAAAAGTTTTAGGATATTTTAATTTGTATTTTTTACACATTTCGTAAAATTTTTCTTTTTTTATTAAGTTTTCCATTAAATCAGCATCAATATAAGGGATAATATAATTTTTAGCAAGTTTTTTCTTGTTTTCAATAATGTTTCGAACATAGTTATCACCACAGCCAAGTAAGATTAACTTTTTATTTTTGTTTTCTTTAGCATAATCATTTAATACTTTAATAAATACTTTAGGATTATCAATATCTTCATGAGCTTCAAAATCAATTATTTTACTTTCATAACTAGGTCCGGTATAAAATTTACCAATTACTTTGGTTTTAATTTGATATTCTTCATGAAAAGCACGGGCCATACTATAAGTGTTAATATCACTTCCAAGTAAAACAGCTTTAAAATCTTTTTCAACTATTTTCATAATGCCACTTCCTAATCATTTATTATTATACTAGAGTTAATAGGGAATGTCAAAAACTATTAGTCAATTCAGCCAAAAAGAGTAAATTTGAAAAAAATTTCTTCGCAAAGAAAATTTGATATAATATTATCATAAAAAGGTA
>CANQHE010000036.1 GCA_947623735.1 uncultured Bacilli bacterium
GGCGAAAAGATATTATAGATTATTCATATGTCTTTTTCAATGTTGAATTGTTGCACTTCATTTTTAAATTAACATTTTTTAAAAACATTGCAAAAATTTCCTCTTTATGATATATTAAATATGAATAGAGTTGATAAACATGAAACAAAAGATAATAAACTTTTTAAAAGGCTTTGGAACCATATTTTTATATATACTTTTAACCATTCTAGGTAATCTTTTATTAGGTAGATTTTACAATTCTAAAAATATTGCCATTGCAACTCTCTCTCAAATAGGAACATACTTAATTCTTCTTATTGGCCTTGCCCTATTTTATCATAAAAGACTTATAAATGATTTTAAAACTTTTAAAAAAAGTAACTTAGATAGTACTTTTAGAAACTGGTTAATAGGTTTAATAATTATGGTTATAAGTAATATTATTGTTGGTTCTATCGTTAAAGATATTGCCACCAATGAAAGTCTAAATCGCGAACTTCTATTAAAATTTCCTTTAAGCAATATTATTACGATGATTTTTATTGGTCCTCTAATTGAAGAAATAACTTTCCGGGCTAGTTTTAAAGATTGCTTTACTAAATGGTACACCTTTGCTACTTTTACAGCCCTCTTATTTGGTCTTGCTCATATAGCTTCTTGGAATTTACTAGAATTTTTATTTATTATTCCTTATGGTTCTTTAGGATTTTTCTTTGCTAAAGCCTTTTATGAAACTGATAATATTTATACCTCATATCTTGCTCATATGTTTCATAACGCTTTATGTATTACCATAATTTTTCTTATATAGGAGGTATTAATGACAAAACATACTATCATTAAAATATTTAGCTTTTTAATTATAATACTATTACTATTATTTTTATATAGTCGTTATCTAAATCCCAGTGGTTTAACTATCAAAGAAACCGCCATTTATGACAAAAGTATTCCCGAATCCTACAATGGTTTAAAAATAGTTCAATTCTCTGATCTTCATTATGGACGTACGACCGATGAAACCAAATTAAACAAAGTTGTAAAAGAAATAAATAAACTAAATCCCGACATTGTTATATTTACTGGTGATATATTTGATTATGAAAACATTTCTGATAAAACTCAAAATATCATAAATAAAGCATTTTCTAAAATTAATGCTAAATTATATAAATTTGCCTGTATTGGTGATTATGATAAATCATATCTTGATAAATTCCAAGAAATAATGGATAAAAGTTCCTTTACTATTTTAAACAATACCAATAAATTAGTTTATTATAAAAGTAATATTCCTCTTAATTTTATTGGCTTAACTAACCCTGATAATATTGCCAGTTTATATGAAAAAAATTATTTAAATATTACTCTAATGCATGAACCCGATAATATAACAGCCATTCCTACCAAAACCATTGCTTTCGCCGGTCATTCTCTCGGTGGTCAAATAAAAATTCCTTTTATTGGAGGTATCAGAAAAATAAAAGGTGCTAAAACCTACATTGATGAATACTATCAAGTAAATGATTCTAAGCTTTATATTTCTAATGGCATTGGTACTCAAGATTTTAGTTTCCGAACCTTTAATACCCCGAGTATTACTTTATATCGTTTATATCACAGTTAAAAAGCTCTATTTTGCTAGAGCTTCTTTTATTTTATTCTGAGCATTAATAACGGTTTCCATATCTGGTTCCATTACATAAGACATTGCACTACCATAAGTATAAGTATAATTAAATGAATCACTACCATCTAAACTATAATTCTCTATTTCCCACTCTGGATTCTTATCAATTTGCATTTTAATAAAACTAGTTATCGCTTCCATTTTCATATTTGTTACAAAAGAATTACTTAAAGCATCAAGTAAATTATTATATCTTCCTATTATAGAAGGACTCACAGCTTTATCCACTAAAGCCTCTATCATATGAGCTTGATTTTCAATTCTAACTCTATCTCCTCCCGCAAAAGATTTTCTTTCTCTAACAAATGATAAGGCTTTATTTCCATCAACGTAGTTATCTCCAACATTATAATAATATCCATCTTTCGAAGTAAAACTATAATCGGAATGTACATTTACTCCCCCTAAAGCATCAACAATATTTATAACTGATGTAAAATTAACTTTAATATAATAATTTATTTTAGTATCAAGTAAACCCTCAACACTAAGAACACTTTCATCAATTCCATAAACTCCCGCATGAGTTAGTTTATCTTTTGCTCCTTTACTTCCAAGCATTACATAATAATCTCTCGGAATAGACGTAATAAGTATTTTATTTGTTTTAGGATTAACTGTAATAACCATATTAACATCACTTCTTGAAACACTACTAACAGCTCCATATGTATCAATTCCTGAAACAAATATATTAAAAGGATCTTTAGTTATATCTACTTCTTTTGCTATATCTTCTGTCTTAATATCTATTGCAAAATCATAGATAACTCTATACTTATCTTTAAAATCTTCATCATTTTCTTCTAATATCATCAAAATAGAATCTTCAATAATCATCGCATCAACTTTACTATCTAAAAATTCTTTTTTAAGTTCTGTTATATCATCATAACTTTTAAATTCCACAATAATTTTTTTCTTTAACTTCTTTTTAGCCTCTTCTAACCCTCCTGTTTTTAAATCTAAACTACCTATAACTTTATTTTCTAAATCTTCAATTTCTTCATATTCACTATCTTTAAGTACAATAAGCTTATAATTTTCTGTTTTATAATTTGTAAAACCTAACTTTTTTAAAAATCCCAATGTATTAAATTCATATATAATTGCCATTATTAATATAACCATATATACTAAAGCAAAAAACGACCCAAATATTTTCTTTTTAACATCTTTCCTTGTAAGTAAAAATACTAAAAACAAAGTTATTACTCCCAGAAGTATCGTAAGTACTAAAAAATACTCTCCCGGAAGAACATCAATAAACTTAAATAACCCTAATGTTATTATTGTTACAATTACTAAAACTATTGCCAAATATTTAAAAAATGACATCGTCTTTTTCTTTTCATTCTTTTCTTTTTTAATTTTCTTCAAAATTTACCACCTACTTCTTTATATTAATCTCCAAATATCATTTATAAAATATATAAATAATATAACATAACTTGAACCAATAAGTAACCCTCCAACAACATCACTAAAATAATGAACTCCTAAAAATATTCGACTATATCCAATTAAAATTATTAAAAGGATAATCACCAAATCCATTAATAATTTAAAAATAATATTCATTCCACTTATATTTATTAAAAATATTAAAAAACCATAAAAAGCACATGAACTTACAGTATGTCCTGAAGGAAAACTATAACCCTTTTCTTTTACTAATCGTCGTTTATTAGGTCTATCTCTTTTAAAAATATGTTTAATTACAAATACTATCCCCGCATCAATTATCATAAGTGAAGCATAAATTAAAGCGAGTTTCTTATCTTTTAAAAATATAACTAATAAACTACACATAACTATTAAGAAAATAGTACTAGCAAGATTAGTAAATATTTTAAAAAAAGTTATTTTAGGTTCTTTTATATTTAAAGAATCATAAAACTTATTATCTATATTAACAAGTTTATCTTTCTTTAATAAATAAATCCAAACTATAGTAAATAAACATAATAAAACAAATATTACAATCATATCCATCACTATAATAATTATACCTTAAATTAATAATTATTACTAATAAAATTATTATTACTTTACTATTTATTACCATTTTTATAGTAAATACCTCTACTTTTTTACAAGCAAAAATATTGACCGGGGGGGGTTAATGGTATAATAATTACAACGAAAGGAGGAAAATCTTATATGAAAGACAAAGTATTAGAAACTTTTAAAAAGCATAAAATATTATTTATCGTTCTAATAGTGATACTCTTAATAATTATTTTTTCTTTATTTACAGATAATAATAGCAATGATAAGTGGGAAGACTTAAAAATTTCTGAACATCTACCAACTCCTGAAAAAGGAAAACTTGATACAGGCTCAGATCTTGATGATTACCTATCTCTAACCATTAAAGGAATAAAGAAAGATTACTACAACGAATATAAAGAAGATTGTATTAAAATGGGTTACGTGATAGAAAAAAAAGACAGCAATAATCGTTATGAAGCCTTTAATGATGAGGGTTATGAATTAAGTTTAAGTTTTGTAAATAACAACTTAAGTATTATTTTACAAGCTCCTGAAAATTTAAGTGAAATATCTTGGCCTACAAGTGGCATTGCCTCTTTACTACCTACCCCAAAATCTAATTTAGGTAAAATAATAATTGATAGTAGTAATTCATTTAAAATAGAAATAGGTAATACCTCAAAAGAAGAGTTTAATAATTATGTAAAAGACTGTCAAAACAAAGGTTTTAATATTGATTATAGTAACAAAGAAGACTATTATTATGCTAAAAATAATGAGGGATACACTATAAATATTAATTATATTGGTAATAATAGAATAGAAATAATGATTGAACAAAAAGAACCAGAATCAAATACAACTGAAACCATTCCAAGCAATGAACTTAGAAAAGAATTTAAAGATGCTATGGATAGTTACGAAAATTTTATGGATGAATATGTAGCTTTCATGAAAAAATATCAAGCATCAAATGGTACTGACATAAGTCTAATAAGTGAATATTCTGAAATTCTCAATAAATATAATCAATTTGTAAAAGATTTTGAAAACTGGAAAAATAAAGACTTAAATGAAAAAGAAGAAGCTTATTATCTTGAAGTTTTAACAAGAGTAAATAAAAAACTCCTAGAAGTTACTAATTAAACACTAAGAAGTGATGATTTCATCACTTCTTTAATTTTAAAAACATCATTCAATATTTCAACATTTTCAAACATATTTTTTAAAGTAGCATAGTCTAATATAACTTGCTTTAAAAACAATTGTTTGATATAATATTTATGGATACATTTAAAATATATCAGATGTTTTCCCTTTCTTACATCTAAAAGAAAGGTGGTGGTTAATTATGACAAAAAGAGAACTTTCTCTATTTATTATAATCCTCCTATTATTTTTTGTAGTAATCACCTTACTATTTAAATAATAAAAACATCTGATTTCAACAATAGTTGATTTCAGATGCAACCTGTTAAGGGATAACATCTGACTCGTCAAAATCAAATGTATCCTTTTTTTATTTTATGCAAGTTTCCTTGACATATTCAATATATCATAAAAACAAGTTTTCATCAAGTATACTATGTATTTTTTACTCAAATTTTCCAAGTTTTCCATCAATTTTGGTGCTCGCAGTGGGACTTGAACCCACATGAGTTTAACCTCGCCAGATTTTGAGTCTGGTGCGTCTACCATTCCGCCACGCGAGCAACTAACCATATTATAACATAAATATACTAAAAAATCACAATTTTTTAATAAAATTGTGACATAAAATAGATTATTGCTTTTATATAACTTAAAAGGCCACTATCCATCAAACGATTATTTTTTTCTCTAAAATACAAGTTATAAAATGTTCTAATACTTGACCACTTACTTGACCAGTATTAACTACATTTATATTTCTAAATGCTACTTTAAAACTATCCCTTTCTTCATATAGTAATCCCTAAATTTTCATTTCTTATCTCATAGTAGAAATATCCGAATATTTAGATTTAATCTTCCAAAATAATACCCTTCCCACTAATAAGTTCTATCATATTAAGAACCGAAAGTGTCGAACCCACCAAATCATCAATATTAATATTAACTTCTTCTAAATGACTTGTTTTAAGATTACATTTTTTAAAAATAGTATCAATAAACATTTCTTTAATTAAATCACACTTATAAAACTCGGTATTTATTATTTTATTATGTCGATATAAATTCTCTTTAAACTTAACATCATCAAATTTTCCATTACTTATATCCTCATTTTCAAACTTAGATAATTGCACTATACTTTCATTTATTAAAATTTCATTAATAGAATTTTGAAAGAAACTAACATTTGTAAGCTTACAATTAGCAAAAACAACTTTATTAAAATTACTCTCAACTATATTAACATTTAAAAACTCACAATTAATAAACTTAACTTTAGCCAAAAAAACATTATTAAAAGTAACACTTATAAATTTAACATTTTGAAACACTACTTCTCTTAAAGTTTGAAATTTTAACTCTTGTTTATCAATTATTTCTTTCTGAAATTTAACTCCCGTTATATTACTCTCTATATAATCTTCATAAACCCCTTCTGTTAAATTATTTTTAAACTCCCACTTCATTTTCTTCCTCTTTATAAATTGAAGTAAAAAGTTCTGTCTCTTCTTCTTTTTCTATCTCTTTATCTAACTCTGGAAGTTCATTTATACTTGCAAGCCCAAAAGCATCCAAAAACTCTCTTGTTGTGCGATACATATTAGGCCTTCCGGGCATCTTTGATTTTCCAGCTTCTTTAACTAAACCTTTAGCCACTAATCGTCTTACAATATAACCACTTTGAACCCCTCGCATCTCATCTATTTCCACTCTTGTAATAGGCTGATTATAAGCAATAATTGCTAAAACCTCTAAAGTTGATGGACTAAGTGTATTAGCATCCGGATTATCTACTAACTTTTGATAATATTCTTTATGTTCTTCTTTCGTTGTTAATTTAAAAGCATCCCCTAAATAACTTATTCTTATGCCTCTTTCATCACTTTCATAAACACTTTTAAGTTTAAGGAGTAATTCTTTAGCTTCTTCTTTTTCTATATCCATAACATCACATAAATTATTAAGGGTAATTCCTTCATCTCCCACGACAAAAAGTATTCCCTCTAAAATACCCAACTTATTCATTTAAGTTTACTCCTTTCTATCATAATTGGCTTAAAATTCCCTTCTTGTACTAAAGTAATTTCTTCATTCTTACTCATTGTAAGTACTGATAAAAAAGTAACAATTATAAAATCTTTATTTGCTTCATTAAAAAGTTCTAAAAATTCTACTCTATCTCTTACTTTTAATATCTTTCTAATATCTTTAATTCTTTTTTCAATACTATATTCTCTTTTAGTTATTTTAGTATTTAATGGCTTTAAATATTTTTCTCTTTCTTGGACATTTAAAATAGCTTTTAATAAATCATCAACACTAACATCGCCAAAATTTATTTTTGCCTCATTATTTATATCTTTTAAATTCATGGGACTTTTCGTATAAAAATTATTCCTTCTACTAAATTTATCTTCTAAAACTTCTGATAATTCTTTATATTTTTCATATTCTATAATTTTTCTTTTTAAATCTTCTTCTGATGCAATACTAAACTCGTCATTTGTATTTTCTTCTACCGTATCATCATTAATAAGCATTTTACTTTTTAAATGAATTAATTCAGCGGCCATCACTAAATAAGAACTCGCAATATCAATATTTTTATTTTTAAGTTCTTCTATAAAAGTTAAATATTCTTCAATAATAATTTTAATATCAATATCATAAATATCCATTTTAGAAGTTTTAACAAGATGTAAAAGAAGGTCTAAGGGACCCTCAAAATTGCTTATTGAAAACTTATAATCCATAAAATCACCCACTTACTTACAACTGAACCCTTGAGCCTCCATTTCAAACTTAACTACTTTAGATTCAGTATTCTCTCTAAATGTATCTGCATTAAATATATAAGTTCTACTAGCATTCGTTAAATCAACACTTGTTGTTACTCTAAAAGAATCACTTAACTCAAAAACTGATGAACTTATACCTTTTAAGGAATTATAATTAGTTGCTAAATCAATATAATCTTTATGTATAGATGTATAACCTTCTTCATCTACTTTATAATTAACTTCACTAGTTAAACTATTTAATTTATCATCTTTAAACTTATAAGTTACTACTTCATGATCATTACTACAAACAAGACTTCCCGTTCCATCTTGATTAACTGTCATATTTGATGCGGGATATTCATTAACTTGTTTCTTAACTAACACCAAAGAATGTAATCCTCTAACAACATTTAAAGGAAAAGTCTTTTTAAGAGTTACAACTCCTTTACTTCCAATACTATCTGTTCCTGTAAGTTTTGTTCTATCAAGCAAAGTTTTATCTTCTGAATATAATTCTAAATAATAATTTAATTCTTCTAACGTAAAACTTTTATCTGTATTATTTGTTACTTTAAAACTAAGTGTTCCGGTCTCCGCGGAAGCAACAAAACTATCAACTGTTATATCTTCTCTTTCTATTTTAAGATTAACAGCTAAATCATAAAAAGTATCCGCATAATTAGGTGTATCATCACCAGGATTAGGATTTATTGGATTTTCTGGCGTTACTCCTCCAGGATTATATACCGGATTTCTACTTTCCATATATTTATTTATAGCATCAGATATTTGAGGTAAAAATATTATTGCTATTACAAATAAAGTCATAACCACAAATATTCCTACTGAACTCTTTTTTCTATTTTCAAATTCTCCAATTGTTGTTGGATTAAGTTCATTTTGCTCTAATTTTACATTTTTATAATGTTTTCTTGCCATAATATCCCTTCTTTATCCCTTTCTATTATACCAAAAAAAAAAGCAAATAAAAAGAACTATTTAGTCCTTTGGTTTAAAAAATAATGTTAATACCGCGGCAAATACGACTGCTGATACAATCGCGGCTCCTCCATACGTGAAAAGTCCTGTAAAAAAGCCTAATATTCCTTTCTTTAGAAATCCTTCATAAGCTCCTTTATAAAGCATATAACCAAAATTAGAAATTATAGTAGTTGCTCCCCCACCAGCCAGTTTTACTAATTTATCATATATTCCCAAAAATCCTAAAATAGCTCCTAAAACTGTAAATAAACTTGTTACATGTCCTGGTGTCAGTTTAGTATTATCAAGTATTATCTGTCCTAAAGCACAAAATAAACCTCCAATAATAAAAGCCCAAATAAAAATCATTTTAAAACCTCCAAACTAATCGCATGTGCTATCCCCGGTATTCCCAGTTTTTGATTAGCAAGTTGTACTGATTGTAAAGACCCTGTTGCTATCACTAATATTTTTTTATATTTTTTCGTACTAAGTACTTTATCAAATAATACTAAAGGCATCGCGACAGGTCCACTTGCTCCCGCATATGTATCTTGATTTTTCGCATAAATTTCACATCCCCCGTCCATATATTTTTTAAGATTAATATCATAAACTTGATTTAAATAATCAATAAATATATTTTTACCAACTTCTCCTAAATCCCCGGTTAAAACTAAATCATAATAGTTTATATTTCTTTTCATATCTGTTAAATGCGTATACAAAGTATCCGCGGCCGCTGGTGCCATAACTGCTCCCATGTTATTCGCATCTTTTACTCCCATTTCAATTACTTTCCCAATGGTTCCGGCCTCAACTTTAATGTTTGTCTCTTCATTAGTAAGTAAAGTCGCTACTGCTCCTGTCGTAGTAAAAGTTGATGTTCCTTTTTTTATGGCTCCATATTCCACTGGATATCTAAATTGTCTTTCAGCATTTAAATTATGACTACTTGTTGTTACAATTACTCTTTTCGCACACTTTCCACTTATAAAAGAAGATGCAATTAAAAGCCCTTCTACATAACTTGCACAAGCACTATAAACTCCTAAAAAAGGTATTTTAAAGGAAGAAGCATTATATCCGGATACACTTATTTGATTAATTAAATCTCCCCCTAGTAATAAATCAATCTTTTTTTCATCTAACTTATTAAAATTAAGTAAATTATCAATTACTACTCGCTGCATTTTAATTTCCGCTTGTTCAAAAGTTTTTTCCCCATAATAATAATCATCTATCGCAAAGTCATAATTATCCAGTAACCCTTCTTTTTCTAAAGGCCCCACGATTGAAACATTATCTTTAATATAAACATTATTAAATTTCTTACTAGCCATGAATAATCACCTTCACAATCGCTAATATAAACCCACTTAAAATACCATACAATATCACACTACCGGCTAATTTAAAAAAATTAGAACCCAAACCAGTTATTAAGCCTTCTTTTTTATAATCAAGAGCACTACTAGTAACTGAATGAGCAAAACCGGTTGTTGGTAATAATAAACCAGCTTTAGCTTTTTCCATCCAATTATCAAAGAAACCTAAAGCCGTAAATAAAGAAGAAATAAATATTACAATAAGCGAAGTCCATACTCCCGCATCTACTCTTGATAATAGAAAAACATTCATTAATACTTGAATAATTCCCTCTACTATAAAACCAATTACTCCCCCTACTAAAAAAGCATATAAAACATTTTCAACTTTTTTTTCTCTTGGCTCATGTTTTTTAACTAACTTTTGATATTCATCTTTATTCATGAGTCCACCTCCACTATTATTATGAAAAAATAAAAAAAAGTTATACATCATTGTGTATAACCCTCCATTTAATAACATCAGAAAAAAGTACTATCCAAGTACTTCTTCCCCTTCATATAAGACAACTTTTTTCTTTTTTAAAGTTTCTTTTACATCAATTACTCTTTGATTAGTAGAACCAGCATATTTAAGAAGAAAACTATGTAATTCATCTTTATACTGACCATCAACAATTACATCTACATAGTTAAGTACTTCTTTATCCATTAAATCTCTATCTACTAAAAATCCAGTCCAAACCCATACTGTTTTATTAGGATATCTTGCTTTAAAGATTTTAGCCAGTCTTGTTGTTCCTTCAATATTCTTGGGGTGCATTGGCTCTCCTCCTAAAATTGATAAACCAACAATATAATCTTTACTTGCTAAATCCATAATCTTTTCAATTACATCATCATTAAATTCTTTTCCCCCATTAAAATCATGAGTTTCCGGATTAAAACAGTTAAAGCAATGAAAACTACAGCCTTGCATAAATATTGATACTCTTACCCCTGGACCATTAGAAATATCCATTTTTCTAATTTTATTATATCTCATTATAGTTTAATCTCCATTTTTAGTTTTCTTATCTTTCTTAAGTTTATTATCTGCTTCATCATCAGCATCTTTATTATCAATATGCATAACTCTTTCTTTTATTTCTTGAGTTCTTCCTTTATTCCAGAAATTAGATCCAATATATCCACAAGTCCTTCTCGCAACATTCATTTTATCATGATCCCTATTTCCACAGTTAGGACAATACCATTCCATATTATCATCAATTAATATTTCTCCGGTATAGCCACATTCATGACAATAATCAAGTTTGGTATTAAGTTCGGCATACATAATATTATCATAAATAAACTTAATTACTTCCATTACTGCCTCTAAATTATTCGCAAGATTTGGTGTTTCAATATAAGATATTGCTCCTCCCGGACTCAATGCTTGGAACTCACTTTCAAGTTTTAATTTTGTAAAGGCATCAATTTCTTCAAATACTGGAACATGATAACTATTAGTAATATAATCTCTATCGGTAATTCCTTTAATAACTCCAAAACGTTCTTTTAAACATTTAGCAAATTTATAAGTTGTTGATTCAATTGGTGTTCCATAAACACTATAATCTATGGCTTCAGCTTCTTTCCATTTTTTGCAAGCCTCATTAAGTTTTCTCATAACTTCTAAACCAAATTCTTTGCCTACCCCATTATCGGTATGAGAGTGATCTGTCATAAACTTAACACATTCATATAAACCGGCATAACCAAGAGAAATAGTAGAATATCCATTATGAAGTAAATCATGAATAGACTCACCTTTTTTAAGTCTTGCTAAAGCTCCATGTTGCCATAAAATTGGTGCTACATCACTAGTGGCCTTAGAAAGTCTCTTATGTCTTATTTGTAAAGCTCTATGACATAACTCTAATCTTTCATCAAGTATTTTCCAGAATAAATCCATATCTTTATCACTAGAAAGCGCAACATCAACTAAATTAATTGTTACAACTCCTTGATTAAATCTTCCATAATATTTAGGTTTTCCATTTTCATCAACATAAGGAGTTAAGAAAGAACGACATCCCATACATGGATAACATTGTCCATCGCCATTTTTATCAATCTTAAGTTGTTTCATAATCTTTTCACTGATATAATCAGGAACCATTCTCTTCGCTGTACATTCGGCAGCAAGTTCTGTTAAATACCAATACTTACTATTCTCATGAATATTATCTTCTTCAAGTACATATAAAAGTTTTGGAAAAGCTGGTGTAACATATACTCCCTTTTCATTTTTCATTCCTTGGATTCTTTGTTTTAATACTTCTTCAATAATCATCGCTAGTTCTTCTTTATACTCATCTGTTTCCCCTAAATACATACAAACAGATAAGAATGGTGCTTGCCCATTAGTGGTTGTCATTGAATTAATTTGATATTGAAAAGTTTGTACTCCATCAGTAATTTCTTTCGCCAAATCTTCTTTGGCAAACTTTTCACATTCTTCTTTATTAAATTTTCTTTCTTTATATTTTTCTAAATATCTTTGATAACTATCTCTAACAAATGGGGCTAAATGCGTAAGTGTAATTGTACATCCTCCATACTGACTACTATTAACGGCCGTAATAAGTTGCGTTGCAATTGTCATCGCGGTTAAAAATCGATGTGGTTTTTCAATCATTACGCCATTAATATTCGTTCCATTTTGAAGCATATCCTCTAAATTAATTAAATCACAATTATGTAAAGCATTTTGTGCAAAATAATCGGCATCATGAAAGTGAATTATTCCTTCATCATGAGCTTTAACAATATCTTCTGGTAATAAAAATCTTCTCGTAATATCGGTACTTGTAATACCTGCCAAATAATCTCTTTGAGTTGTTACAACTTTGGCATCTTTATTTGAATTTTCGGTATTCCAATAATCACTTTCCCCATCAATTAATTCTTTAATTGATACATCGGTTGTATTACTCTTTCTTACAAGTTCTCTTGTATATCTATAAGTGATATATTTTTTAGCTAGTTGATATTTCCCAATTGCCATTAACTTCATTTCAATAATATCTTGAATATCTTCTACTAGCATTCTTTTCTTGCCAAGCTTCTCAATATATTTTATAATATTTTTTATCTGTGTACTACTCGCTTGATCCTCTTCCTCTACTTCTTGATTAGCCTTCATTATTGCAGCTTCAATCTTTTCAGGACAATAATCTACCATATGTCCATCTCTTTTAATTATCTTCATATTCTACTCCTTCTACTTTTTTAACACGCCTCAAGTATAGCACATTTTTTATAAAATACATTGTTGCAATTGCAACATTTTACATTTTTTGTTATAATTTTTTTGAGGTGTTAAAAATGGCCCAAATTTTCGATAATATTTCCAGTAAAAATCGTGTCAAGTTGATGCGTATTCTAAAGGCTCATACCCTAAATTTCAAGAAAGATGACACCATGACTTCCTACTTAATTTCTGAAAATAACATTGGAATTATCTTAAAAGGATATGCTCAAATTATTCGAATTGACCACAATGGAAATCGCACTATTATTGAAGATTTAGAAGAAGAAGATATTTTTGGCACTCTTATTTCTTCCCTAAAAAATAGTGAATATGAAATTATTGCCAAAGAAGATACCGAAATAATTCTTATTGATTATGATCGTATTATTAACTGTAAAGAAAATAACAAATCATTTTACTTAGAATTTACAAAAAATTTACTTCAAATATTTACTATAAAAATAACTGAAAAAAATGAACGTTTAGAAATAGTTACTAAAAAAACTATTAGAAATAAACTCCTTGAATATTTTAGTATTGCCTCATCTAAACATAATTCTAAATATATTTATCTTCCCTACACTTTTACTGATCTTGCTGATTATCTCGCGGTCGATAGAAGTGCTATGACTAGAGAATTAAAGTGTTTAAAAGATGAAGGATTTATTGAAATAAAAGGCAAAAGAATCACTCTTCTTTATAATGATTTTTGGTAATCTAACCCATAAATTAATCTCTTTTAATTGACAAATGCATATAATTATAATAGAATAATATTGCAAGTTTAAATTGCACTTTCTTGGGGCTTTAGCCAAGTGGTAAGGCATGGGACTGCAACTCCCCGAGCACCAGTTCAAATCTGGTAGGCCCCTCCAGTGACGTTTCTGTTCGAACTTTTATAGTTTGAACTTAACATATATAATCAATCCGTTCGGGTT
>CANQHE010000037.1 GCA_947623735.1 uncultured Bacilli bacterium
AATATAAGTATATCAAAAAAATAAGAATTCCGAAAGGAATTCTACTTTATGAAAAATTTATTTTTCATTTTTCTTGCTTCTTTAAAATTTATGCTATAATAAAAGATATATAAAGAGGTATTTAAATGATTTTAAATGTAAGTGGTCGTACCGATATAATTGCTTTTTATTCTAAATGGTTTTTAAATCGTCTTAAAGCCGGGTTTATCGATGTAAGAAATCCTTTCAATCCCAAATTAGTAAGTAGAATTAATTTTGCTAATGTCGATGCTATTTTAATATGTACTAAAAATCCCATTCCGATAGTTAATCATTTAAAAGAAATAAATAAACCTTTAGTTTTTCATGTTACTTTAACTCCCTATAAAAGGGATATTGAACCCAACGTTCCTAATAAATCTTTAATTATTGATGCCATTAAAAAAATATCCACTCTTATTGGTATCGATAATATCTGGGTAAGATATGACCCTATCTTTTTAAGCCCTAAGTATAATTTAGAATATCATAAAAAAGCTTTTGCTAAAATGTGTACTTTACTAGATGGTTATGTAAAACAAATAATTGTCTCATTTCTTGATGATTATAAAAATGTTCGTCATAACTTAAATATATTAAACTATCACGAATTAACTGAAAAAGATTATGAAGAAATTGGCATCAGTTTTAGTAATATAGCATCACTCCATCACATGACCGTCCAAACTTGTTTTGAAGCTCACACTCTAACGGAATATGGTTTTATAAAAGGTGAGTGTTTATCTAAAGAATTAGCCTTTAAACTAACCGGCAAAACATATAAAAAGTGGCAAGCTCGTAAAGGAAATAATTGTAAATGTGTTGCCATGGTTGACATTGGCGTATATAATTCTTGTAAACATTTTTGTAAATACTGTTATGCTAATTATGATGAACAAAAAGTAAATAGTAACTATCTTCTTCATAATCCTAATTCTTCATTATTAATTGGCGAGTTAAAACCAGATGATATCATCAAAGAACGCATCTAAACTTATTTTTTTATTAAATCTTCATATTTTTTAAAAAGTTCATAACCTTTTTTAATAGCTATATCTATCGGATAATTACAAACATATTCTCTTAATATTTCAATAATAGATTTATTATCAATATATATTTCATAAAATACCGAATAGCAAGATAAATCACTTGCAGTATATTTTTTAAAAGTCGCATTATTAATTAAAGGGTCAATCATCGCTTCACTAAGATACCAAACAATATGGGGATTATCAAATTCTTCCTCTTTATAATCCGGATATAATTCTTTCCATTTTTCAAAATAAAGAAAATGACATAACTCATGAATACAAGTCGCAATTAAATTATCTTGACTTAAATCATAATTTAAATCAAAAGTCCAACTAAAAACATCTCTTGGCGCGACGGGTAACATTCCCACTCTGGCAAATATTTCTTTATTTTTCCATTTAATATCCAAAGTATTTTCCAAATCTTTAAAAACACTATCTCCAATTTTATCCCAAATATCTTGATATCTTTTAATATCTTGTTTATTTTTAGCTAAATTAATAAGAATCGGTTTTACTTCTTTTAAAAGAATCATATATATATCTTCATCACTCATATGATCCTTTATTTTACCCTCTAACTCTGGAAATAATCTAAGACTAAACTTATAAAAATCAAGGGGACTATTTTTACTATTTTCTTTATTTAAATACCATACTAAATTATCTAAATTCTCATTAATATCAAGTGTTATAAACTTAAGCTTTGGAAATGCCATAAAATCACCTAACTTCCTTTTTATTATATACCATAACTTTTCTTTAATAAAGATTTTTTAAAATATTTTCCCATTAATAAATATATAAACATACAGTTAAAAAGAGTAAATTAATTTAAAAAAGGAAACTTTATGAAATATAAGAATTAAAAAAGTCATAAAGTTTTTTTTCGCATAAATTAGGACATACAAAAAGAATTAATAAATTACAAAAATAATCGACACACTAGTTTTCAAATAACAAAATATTTGTTATAATTTAATCATCAAATCTTAATTGAAAGTTTAAATCTAAACTTTCTAGATTTGTGATTGATGAAGAAATAAGTGTGTCGATAAACATTTTGCTTATTTCTTTTTTTGTTACAAATCTTTTTGTTTCTTTTGCAGTTGTCTTTCTTTTTTTCTTCTTTCTATTCTTCCTAAATTTTGACTTTCTTCTAACTCTTTTTTCAATTCTTCACACATATTCTTATACAACCTACCTTTTTATGATAGTATTATATCAAATTTTCTTTGCGAAGAAATTTTTTTCAAAGTTACTCTTTTTGGCTATAAACATAATAATAATTTGCATTTTTGTATAAAATATAGTATAATCTATTTAGTTAATTAAAAAGCGATTCATTCGAAGTAATTATTTTATAATAATTTAAAGAGAACTTGTGCTTGGTGAAAACAAGTAAAAATAAAATAATGAATTACAGATGATGATTTTAATTCGGATAATATCCGTTATCAATAAGAGGTAATAAGCTATTATTACAAATAAAGGTGGTACCACGAGCAATTTCGTCCTTTTTGGATAATTGCTCGTTTTTTATTTCGAGGAGGTGGTTTGTATGGATAGTGACTATTACTATTATTACTTTGATGATTGTAATTTAATTAACCATTCAAAATACCAAAGGAGGATAAAAAATAATGGAGAAAAAATTATTTGATATTTTAAAAGAAAGAGGATATGTAAAAGATTTAACTCATGAAAAAGAAATTATTGATTTAATAAATGGCAAGCCAATGTATTTTTATTTAGGAATAGACCCGACTGCTGATAGTCTTCACATTGGTCATTTCTTCGCCTTAACCTTATTTAGGTGGTTACAAGATTATGGTCATCATGGAATTATTTTAATTGGTGGAGCAACAGCTTTAATTGGCGACCCTACTGGTAAAAGTGATATGCGTAAAATGCTTTCTAAAGAAGAAGTTATACATAACAAAGCCGAAGTTAAAGAATTAGTCAAAAGATTTGTCAAAACTGATGGTGATAATCCCGCAATAATAGTTGATAATGCTGATTGGATTTGTGATAAAACATATATTGATTTCATGAGAGATATCGGAGTTCATTTTAACGTAAATAATATGCTTGCCGCTGACTGTTATAAAAAGAGATTAGAAAATGGAGGATTAACATTTCTAGAAATGGGATATATGTTAATGCAAGCCTTTGATTTTGTTCATTTAAACAAAGAATTTGGATGTAGATTACAAATTGGGGGTTCTGACCAATGGGGAAATATTCTCGCCGGTGCCGACCTTTCTCGTAAAATTGGCTTTAGCGAAAACAAGAAAATAGAACCACTATATGGATTTACTTGTCCATTATTAATAAAGGCTGATGGTGAAAAAATGGGCAAAACTGCAACCGGAACACTATGGGTATCAAGGGATAAAACAACTCCTTTTGAATTTTATCAAGCATGGATAAATTCTTTTGATGAAGACGTTGAAAGAAGTTTATCATTCTTTACTAGAATGGAAATACCTGATATTAAAGAATTATGCCAAAAAGATATTAGAAAAGCCAAAAAATTACTTGCTTTTGAAGTTACAAAATTAGTTCATGGCGAAGAAGAAGCACTAAAAGCTCAAAAAACCGCCGAAGAATTATTTAGTAATAAAGGTATTTCTGACAATATGCCCACAATAAAATTATCTAAAAGTTTATTAGATATTAATATTATAGATTTACTTGTAGAAACAAAAATAGTTACCTCAAAATCAGAAGCAAGAAGATTAATTGACCAAAATGGTATTTCATTAAATCAAGAAAAAGTTAAAAGCTCTGAACAACTTATTACATTAAATGATTTAAATGAAAATACATTAATAATTCAAAAAGGTAAAAAAATATTTTTAAAAGTAATATTTGAATAATTTATTAAATATAAATACTAAATAACACCAAATTATCTTGGTGTTTTTAAAAGATAATTATTTTATAAAAAATCTCTTATTGTTTAAATATATAACTATTTTAATTTTTTATAAAAATCAAAATACTGAAAACAAATATTTATTAATATAAATGCTATGTGCAAAAAAATTAGATTTTATTAATAGCATTTGTACAAATAATATATAATGTATCAACTAATTTGTTTATAAAACCAATAGGTATAAATATAAGTTTGCCATTATTAAATTTTTCATATTCATATCGCAGTTTTATAAAAGAATCACTGATTTCTCTCATATATTCGTCAAAAGAAGTTAATGTATATAATATATTATCATTTTTATCAATAACATCTATTGTACTTATTTCTATATTATTTATTATTATTGTTTGCAAACCTAACGGAAGCTTATAAAACAATTCATTCAAATCATGTATCTTATATTTTTTATCTAATATATTATGATTACAAATTGATAACAAGCATTTAAAATATAATTCGATAGAATATGTAAGCATTATATAAGCACCTTGATTATAAATACTTTCATTTTCTATAAGTTTACCATATTTACGCCAGTTACTAGCTTCATCATATGCACATATACTAACGTTTATTTTATCATAAAATGGATACCCAAAAAGTATCGCATCATAAATATCACTGAAATTATCATAACTATTTGATTCCAACTTCATCACTCCAATGATTACTATATAATTAAAATATTTATATTATTTTAAATTTCTGAATTAATGGTTTCTACTAATCAAAAATTAGAACAAAGCATACTTATTTTATAATCTTTCCTTATAATCATAACATATATTTAATATTTTTTAAATACAATTTTAATAATACAAACGAAAAAATATACTCGATAATACTTTTTTTATACAAATAACAGAAATTATTTTATTAATTGTTGGATAATAAAATAAGATATGATAAAATAATTTTTAGGTGATAAAATGAAAAAACAATATTTAATTTATGCAGACGAATCACATAGAAAAGGCAAATATTTCAGTAATTTTTATGGTGGAGCTTTAGTCAATTATACTGAGCTTGAAAAATTAAGTAATAAACTTAATGCAAAAAAAGAAGAACTTGGATTACATAAAGAAGTAAAATGGACAAAAGTCACTGAACAATACTTAAATAAATATATAGATTTAATTAATTATTTTTTTGAATTTGTTAAATCTAATAAAATTAAGATAAGAATAATGTTTAGACAAAATGCCCAAGTCCCACAAAATTTAACAAAAGAGCAAAAAGAAAAAGAGTATTTCCTTTTATACTATCAATTTATTAAACATGCTTTTGGAATAGATTATTGTAATATCAAAGAAAAAGAACAAATAGTATTAAAATTATATTTTGATAAATTACCAGATACTAAAAAGAAGAATAAAGAATTTAAAGGTTATATCTATGCTCTTAATGATTTTTTTTGTAATAATAACGTTCATATTTATAAAGAAGATATAGCAGAAGTAGATTCTAAAAATCACGTAATATTACAATGTATGGATATTATATTAGGAGCAATGAACTTTAAATTAAATAATATGGATAAAGAAAAAATACCAAATAGTAACAAACGCGGCAAAAGAACTATTGCTAAAGAAAAACTATACAAAAATATATTAAAAAATATAAAAATAATGTATCCTAATTTTAATATTGGAATTTCCACAAGTAGCCGTGGGGACTATGCTAATAACTGGAAAGATTCATATAGACATTGGTGTTTTAAATCTAAAAATAGTATATTTGACTCATCACTAACTAAGAAATCAAAATAAAAAACTCCATTCTTCCTACATAAACCTTTTACGCACTAAACGTAAAGCTTCGGAACAAATAGAGTTTCTATACCAAAATAATATCATCTTCGATAGTGATTGTCAATATTAGTATACTCATTTAATTTTTTTTTATGACAATTTATCTATAACAAATAAAATTTATATCCCCAATAATTTTTTATTTCATTTCTTTGCTCTAATAAAGAATAACTAGAAAATGTTAATAAAAGATTTCAATGCTTATGAATCTCGTTTTTTTAAATAGTAAATTAACATTTAAACTTTATTATTTTTAGTTACTGTAGTTATTAAATAATCAAATTCTTCTTGATTATCATAATTTTTCCATTCCATATGATACATATTTTTATTAGAATATTTGTTAATTTCTTTTACACCATGTTTAATATTTTCCTCATATAATAACCAATATTTTTGAGGCCATTTACATATATATCTAAACTCTTTATAATTAGTTAACAATATTGCATATCCTTCTTTATATTTAAAATCTGATTGGCATAATTTTAAAAGCCTAATTATATCTTTACCATATTTTTCTCTAATATTTGTCCGGCAAGAATGGTATTCCAAATCATATTTTAATTCTTCTGTAATATGTATATCACATTTTTTATAATTGTATTTTAATTCTATTGGATACCACTTATCATTTATAATAACCATTATATCAACAAATTGTCTTTCTTTATTATTGATTAATGCCTTTTTAGGATATTTATATTCCATTACAACATTAGCATTTTTATATAGTTTTCTAATAGCAACTCCCATTATAAATTGAAAATCTCGCTCTGATGTAAAACCTATCCTTAATTCTTTTACTTTTGCCATAACATCATTAATATTAAATTCTTTCTCTTCCATCATAATATTTTTACCTCAAATTATTATCTCTTTCATTATTACTAATATATCATATATTTAAGCTAAAAGACATTAAAAAGTATATTAGACGTGTAAAAAATAGTAAGAATGTAATAATAAATAGCAAAATATCCAAATATTGCATTGGTAAATATAGAAATAGAAACGCTTAAGCCTTTCCCTGCTGATAACGTGCATATAAAAAAACCAGTCTTGTTAAACTGATTTTACTTTTTAAATGGAGCAGATGATGGGAATCGAACCCACGTTATCAGCTTGGAAGGCTGAAGCTCTACCATTAAACTACATCTGCAAGTAACTATAATTATACCATATTATAATGATTTTGCAATCATTTTTTAACAAAAATAATAAATTTATCCTAATTTAATAAGTCTAATTTTAGTAACCAAACTAAAACTTTCGCATATAATACCATGGGGCAAGAAAATACCCTAAACATAACCAAAAATAGTAGTACACCCAAGAAAGGAGACTTTAAATGAAAAGTAAAACCTTAATAATTAGTGCTTTTATCTTAATCATTTTACTCATGTCAGTTGGTTATGCCTCTTTAGCTACTAACTTAAACATAAGTGGTAATGCCAAAATAACAGGTCGATGGGATATTGAAATTACTGATATAGTGGCAACCGAAGTAAGTGCTGGCTGTGATGCCGGAACTCCAACTTATTCCGGCACTATGGCCTCATTTGATGCTAGCCTAAACAAACCAGGGGATAAAGTAACCTATGAAGTAACGATTGCCAATCTCGGAACTATTGATGCTACTTTAGAAGAAGTATTATTACTTTTAGACGAAACAAATGGTTCCAAAGCAATAACCTTTACTACAACCAAACTTAGTCAAAATCTTAATGTTGGCGATACCGCGAAATTTACTATAACCGCGACTTATAATGAAGATACTAACGTAGTTCCAGATAATAAAATTAAGAGCTTTACTGGTAGTATAACCTATGTTCAAAAATAAAATTTATTCACAATATATATTGGTTAGAACATATTTTATTTATTTAATCACTTTTCTTTTATTTCTTTTCTTAAAAATTTTAAACTATGGCTATATATTAAATTATCGAAACCCA
Source organism: uncultured Bacilli bacterium (assembly GCA_947623735.1). GTDB lineage: Bacteria > Bacillota_I > Bacilli_A > RF39 > UBA660 > Caccenecus. Next base: position 7,769 of record CANQHE010000037.1, read on the forward strand.
TTTTATCCATATCATATTCCTCCCATTAAAGATATATTAAAATCTAAAAATATTAATACATTCAAAATAGATTTAGTAATCAAATATTCCTTCTCTACTTAAATTATATGCCAAAAATTAAAAATATATCTCTTTTATTAACATTACTAATCTATTTAATTCTAACAATCTATCTATCTTTAAATTATAGTTATCTCTATGTAAGAATAATAAACCCCATCTTTTGGTTATTAATAATTCTCTTTTATTACTACTATCAAAAAACTAGTTATCTTCCCATAAAAAAATCTTCCCACCATTTTAGCTATATTATCCTATTAAATATTCTTTTCTTATTAATTATCTTTCTCTTTGGTTTTAAAACTGGTTTTACTAAAAGTCCTTTAAAACACGATACTATATCAATTATAAAAAGCATCTATCTTGATATTATTCCCCTAATCGGTATCGAAATATCCCGCTATAGTATTATAACCAAGAATAAAAATAACAAATTGATAATTATTATTCTAACTATTTTACTTATATTAATTAATATCAATTACGAAACTCTTAATTTAATAAAATATAACCATAAATCTATCTATATTTATATATGTTCTAACCTTATTCCTTTAATAAGTAATAATATCCTCGCGAGTTTTTTATGTTATAAAGAATCTTACTATTTATCTCTAACAAATAATATTATTAAAAAAGCCTTTTTTATTATCTCACCCCTATATCCCAATTTTAACTGGTTTATTGAAGGCACCATGGAAGTAATTAAATCAACTTTTATTTATTTAACTTTTAAACATTTATATACTAAAAATATTCCCAAAACTTACTATAATAAAAAACGTCTATCCCCTATAACATATGCGTGTAACCTATTTTTGATTATTTTTTTAATCTGTTTTATGTTAGGACTATTTAAGTATGAACTTCTTGCCATTAAATCAAACAGTATGAGTCCCATTTATAATCGGGGCGATATCTTAATTTATGAAAAAGTATCAATAGCCGAATTAAAAAACCTACCTCCCAACACGATAATTATTTATAAAAGTGCTAATAAAATTGTTGCCCATCGCATTACTAAAAAAGTTGTTAAAAATAACTTAATCTTCTATCAAACTAAAGGCGATAACAATAATAAAGCCGATCCAAATCTAGTATTATCTGATGATATTTTAGGCATATATAAATTTCACATAAAATATTTAGGTTATCCTACTGTTTGGTTAAATACTTATTTTACTAATTAAAAGGGGAGTTTAATATGAATTTTAAATCTAAACTATCTAAATTACTTTTATTTATTATTATTTTAATTATCCTTTCTGTTGTTATCTTAAGTTTTAAAAATAGTTCTAATAAAGATATCCTAATTAAAAGAACCAGCACTTATAATATTTATCTAAATTCCAATAATTTCTATCAAAATAATCCCTTAAAAAATCCTGATGCTGTCGTTACAAATGCCATCAAAAACATTGAACTAAACTTTAATTATGAGATAAATAATGCTAAAAATATCAAAGACCTAAGTTATAGTATAACTTCATCTCTAACATCCACCCATAATGATGACCCAGAATCTATTTGGACTAAAGATTTTACTTTAAAAGAAGAACAAAAACTAACTAATTTAACGTCATTTAATACATCTATAAATATAGATTATAATTATTATAAAAATTTAGTTAAATCTTACGAAAAATATTACAATATAAAAGTAAGCTCTAATCTTTATGTCTCTTTAAATATCAATTATACTCTAAATAATAAAAAATACGAAGATAAAATAGATTTAACTATTCCAATAAATTTAGCAACAACCAAAATAACCAAGAATTATAATGAAAATAGTATTATTACTCTTAATACTTTTAAACCAAATTATTTCATTATATTATTTATTATTATATTAGCTACTATTATAATTTATAAAATACTTCCAAATAAAAAGAAGAACCAATATACCCAAACTTTATCTCAAATTTTAAAGGAATATAATGACCTAATAATAACTATTAAAAATATCCCTAATATTAAAGATTTAAAACCAATGTATTTAACAAATATTTCTGATTTAATTACACTTGCTAAAATTAATAATACGAATATTATTTATGATGAAAAAATAAAAGGGGAAAAAAGCACTTTTTATATCATTAAAGATAATTATATATATATTTATTCCTTAATAAATAAAAAAAATCAAGAGTAAATAACCCTTGATTTTTCTAATCTCTAAATAATTTAACAAGTATTTTTTTAGCAAGTTCATCAATTATAAATACTACGAGTACTAAAATTAAAGCATATCCTATTTGAAGAAAAGTTAACCCCTCAATTTTAAATAAACTTCTAAGTGGCGTTGCAAAAATAATAACTTGTAATAAAACTAAAATCAACGTACAAATATTAAGATATTTATTCTTAAAAAACTTTTTATTAATTACACTTTTTTTCAGATTACGACAAGAATAAGCATATATTAATTCTAAAGCAACCAACGTTAAAAAAGCACTAGTAGTGGCCACCCCAATATTAAATAATTTATAATTTATAAAATATACTACTAGAACAATAACAGATTTTAATATTGCGGAAAGTCCCATTTTCGCAAGTAGAAAAGGGGTAAAGAAAGTTTTATCATTCTTTCTAATAGGCCTTTTCATAATTCCATCGTCTTCGGCTTCAAAAGAAAGTGCAATCGCCGGAATAGAATCAGTTATTAAATTTATATATAAAAGTTGAATTGGTAAAAATATTTCCACTCCAAACAAAGAGCATATAAATACGACTAATATTTCGGTTATATTACCTGTTAATAAATAAACAATAACATTTCTAATATTATCAAATATTCTTCGACCTTCTCGAACAGCACTGACAATTGTAACAAAACTATCATCTGAAAGTATTATATCAGAAACATTTTTAGATACTTCCGTTCCTGTTATTCCCATACCAACACCAATATTCGCGGCTTTTAAAGCAGGTGCATCATTTACGCCATCACCAGTCATAGCCACAATTTTATTTTGTTCCATCAAAGCTTTTACAATATTAAGTTTATTAGTGGGACTAACTCTTGCATAAACATTATATTTATTAACAACATCTTTTAATTGTTCTAAACTTAAATTATCAATTTCTTTCCCACTTATTGCTTCATCTTCAGTATTTAATATCCCAATTTCTTTTGCTATCGCACTGGCTGTTTTAACACTATCCCCGGTAATCATAATCGGTCTTATGTGAGCACTTTTACAAGCTAAAATTGCCTCTTTTACATTTTCTCTTGGGGGGTCAATCATTGCACTTAAACCCACAAAAACTAAATCACTTTCTTTAATATCGGCAAGCTTTGCTTTCTTATCAATATTTTTATAAGCATAAGCAAGTATTCTATAAGCTTTATTTGATTCTTCTTCCTCAACTCTTTTTAAGTCATCCTTCATTTTTTGATTAAGTTTAACTTCTTTCCCATTTAAATAAATATAATTAGCATTATTAATAATCGCATCAAAACTACCTTTAGTATAAACTATAAAATCCTTTTTATTTTCATGAATTGTTGACATCATTTTTCTTTCACTATCAAAAGGAAGTTCAAAAACTCTTTCATTATTTTCTCTTAATTTTTTAATATCCACTACTTTTTCAGCTGCTTGATATAAAGCTACTTCCGTTGGTTCCCCAATATAATCTTCATTCTTTTCCACATCATTATTAAGAGCCATTATTTCTAAAAGCATATTACTTTTATTAACATCTTCAATATTCTGTAAAGTATTATCAAAATAAATTTCGCGAACAGTCATTTTATTTTGAGTAATAGTTCCCGTTTTATCAGAACAAATAACTTCTGTACATCCTAAAGTCTCTACACTAGACATTTTTCTTACAATTGCTTTTTTCTTCGCCATTTGTGATACCCCTAAAGATAATGTGATAGTTATAACCGCCGGAAGTCCCTCAGGAATAGCCGCGACCGCCAAAGATATCGCCAGCATTATAACCTCTTTTAATTCCATACCTTTAATTACTCCAACGATAAACATCAATAATACAATTATTGCAATTATAAATGATAAAAATTTACTTATCCCATCAATCTTTTTTTGTAAAGGCGTAACTTCTTTAATTTCTTCATTTAAACTAAGTGCAATAAGACCAAATTCAGTATTCATTCCTGTTGCTACCACTACCGCTTGACATTTACCATATAAAACATTAGTCCCCAAATAAATCATATTATTTCTCGCCGCAAGTTCTACATCACTATCTAATTTTTTAATAGATTTATGAACCGGCAAAGATTCACCTGTTAAAGAACTCTCATCTACTTTTAATTTCACTTCATTTATAATTCTTGCATCGGCCGGTACTGTATCTCCAGCTTCAAGTAAAATAATATCCCCAACTACTAAATCTTCACTATCAATAATTTGTATTTTCCCACATCTCTTAACTTTAGCCTTAGCAACTTGCATTTTTTTAAGTTCCGCCAAAGCTTTATCCGCCTTAAGTTCTTGTACAAATCCCATAATTGCATTAATAATAACAATCGCTATTATAATTATACTATCGGTAAAAGATTCATGATTAATAAGTGCTAAAATAAAAGAAATAATCGCGGCTATAATAAGTACAATTATCATTAAATCTCTAAATTCTTTAATAAACTTAGCTAAATTACTTTCTCTTTTTTCGGCCTTTAACTTATTTTTTCCATTCTCTCTTAATCTTTTTTGGGCGTCTTCTATAGTTAACCCTTCACTACTTGTTTTAAGAGTATTTATAACTTCATCTTTATCCATCAAATAATATTTCATAGCATCACCTTTATTATATATAACCTAAATTATTATAACACAATATTATCAATATACCTAGTTTCTTTTATAATAATGAATTAATTTTTAAGTTGCAGTATTTTATATATTTGATATAATATTGAACATAAGAGGCGATAATATGGAAAGATATCAAGAAATAGAGCGCAGTATCATCAAAAAATATCGTAAAACAATTTGGTCTAAATTTATTAAAGCTATAAAAGATTATGAATTAATAAGCGAAAATGATAAAATAATGGTTTGTATAAGTGGGGGTAAAGATTCATTCTTATTAGCGAAATGTCTAGAAGAACTATCTCGTCATGGAAAGATTCATTTTGAGGCTCATTTTGTTTGCATGGATCCTGGTTATACCAAGAAAAATAGAGATATGATTATTAATAATAGTAAACTTTTAAATATTCCTTTAGAAATTTTTAATAGTGATATTTTTGCCGTAGCGAATAAATTAAATCCCACTAACCCTTGTTATATGTGTGCACGTATGCGAAGAGGGCACTTATATAATTATGCCCAAAATTTAGGCTGTAATAAAATTGCTTTAGGCCATCATTTTGATGATGTAATTGAAACTACTCTCTTATCCATGTTTTATGGTGCTGAAATAAAAACCATGCTTCCTAAACTTCACAGTGATAACTTTGAAGGTTTAGAATTAATTAGACCTCTTTATTTAGTAAAAGAAGAAGATATCATATCTTGGAAAAATACTAATAATTTAACTTTTTTAAATTGTGCTTGTAAATTTACGGAAAAAAACAATCAAGAAAATACTACCAGCAAAAGAAAAGAAATCAAAGAATTAATTAAAAATTTACGCAAAATAAGTCCGGATATTGACCATAATATCTTTAAATCATTAGATAATGTCAATTTAGAGTGTGTTTTAGGCACCAAAAATCATGGCCAATATCATAGTTTTTTAGCTGATTATCAAAATAAAAGTCATAAAAACTCTTAACTAAAAAGCCTTAAAGTGCTATAACCCGAGTTTGACAGTTAATAAAGCAAAAAATCACCGTTTAGCCTAGTGTTTATAAGGCTTTATGATGAT
>CANQHE010000038.1 GCA_947623735.1 uncultured Bacilli bacterium
TTCGGTTATTGATTTTTCTTTCGACATAAGTTCGTCTCATTTTTTATTTAAAATTTAAGGATGACTTTCCTATTATATAAAAAAGAAGAAACTAAGTTAAATACCATAGTTTCTCACCATTTTTATATACATCTTTAATAAAGCCACAACCTAAACATTTATCTTTATCATAAAAGACACAAGCCTGACCTGGAGTTACCGCCTTAGCTCCCTTAGGATATTTAATAGTAAGTACCCCATCTTTAATTTCTCCAACTTCTATTTCTACTTCTTCTCCCCGATATCGAAATTTTGCTGTTAACCTAGAAGGAAGTTCTTCCATTAAATTAAGATTATCTAAAGTACACATATCACTATATAAATAATCACTATCTCCAAAAGCGACATATAAAATATTTTTAAAAATGTTTTTACCACATACATAATGTCTATCTTTATCTCCACTTAACCCCACATTTCTTCGTTGTCCAATAGTATAATTCATAAGACCATTATGTCTTCCAATAACTTCTTTAGTTACAACATCTACAATATCCCCTGGATTAGGTTTCAAATAATTTTTTAAAAAATCTTGATAATGTCTTTCTCCAATAAAACATATCCCGGTCGAATCTTTTTTATCATAAACATTTATCCCGGCCTCTTTAGCAATACTTCTTACTTCTGTCTTTAAATAATCTCCCACCGGAAATAACACATCTTTTAATTGTTCTTTCGTAATATCCGCCAAAAAATAAGTTTGGTCTTTATTTGTATCTTTCGCTTTATATAAAGTATTATCTTTTACTTTAGCATAATGTCCTGTTGCCATTAAATCAGCCCCTAGTTTTTTCGCTTCTTTTTTAAATAAATCAAATTTAATAAATTTATTGCATAACAAATCAGGATTAGGTGTTCTCCCCTTTTTAAGTTCCTCTAAAAAGTAAGTAAATACATAATCCCAATATTCTTTCACAAAATCTACGCGATGTAACTTAATCCCTAATATTTCACATGTCTTTAAAGCATCATTATAATCTTGTTCCTGAGGACAAATATTATTATTTAAAGTTGGATTACCTAAAGTATCATTATTAATCATCGCATCCCAGTTGCGCATAAAAAGCCCTTCTACTAAATAGCCCTCTTTCTTTAAAAGATAAGCCGCGACTGCTGAATCTACTCCGCCACTAATTCCCACAATAACTTTTTTCATAACACATCACTTTATAATTATATCATAACTAATATTTAGTTGCAAATTTAACTTAATTTAAAATAAAACTTAATTTAAGAAGTAAATCATTCGCAAATATATAAACTAATATATCATTTATCATAATTAAAACTATATTTAAAGCAATCATTTTTAAATTAACCCCTATCATTTCTTTATCTAAACTATTTTTATTCATAATAATTTTTATAATCTTTTTTGTAAGATAAACCATATGTTTAAAAATAACTAATAAAAATATTATATATAACCCTTTAATAATTAAAGTATAAATAAGACTAAAAAAAGCCCCATTAACCCCAAATACTTTACTAAAAATAAAAAAATTATAGCTAATTGCTGCTATTTCTATAATAAAATATAAAGTAAAAATAATTATTCCAAGCCCCAAAACAGAACAAGTAATAAAACTAGCTAAAAAAATAAAATGGATAAATATTAGATTAATTGGTTTATTTAATAAAACATCAATATTTTTAATTTCCTTTAACACTTTTGTATTATCAATATTTTTATAAATTAAAAAACCTAAAACCATCCCCAAAATACTTAAAAAAGCCATTATCTTTAAAAACTTTTTCTTCTTTATTAAGTTAATTTTCTCTAGTTTCATAACTTCACCCTTAAATTATATTGAAAATTATCTTAAAATATGATAAATTATATAAGTAAAGAAAAGATATAGGTGATTTTATGAGTAAACGTGCACGAAAAATATTTGCTTGGGCTATGCTTATTGCTATGGTTGGTAGTGTTATTGCAAGTATTGTAGCATATGCTATCCGTTAAAAACAATATTAGTAGTTCTGAACTTGAAAATAAGTTTAAAACAATTTAGGGTATTTATAAAAGTTATAAGGAGTGTAGGTATTCGTTCAGAACTACGCTTTTTATTTTACACTTAATATTGTTTAATAGCAAGAAAAATCGTTCGACAAAATTCGACACGAACAATAATTCTATATATTTTCGACTACTTTTATTAGTTCCATTCCGTGGCTTGCTTTAACTAAAATTATATCATTAGCCCTCTTTATTTCATTTATATAATTAATGGCCTCATCCCGTTTTAAGTAATGTCTAACTTTATCTTTAGTCATTCCTCTTTTTATGGCTTCATCACTAATATATTCAGCTAAAGAGCCAATTGTTATTAAAATATCTATTTTATTATCTTGTACTAACCCACCAATATCCCGATGAATTTTTTCGCCCCAGTCTCCCAATTCTAAAATATCCCCTAAAACTGCTATCTTTCTTCCTGGAAAACTAGATAGAACTTGTAAAGCATAATAAACACTATCAAAACTCGCATTATAAGCATCATTTATAATTGTATAATCTCGTCTTTTTATAATTTCCATTCTTCCTGGTTCAACCACTAAATTCTGTAATTTTTCTCTTACTAAATCATGACTTATCTTAAATAAATCCGCAACTGCATAGGCCGCCATCGCATTATAAATAAAATGTTCTCCTAAAACATTTACTAAAACTTCTTCATTATTTAATTTAAAATGACTTCCTAAATTATCATACTCTAAATCTCTTGCTTGATAATCACTTTCGGTATTAATGCCATAAGTAATAACTTTATTCGCAATAGTATTATTTTTATGCCAAGCATTTAATAAATCATTATCATTATTAATTATAATAGGTCCTTTAAGTCCTTCTAATATTTCCAATTTTGCTTTTAAAATATTTTCTCTACTTCCTAAATACCCAATATGAGCCGTTCCAATATTAGTAATGACCGCGATATCTGGTTTAGCAATATTACTAAGCTCTCTTATTTCCCCAAATTTACTCATCCCCATTTCTAACACCAGTACTTCTTCATCTTTTATTTCTAAAATCGTGAGGGCAATACCTATATTAGTATTTAAATTACCACCTGTTTTTTTAACTTTATATTTTGTTCCTAATACATCAGCAATAATATTTTTAGTACTAGTTTTCCCTACACTTCCTGTAACTGCTACAATCGGTATTTTTAAACTATCTCTTTTTCTTTTAGCAATTTCCATTAAAAATTCTAAAGTATCCTCCACTAAAATAATATTACCATCATAATTATCAATCTCTTTAAAATCTTCTTCACTACCCTTTAAAATACAAGTTTTAGCCCCTTTTTCTAAAGCTTCCTTATAAAACTTACTTCCATCGTATACTTCTCCTGCTATTCCAATATAAGTATCCCCTTCTTTTATAGTTCTTGTATCTTTCGAAAAGTTATCTATTCCATCATTAATATTTCCTTTAATTAATTTTGCTTTACTTATCCCTAAAATATCTTTAATTTTCATCAATAATCCTCCTATCTAAATTATATCATTACCCCATAAAATTTAATATTAAAATTAACTTTAAATGTCAAATTTTTGCCAATTATTTTAAAAAAGACTTATAATAAGTCTTAAATAAACAATTCTTCATATATTTCTTGATAATTTTTAATTAAAATAATATCAATATCTTCTTTAATTTTATCCGGTACTTCTTCTAAATCAAGTTCATTATTATAAGGAATATATATCTTTTTAATTCCATTATTATAAGCCCCAATTATTTTATTTTTAATGCCTCCCACTTTAAGAATCTCACCATTTAAAGACATTTCGCCCGTAAAAGCAATATTACTTGGTACCTTTTTATTTAAAAGTAAACTTAAAATAGTTGTCGTTATCGCAACACCCGCGCTAGGACCATCTTTTTTTAAAGCCCCCTCTAAAAAATGAATATGAATATCTTTTAAATTGAAGAAAAAATCTATTAAACCATAATCTTTTTGATGAGCTTTAATATAACTTAAACTAACACTAGTGGATTCTTCCATTACTTTTCCAAGCATTCCGGTGATAATAAAATTACCTTTTCCTTCAAATAATGTGGCCTCAATCGGTATTACTAATCCTCCATTACCTGTAATTCCTAAAGCATTAACTCGTCCCACATATTCATTTCTTTTATTTTCATATCGCTGATATTTAGGAATCCCTAAATATTCTTTAAGTCTAATTTTACTAATTTTTGTTCTTTCATTAATCTTACCTAAAACAACTAATTTCCGAAATAATTTTTCTAATTCTCTATATAATTCTCTTACTCCGGCTTCATTAGTATAAGCTTGTGTTAAATAAGTAAGCATCTCATCACTAATGGAAATAATTTTATTATCTATTTTATTTTCTTGTAAGATTTTTGGCATTAAATATTTCTTAGCTATTTCTACTTTTTCCATAATTGTATAACTAGGAAGATTAATAATTTCTAATCTATCAAGTAAAGCCCTGGGAATATCATCAATACTATTCGCGGTCATAATAAAGAATACTTTCGATAAATCAAAGGCTTCTTCAATATAATTATCAACAAACTCTTTATTTTGTTCTTTATCTAATATTTCAAGTAAAGCACTACTCGCATCATCTTTCCCATTTACGACAATTTTATCTATTTCATCGATTAAAAATAACGGATTTTTACTACCACACTTTCTTAACCCCTGAATAATCTTGCCGGGAGCACTTCCCATATATGTTCTTCTATGTCCCACTAACTCAGCACTATCATTAAGCCCTCCGACACTTATCTTATAAAACTTACGATTTAAAGCATAAGCAATATTTCTTGCAATACTCGTCTTTCCCACTCCTGGAGGTCCCACCAAACAAATAATAGGGCTAATAATATCTGGATTATTATTTTTTAAAGCCACATATTCTAATATTCTCTCCTTTATTTCTTTTAATCCATAATGACTATTATCTAATTTATTGCGAATATCTTCAATATTATTATTTTGAAAATCTTCTTTTTGCCATGGTAAACTAAGAATTGTATCTAAATAATTCCTAATCATCGCATTTTCTGGAGATATTTCGGTGGTATATTCCAACTTTCTTATTTCATTAGCAATCTTTTTATAAGTTCCTTTCGGTAAATTTAACTTTTCTAATTTCTCTAAATAATAATCTTTATTACTATCTTTATCGACCCCTAGTTCTTTTTCTAAAATATGAACTTTTTCTTTTAAAATAAACTCTTTTTGACTCTCTTCTAAAGTATTTTGTAAATCTTGTTCTAATTTTTCATCTAATTTTAATACTTCTAATTCTACTTTTATATCTTTAAGTAAATTTTTTGCCCGATAAAGTGGATTATATTCTAAAACATAATCTAATTTCTTCATAAATGGCATGGGCATAAAAGAACAAATCATATCTGTTAAACGTCCTAAATCATCAATTGTTTTAATTGTATTTATAATACTATTAGTTATATGTTTAGAATTTTTTACATACTGGTCTGTAAGTTCTTTTAACTTTTTAATTAAAGCCCCATTTTCTACTTCATCAATTTTTGGTAATTCTAACTTAGCCACAGTTGCATTTAAAACATCTTCATTTTCCTCATCATTATTAAAACTAAGTATTTTAACTCTTTCTATTCCTTTAATAGTAAGTCTTACATTTCCATTTGGAAGTTCAATTCTACTTTTAATTTTACAAGCTACCCCAATTAAAGGCAAATCATTTACTTCGGGTGTTTCTTCAACCTGATTTTTCGGAGTAATAACTATTACTTTTCGATTATAATCTTTAATAGCTAAACTAACTACTGTTTTACTAATTTTATTATTAAGCTCTAATTTTACTTCTTGATTAGGGAGTAATATAAGTCCTTTAAGCATCATAACCGGTAATAATTGTTCCATCTCTTTTCCTCCCATTTCCTTTATCAAATTTCTTTTTATTATAATTAAATAACTATTATTTGTCTATACTAAAAGAGTAAATTTTTATGCAAATTTACTTCTTCTTCTTACTACTTTTATTTTCCCCTAAAGCCTTTTGAAACTTCGGCCATATTCCTATTTTATTTGGGGTATGTTCTGGAAGTTGATAGATATCATGTCCCGGATAATCATTGCCTTCAATTAAAAGTGGTCCTTTATCACTAAAACATACATCCCAACCGACATATCGCACTTCTTTAACAACGACCGCGGCCTTTTTAACCATTTCTAAAGCCTCATTCCAATTCGGAAACTTAAAACCTTTAATTATATTATTAGTCGCTGGATGTCTTTCATATAAATTTTTATTTTTATCAATAGCTTTATCCAAAACTTCTCCAGTTTTCTCATCAACTGGCGCGACCATTCCCCCACTGTTGAAATTATCGACATATTTACCATTGCCAATTCTAAAATAAGCACAAATAATATGAGGAATATTATCATCACCAAGTATCGTTACAATTCTAACTGTATTAATTGCTCCCGGATAAATTGCATTAACTTCCTCTGATTGTTTTACTACTTCTTCTAATTCAAAGTTATTTTCCTCGCGAATTAAATAATTATATATTTCTTCTAAAGACTTATAATCTTTAATATTAATTTTTTCGATTCCTTTACCACAAGTCCCATTGATAGGTTTTGCCATAAAAACTTTATGCTTCGCCATAAAAACCATTATATCATCTTTATTAGTACCTCTAACTTTAATAAAATCTCTTTTAATAAAACTATTAAACTTTTTATTAAATTCTAACTTATTACTAAATATATGACCATATTCTTGATTATTAAATCTTTTAATTAAATCATTATTTCTTCCTCTAGTTATATAAGTATCTCTTTGCTCATCTGTTAAATTATACATTTCAAATAAATCATAATCCATATAACCAGCCCCATATTTAATCGCACAAGCTCGCATATCATTAAATATATTCCATCTTGATTTCCCCGTTTTTTTATGAATCCCATTAATCTTTTTAATCATTGCTCCATAATTCATATTAAGAACTCTTTTAACTAAATATTTAAAATCCGCCATAAAAATACCCTTTTCTATATTTTTATTATATCAAAATAAATATTTTAAATAAAGAAAAAAAGAAAGTATTTTACAACTTTCTAATTATTTTCCTTTAATATCTCTAATGCTCTATGCATTTTCATATCATATTTAACTATATCATAAGAACCATATGCTTTTAATAATTCATCGACACTTATGCCATAATTATTCGCCATTTCTTCAGCTTTAGCTTTAACTTCTTCTTCAGTAAATTGAACATTTTCTTTATCAGCGATAGCCTCTAATAAATAACGATATTTAACTCTTTTTAAAGCTTCCGGTTCCATTTGTTCATGTAACTTTTCATGACTCATTCCTGTAATTCTAGCATAATCATCTAATTTAATACCTTGCATTCTAAGTTGTTCTTCAAATTGATGTATCATTCTATGAACTTCATCATCAATTATTTCGGGATTAATAGTAACTTTCATATTCTTTGTTGCTGCTTCTAGACATTCATCAAGAAATTTATCATCAATTTCGGCTTGTTTTCTCTCAATTATAACCGCTTCAACTTCATGTTCAAATTCTTCTTCTGTTTTAATATCTTCATAGCCTAAATCTTTATAAAAATCTTCATTAATCTCTGGTACTATTCTTTCTTTAATTTCTTTTACTGTTACCTTAAATAAAACATCTTTTCCTTTTAAATCAGCCACATAATCTTCTGGGAATTTCAAGTTTAATTCTTTAACTTCACCAATTTCCATGCCAATTAAGCCATCTTCAAATCCTGGTATAAATGTATTTGAACCAATCTCAAGAGGATAATTTTCGCCTTTTCCTCCTTCAAGAGATTTCCCATCAACAAATCCCTCAAAATCAATGACCGCGGTATTTCCTTTTTCTATTTTTCCTTTTTCTTTAGGACTAATTTCAGCAAGTTGATTTTGAAGTTTTTCAATTTCTAATTTAATTTCTTCTTTAGTTGCTTTGGCTTTTTCTCTTTTTAAACCTAGTTTTTTATATTCTCCAAGTTCAACTTCTGGTTTTGCAATAATCGTAAAAGCAAAGACCACTTCTTTTTCATTAATAGCTTTAATATCTAAAGTTGGTTCTATAACTGGCATAATTTTTGCTTCATCAAGAGCTTTTTTATAAGCCTCGTCCATTACAGTATCAACTGCATCCATATAAAGAGATTCAATACCCATTTTCTTAATAAAAATCTCTTTAGGAGCCATTCCTTTTCTAAAACCTTCAATTTTTACATCTCTATTTTTCTTTTTATAAGCTTTATCTAAGGCTTTTTCCCAAGTTTCTCCTTCTATCTTAATTTCAATAGTTTTAACGTTTTTCATAAAAACATTCCTTTCGTACCATTAATTATAACTTATCTTCCTTTATTTAGCAAGCCAAAATCCTACTTTTTCCTCTATTATAAACCGGTTTATTGCTTTTTAAATAAATATTTAAAAAATTAAGTTTATCTTCTGTTTCTCTAAATATTAAATCCCCTAAAATTAAAGCTTTACCAATATCAATTCTTAAATTATTTATATCTATTATTTTATTTATATTAGTATATATCTTATCTATTAAACTATCATCATACATTGGTCCCTTTACATAATTCATTAAATTTAAGAAAAATCCTACATTATTTTGGATAATTCTTTCATCCAAAGTTCCATTTAAAGTTCTAATTTCTATCGTATTATCTTTTTCTTCCCTAGTAGTTGGTCGATATTTTAAAGTATTAACACCTCTATTTCTTGCTAAACATTTATCTAAATCATCTTGTCCCTTTAAATCCCCAAGTGGCTTAGCATAATTTAAAACTCCTCTTCTAATACTATCACCATTCGCACTAAATTTATAAATTACCTCTTCAAATATAATCCAAACTTTAAGAAATCTTTTTATATATAAATCATTATCACCCCATATTTGAGAACCAACGTGAATATGGGAAGAACATTTATCGGTAATTATAGCGCCATTATCTTTTAATATCTGACATAATCTTTTTAAGTTTTGCCAATCATATCTTGTATCATGTAAAACTTCAGTTGCTACTTCTCCACCCCAAATTAAAGGCTTTTCTTTTTTATCTATAACATCCTTAATATTAGATATTTCTAAAACACTAGTATCTTCCATAACTGTATAATGATAAAATTGGGGCATACTTGCTAAAATAGTTTTAATATCTTCTAAAAAAACATCATTAAACTCTATTTCCACACCAAAACTTATTTTTTTATCTAATCCTAAAGTATCTCGATATTTAATTTTATATTCTTCTAAATATTTTAATAAGCTATAAATATCATCTTTTCCTAAATTATGGAAGTATCCCTTCCAATTTCTAAAGTCATCCATACCTAAAACCCCTTTAATTGCTAGATATTATACAATAAAACTTCAAAAATTGCAAGAAGAAAGACAACCTGAAATAGTTATCTCAAGCTCAAAACTTCCTTTTTAGTTAAGCCAGTATATTTCATAATATTATCTACAGTAATATTATCATTTAACATATTTTGAGCTATCTCTTTTTTACTTTCCTTAATACCATTTACTTTACCATTTTCAGTAAGATTATTTCTAAATCTCTTCATCCCCTCAATATTGCTTTCTCTGTTCCACTCCCTTACATACTCTACTACATCTATCATTGTTTTACTCCCTTCCCTAAATCTTAACTTTAAAAAAATAATGCTGATGTTTTGTATCTTGTATATAAAACTACTACAGCATTTTTTCTTTTTTATCTTAAACTCAAAACTTCCTTTTTAGTTAAGCCTGTAATATCACTTATATCATCTATCTCCATATTTCTCTTTAACATATTTTGAGCTATCTCTTTTTTACTTTCCTTAATACCATTTACTTTACCATTTTCAGTAAGATTATTTCTAAATCTCTTCATCCCCTCAATATTGCTTTCTCTGTTCCACTCCCTTACATACTCTACTACATCTATCATTGTTCTACTTCTCCTTTCCTTTGCGTATTTTTCCATCTCTTTTATTGTTTTAGCATTTATTAGTCTTAAATAAGTTATAAACTTTGCTTCACCTTTAGTATATCTTATTTTATTAACTAAATCAAGTCTTACTAAATACATGAATGTATTTCCTTCATCTATACTCCTATTATTTACTTTATTTCTAAAACTATATAAGTTTACAATATTATTATTTATCCCTCGAAAATTTCCATATATTAAATTTACACTTATCACTTTTTTCATATCTTCATATTTAATTATACTTTCATTATTTTTTATCCTCATTATTTGATTCGCATACAACCTACATTTATAAGCATAACTTTTATTATAATCTTTTTTCGTAAATGGTGTACTATATAATTCTAATGATATTATATCTTTTGAATTTAATATTCCCACGATATCTCCATAATACCCTTTTATATTCTTATTATGTGGTATTATATAACTTTGAGTCATTACTGAATTAAACTCTACTTTCTTTTTACTTTTAATATATTTTAAAAATGAATCAAAAAAATCTTTTAAAACATATTCATACGAAAAAACATATTTAAATGTCTCATCATTTGTTAATAATTTCATACTTTTTTCCCCCTCTAGGATAAATATATACCAAAAATTCCTAAAAGGCAAGAAAAACTTTTTCCTCTAACCAAAAAAGAGTTAAAAAACTCTTCCTCCTATTCTAAAAGAAATTAATTAAATTAGTAAACTTATCTATAAACATAAAAACTAACCCCATACTTCCGGCAAGAAATGGTCCATAAGGTACTTCTCTTGTTTTTACAAGCATCATCGATGCCAAAGCATAAGGAAGCGCAATTAAACTCGATAAAACAATTGCAATTAAACCCAGTCTTAAATCTAATATCAACCCAATAACTAAAGCTAATTTAATATCTCCTCCCCCTAAAGCATCTCTTTTAAATATTTTTTTTCCTATAAAAGCAATTAAAAGCATAAATAAAAACAAAATAATCCCACTAAGTATACTAATGCCCATCGCTTTAAAACCTTTATAATAAGCCTTTAAAATAATCGTTAAAACCCCACTTATAACTAATGGACTATCAAGTATTATCATATATTTAAAATCTGTCATAAAAATAATAACTACTAGCCCAAATACAATTAAAGCCATAAAAAACTCATAACTAATTCCATAATCATAATAACTAATAAGTAATATAACCGCATTAATAACACCAATAAATAAATTAAGTATCCATGAATTAGGTATATCATTTTTTACATCCGGTATTAATAAAGGTAATCTTTCTCCTACAAAAGCATATAATAACCCTAATGTAAAACCTATTAAGAATAATATAATAATTGTCATATCATCACTATCCTAACTGTCCATATAAACTAAACATCGGAATAACAACTGCTAAAATAACTATTCCCACAATAATTGCTAAAATAACTATCATAATTGGTTCTAAAAAACTTTTTAAATTTGTAACTTTATTTTTATGAGCTTCCGCATAATAACTAGCCACTTTCTCCATCATAAGTGACATCTCTCCGGTTGATTCTCCTGTAACAATCATATAATAAGCAACATCTGGAATAAACCACTTATTTTGAAATGATTTTGATATTTTATCCCCTCTTGCTATATTACTCATAGTTTCTACCATTACATCTTTATATACTTCATTATTAGTTATATTTGTAAGTATTTCCATACTACTTGTAATATATACACTATTTCTAAGTAAACTAGCAAATGTTTTCGTAAATAAAGTAATTTCATGATATATTATAATTTTCCCAAAAAAAGGCATCTTCATTCCTATTATTTGAATAATTTTCCTCAAAGACTTACTACTCTTATATAAAATAAGTAATCCCAAGAATAATATAAATAATCCTAAAATAATAATATCTATATGACTAGTTATATACTTACTTAAATTAATAATTCCTAAAGTAAAACCACTTACCTTTATTCCAGCTTGATTATATATTTTAATAAATTCCGGTATTACATAAACCATAATAAATGTTAAAACAGCAATAGCAAATACTAAAAGTATAACCGGATATACCATCGCACTTATCATTTCTTTTCTTGTTTTATCAATTTCCGTATAATAACTTGCCATATCATCTAAAGTTTTAATAATCTCTCCGGTTGCTTCTGCTGATTTAATCATATTAATAAGTAAAGGTGGAAATACTTTTCCTTGATTTTGAAGCGCTACACTAAAACTCTCTCCCAAAGTAAGTTCATAAAGTATTGCTCGATATAATCTATTTTTAACTTTATTTTTCTCGGCTTGTTTTGCCATTATTTTAATCGTATCATTAATTGTAATCCCAGCTTTTAAATATGTTGCCACTTGGGTAAGCCAAAATATTAAATCTTTGATACTCATTTCTTTTTCTTCACTTAAGCCCAGTTTCCGCATTAAATTAGGTAATGTAGCTTTTTTAATATTATAAACATCTATTCCTTCACTAGCTAAAAAATTATTCAAAGTTATTTTATTGGTCGCGAGCATTACATCTTTAACTTTCACGCCATCTCTCGTTCCATAATAGTAATAATATTCTTTTTCTATTTTCCGCGAATTAACTTCTAGGCGCATCTGTTCTAATAATTCTTGTTTTTCCTGCTGTATCTTTTGTCTTTCAGCTAAACTTATTACTTTATCACTCTTTTTTTCTTCATTATTACTAAAGGATTCCCTCTTAACTCCGTTAAGTTCTCTATTTTTAAATTTCTTTTTATCAATCCTATAACTAACCATGTTATACCACATATCAAAAAATACATATTTAACGCCCATAAAAAAATGTCTAATAAAACTATATATAAATAAAAATGGTGCCATTAATATATTCTTAGTCATAATAATCTTTCCTATTCTAAAACAATTATAGCATATTTTACTTTAATATCAAACTAAAAAAATGATAAAAATTAATTATCATTTATTTCTTACCTACGGACAGTTTTTTAAATTAAACAAGTTTGATTAATTATATTCAACTTAATTCTATTATTAAAAGAATTAGAAGATTTTTTAATAATAAATTATTTAATCCTTATTTCTTCT
>CANQHE010000039.1 GCA_947623735.1 uncultured Bacilli bacterium
ATAATCGAATAGATAAAGTACGCCATATGTTTAATAAAAAAGAAAATTAAGTTACTATTCGCTAAATTACAATTTGTGTGAGTAAGATTATTAAATAAAATTTTAGGTGGCATTTAGGTGGCAAATTTCTAAAAATTTAGGAATTCGATTTAATCTAAAATGAAATAAAAGATTAAAATTCGGTTAAAAATAAATAAAAATGTTATAAAAAAGATAAAAAAGGTACGAAACTTTGATGCCCCCTGAAGAGTCAGCGAAAGCTGGCTCATTTTGTTTGTTAACAAATTTTATATAATAAGTAAATCAAAAAATAAAAATTGCAAATAAACAAAAAACAATTGGCGAAGATACGGATAAATGTTAAAATATCCGTATAAATGTACAAAGGAGTGTGATTTATGGATATAATGACGAGAAAAGATTTTATAAGTGAAAGTAATATAGAAATAATTCAAAAACTTATGAAAATAAATAATGGGTATATTACTACAAAAGAACTTGAAGATATTGGTATTAGTAGAAATTATCTTTCAATTATGGTCAAGAAAAAAATGCTCGTAAGATAAATAAAGGACTAAAATTTAATAGCCCCCTGAAGTCGGCAAGTAATCCTCATCGACACTTTTTGTTTTAAAAAAGTTAATATTTAGAATACAAAAATTTAAGCAAGAATTAAGCAAGAATTAAGCAAGATATATTAAATTTAAATCTCACTTCCTGTCCTGTATTTTTTTCTTTCTTTAGTTTATAATTTGTTATATGAAAGGAGAAAATTTATGGATCAAGAACGCATCGGTAAATTTATTGCTAAGTGCCGCAAAGAAAAAAATTTAACTCAAGAACAACTTGCCGAATTACTAGGAGTAACAAATAAATCTATAAGTCGTTGGGAAAATGGTAAAACTATGCCTGATTATTCTCTTATAAAACCATTATGCCAAAAATTAAACATAACAATTAATGAATTATTAAGTGGTGAAAAAATCCAAAACGCTTCCGAATCAAAATTTGAAGAAAACATTATTAACACTTTAAATTATTCTGCTAAAAAAATAAAACATACCAAATTTATTTTTAAAATAGCTCTTGTAATAATTATTGTCTTTTCCGTAATTCTATTCACTCTATTTAATATTGATTTATACAGAATGAAAAATAATTTACCAGTCCTATTTAGTACATGGGGTATGCTTTATAACCCTCCTGTCAATTTAGATGATATTAACATTGAAGAAACTATTAAAGAATATTTAATTAAAGAAGATGAAAAAATCCCTCATCATGATAATGAAGTATCTTTTGTGGCTTTAAATACTTATTTAATAAAAGAAACTAAAAATACTTTCTTTGTTTATACTTGGGTTTTACAGGAAAAATATTACGAAGAAAATGGTGAAATAAAAGAAGATTCTGGAGCATCTATACCTTATAAGTTTATCGTCAAAAAAGAAAATGCGAGTTATATAGTTGAAAGTTATACTATTCCGGGTGATGGTTCCGATTATGTTAAAGACATGAAAAAAATATTTCCTCGAAAAGTATTAAAAGAAATGGATAAAGTATATACTGATGGCACCATTGAACGTTTATCAAAAGAAATAGAAAATGATATCAAACTCTATTATCATCTTTAAAATATTTTAAACTTCCAAAAAATCTTGCTAAACTTCCAAACTAATTTGGTAGAATAAACCTTATTAATAATTTATAATAAAAAAAGAAAGGAAGTAATATCATGAATATTGGTAAAAAAATATTAAATTTACGTAAAAAATATCATTTATCTCAAGAACAGTTAAGTGAAAAAGTAAAAGTAACTCGCCAAACTATATCCAACTGGGAATTAGGGGAAACTACTCCTAGTGCTGAGCAATTAAAATTATTATCTAAGGCTTTAAATGTAAGTATTGATGAATTATTAGATAATGACACTAAAACTATTTTTGAGCATAAGCTTGAACGAAATGAACAACTAACGACTAAACAATTTAAATATACTAAAACTATTCTTTTAATCATTTATTTTCTAATTTTAATTGGAGTAATAAGTATTGGAATTTACTGGTATAACAAGAAAGATTTTACGAGCAAATATGATTTAGATTTTAAATGCCATGTTAAAAATAGTTATCTTGATGAAAATGTTCAAGTTTATGTCGTTAGAGAAGATGATAACACTTATACTATTGAAGTTGCTGAAGATAATATGATTACCATTAAAGAAAAAGCTGATAATATTATCAAAGTTTATGAAATTGTAAGTACCCTTAAAAAAGCGATTTTAAATCAAGGTGGCATCTGTCGCCCCAATGAATAAAAAACTTTGAAGTAGGTTTTTATCTAATTTTTAAAAACTAAATAGTAAATAACGTCACTTAAAAATGGTTAAAATTTATTAATAACTTCTCATAAATAATTTAGAAAAAAATGTTAAAAAAAATAAAAAAAGTATTTGCAAAATTTTTTTAAAAGTTGTATAATTATCAAGTCTGATCCAGCTTAATGCGTAAAAACAAGACAAGTTTTACGCATATTTTTTTGCGCTAAAATAGGCCTGATTAGACTTGATTTAACACTTAAAAAAGGAGGAAATAAAATGGAAAATCAAGAAAATAACAAATTTTTAGGGGAAGAAAAAATATCTAAATTACTATTAAAATTTTCCATTCCCTGTATTTTATCATTACTTATTAGTTCCCTATATAACATCGTCGACCAAATATTTATAGGTAACAGCACTTTAGGTTATTTAGGAAATGCCGCGACAGGAGTAGTTTATCCCATCACGATTATTGCCGTTGCTTTTGCTTGGTGCCTAGGTGATGGTGCCGCTGCTTATTTATCTCTCTGTCAAGGAAGAAAAGATACTAAAAATGCTCCTAAATCTATCGGAAATAGTATATTAATAACATTTGTTATCAGTATCATATTCCTTATTTTAGGTTTAATCTTTAAAAACCAATTATTATTCTTATTTGGCGCGAGCAAAAAAAGTATCAGCCTTGCGCAAGATTACTATTTAATAATTCTTGCTGCTATTCCGGTATATATGTTGGGGAATAGTATGAACGCTGTAATTAGAGCCGATGGTTCTCCCAAATTCTCTATGCTTGCCACCGCGAGTGGTGCCATAATAAATATTATTTTAGATCCTATCTTTATTTTTGGCTTTAACTGGGGTATCAAAGGTGCTGCTTACGCGACCATCATTGGTCAAATAGCCTCCCTTATTATCTCGATTATTTATTACCTTCATCCTAAAACTTTCCAACTAACCAAAGATAGTTTTAAGATTAATTTTAATGTTTTAAAAAATGTTATTAAACTAGGTATATCAACCTTTATTACTCAAATGAGTATTGTAATTATCTCTTTAGTATGTAATATTATGCTTGCCAAATATGGTGCTTTAAGTAAATATGGTGCTGACATACCTATCGCCGTTATTGGAATTACGATGAAAGTATTTTCGATTGTTATCAATATTATAGTAGGTCTTATTTTAGGCGCCCAACCAATATTAGGTTATAACTATGGTGCCAAAAATATATCACGCGTTAAAGAAACTTTCAAAAAAGTTATTACTCTATCTCTTATAATCGGCATAATATCCACGATTATCTTTGAATTATGTCCTAGCGTCATTATCCGTATTTTTGGTTCAAATGAAAAAGTATACATGGAATTTGCTACCTTAACTTTTAGAATATTTTTAATGTTAGTAACTCTAACTTGTATTATCAAACTTTGTTCTATCTTTTTCCAAGCGGTTGGTGAACCTTTAAAATCCGCGATAGTATCCTTAGTTAGAGATATAATTTTATTTGTTCCTCTAGTTATAATTCTTCCTAAATTTTTTGGTATTAAAGGAGTCTTAGTTGCATCACCCATTGCTGACTTATTAGGAATTATTATCACTATTATATTAGTAAAGAAATTCTTTAAACAAATAGATTCTAAGAAAGAAACAAAAGAACAAGACAATGTTTATTTAAAAAAATCTGTACCGGGTGTAATTATTACTATCGCAAGAACTCATGGCAGTCAAGGTAAAGCAATCGGCAGTTTAGTTGCCCAAAAATTAAATATACCTTATTACTATAAAGAAGTAACAGCACTCGCCGCTAAAGAAAGTGGTCTTGATAAAGAATTTGTTTCCAACATTAATAAAAGTAAAGATATTCTTCATGATTTATATCTTACCTCATCTCCGGTAAAATATGCTATCACGGCTCAAGAAAAAGTCATTAAAAAAATCGCCTCTGAAGGTTCATGTGTTATCGTCGGACGAGCATCAGACTATATTTTAAGAGATAATAAAAATGTTATCAAAGTATTTATCTATGCTCCAAAAGAATATCGTATCAAAAATATTATGGCCATGTATCATGATACTTATGAAGAATCTCAAAAAAATATTGAAAAATCTGATAAAAATCGTGCCAGTTATTATAAAATTATTTCTAGTAAAGAGTGGGGCAATCCCGAAAATTATGATTTATGCCTAAATTCAAGTATTGGCAAAGAAAAAACGGCTGAAATAATTTGTGATTATATAAATAAAATAACTAAATAACTATAAATTATAAAATCTAAGTGTTATAATAAACTTGAGGAATAATTTATGAATAGAAAAGAAATACTCCAATATGTTTTAAAAAAATATAACACTAAACCTGATTATCCCTGGAAGAAATATCCTACCTTTGCCACTTTAAAACATGATAATAACAAATGGTATGGCTTAATCATGACCATTTCCAAAGATAAATTAGGCTTTAATGATACTACTGAAGTCGATATTTTAAATTTAAAATGCTATCCCAATTTAATTGGTAGTTTAAGATTAAATAAAGGAATATTAAAAGCATATCACATGAATAAAGAACACTGGCTTACCATTTTATTAGATGGAAGTGTAAATGAAACTAAAATAAAAGAATTAATTGATATCAGTTATGAATTAACAAAATGAAAACTTATAAGTAAATCTAAAGGTTTACTTTTTTTCTTATAAACTTTGTAGTATAATTATATTTGGAAAAAAGTTAATAATATCACAAAAGAGTTTGGAGGTTTCAATATGAAAGATATTTATACGAAAGCAAAAAATATAATAGAGGAAGCAGATGCCATTATAATTGGTGCCGGAATAGGGTTATCTTTTAGTGCTAATCTAAAATATGGTACAAAAAACTTTGCTAAAACATTCCCTGGATTTGTAAAAAGATATAATTTTACGGACCTTTATTCTTCATCTTTTTATAATTTTAATTCTGAAGAAGAAAAATGGTCATACTGGATAAAACATATAAAATATATTTACACTGACGTTCCCGCAATGCCTTTATATAAAAAACTATACAAAATGTTTAACACTAAAAATTATTTTATTATCACTACAACTGTTGATCGTCAATTTTTAAAAGCTGGTTTCCCCGAAGAAAAAGTCTTTGAAATAGATGGTTGTTTAAGTAAAAATCAGTGTACTAAATTTTGTCAAAAAAAAGTATTTGATAACACTAATATTATTAGAAAATTACTTAATGAAGACCGTGAAGTAAAAATACCAAGTAAAATGGTTCCTAAATGTCCTAACTGTGGTGCTCCAACCGCCGTCAATATCCGTCAGAATAATGTATTTATTGAAGATGACAATTGGTTTGACCATAACGAAGCATATAAAAATTTTATCGCCGCAAACAAAGATAAAAAAATAGTCTTTTTAGAACTTGGAACAGATTTAAATAAACATAAAAAAATTCGTGATATGTTTGAAGAAGAAGTAAGTAAGCTAAATAAAGCCACTTTAATTAGAATAAATGAATATTATCACGATATTCCTAATAATATTAAAGATAAAACTATAGTTATAAAAGAAAATCTTAAAACTGCTCTAAAAGAATTATCTTAAAAAATTATTGTATTTATAATAAAACTATGTTAATATTAAATTGTAGAACATTTAAGGACTAAATGCCTACAAATGGTTTTTATAGACACTTATGTTGATATCAATTTTTATATTGATAAAAACAAGTGCCTTTTTTATTATTGTAAATAATAATATCACGGATAAAATCGCTTTTATCATGACCGCCTGGTACCTCCTTTACCATAAACCAAACCCCCTTAAATAAGTAAAGGAGAAAGTTATGGAAAGAAGAACACTAAAAAAGAAAAATCACTCGACAAAATTCGACAAACAAAAAAACCTAAAAAGGATTTTTATTAATTCTACCAAGTAAATAATCAGCTGAAACGTTATATTTTTTACAAATTTTATATAAATATCCTGTTGATATAATATTTACTCCTCTTTCATAAGAGGAAATAGTTGAGAAAGAAGTACAAAGAGTTGTGGCTAATTCTGTTTGACTTAATTTGTTTTCTTTTCTAAACTTTTTTAATTGTTCTCCGGCTTTCTTTTTATTAAAATCTTTATTAATATTATTATATTGTCTTGTTTCTGTAAAACTAAAAATATAATCAATGGAAACATCATAAAAATTAGCCAATACTATTAGGTATTTTATAGGAATTGTAACATAATCATTTTCATATTTACCATATTGGCTTCTATCTATATTTAATACTTGATTTGCTACTTCTGTTATGTTTAAACCTTTTCTTTCCCGCAATAGTTTAATTTTTTCCGAATACATTTTCTTATCACCATAATGATTTTCTCACGTATTTAATTAAATTTAAAATTAATGGGACAAATAATGCAATTTTTGATTGACTTTTAATATTTACTAGATTATAATTTATTTGTAAGTTAGAAATTTCTAATATAATTGATAATCAAATAATAGAAAGGAAGTCGAATATTGAAGTTTGAGAAAATAAATTATGGAAGTAATAATTTAAAAAAAGGAATAATCATTGGCTTTGTATTATGCGCTTTAATATTTGTTGTTATAAATTTATTTTTTACAAGAGCAAAGTATAAATTAGTTGAAAGTAGAAAATTAGCAAGTGGAACAGTTAATTATACATTAGTTGATTTTGAACTAGCGGGGATAAAAGTAAAAAAAGATGGCAGTGAAGATTATGAAGATGTGGATACTATAGAAGATAATTATGAACTTAATCAAGAAATGAGTTATTGTACAGAAAAATATACAAATGAAAATAATAGTTTTGAAGATGTAAGAAATGATAATTTAACAATAGAGTTTAATAAAGATACAAAAACAATAAGTGTCAAACCATATAGTAAAAAGGGAACAAAATGTTATTTATTTTTTGATGAACATAATCCTAGTGAAGATACATTAGCAAATATGGGTATAACCCAAACTAAAGGAACAGTAGATGGTTTTACCGGAACATCATGCAATAGTGGATGTGATTTACAAGAAAATGGCATATATGAAGCCGAAGACGATTTTGGAACCAGCTATTATTATAGAGGAACAGTTGATAATAACTGGGTTGTCTTTGGAAAAGAAGGTAGTTATTATATTTGGTGGAGGATTATCCGAATAAATGGTAATGGGAGCATAAGATTAATATACGCCGGAACAAACTCAAATACAACACATGCACCATTAACTACGGGCGATGGAACTATGATAAAACCAAAGACACAATTAAATAGTGATGGTTCATATCCACGAGCAGTAACATTTAATACAATAAATACTGATAATAAATATGTAGGGTACATGTATCCAGGTGGTGCCGGAGCAAGCACTTCTTTTGATAATGCTCATAAAGTAAATAGTAATAGTGTAAAGAGTGATGTTTTAACAGAAATAGGGTTATGGTATAATCAAAATACAAACTTAGGGACATTAGCTGATAAATATATCGATGTAGATACAGGATTCTGTAGTGATAGTACAATATCAACAATAAATCATGGAAGTCCATGGCAAGGAATAGGAGAAGGCTATGGAAATCAAGCAACAGCATATGCTGGTGTAGATAGAGTATGGCAGAGCGAAAGTCAAGCTATATTAAATTCCCAAACACCAACACTAAAGTGCGGATATACGGTATCAACACAAAGTACTGATACAACAGCGCGAAAAAGAGATTTGTATACAGGTCCAAATGCAACAAAAGGAGGTACTAAAGGATTAAGCGAAAATATAGAGGGAAACAATGCCTTACCAGTGCCAGTAGGGTTAATCACGATGGATGAAACAATATATGCTGGAGGTTTTTGGGGAAAAGGGAACAGAGCTTATTGGCTATATAATAACAGTTATTATTGGACAATAACTCCGTTATACTTCTTTTATTTATATAGTTCTTCGGGCCAAAATGCTCGAGTGTTCTATGTGCAAGATGATGGTGCCACTTCTGGAACAAACGTGAGCCACTATGCCGTTGGAGTGCGCCCAGTAATAAATCTTAAGATTGGTACAAAGTTCACATTCAACGATAATGAAACAGCAGGTACAACAACTAATCCCTATATAGTTGAAACATCTTAATTAAAAATAAAGTATCACTTGCTCATATTGCTTTCGAATTTATATATGAGCAGGAGAAACTCCATGATAGAGGTTACTCTCTATCTTTTTTAATTTTTCTAAAACAAAAAACTTTAAGTTTAATATTATCCGTGATATACTTTATTTATAAAAATTGTAAGGAGAAATAAATATGGAAAAAAAGAAAAAAGAAATCGTAAAAATGTTACTTAATCAAGACTTAGGCGAAAAAGATGAAGAGGAAATAATCGATCTTCTAGTGGACAGTCCCATCACCATCGATGTTGACAAAGAAAATGATACCAAAATGACTCTAGGTGATAAAGTCGCCGACAAATTATCCGAAGTTGCCGGAAGTTGGACCTTTATCATTATCTTTAGTAGTTTCTTATTATTTTGGATAATTCTAAATGGCATCATTCTAACCAAAGCGATCGATCCATATCCTTTTATTCTTTTAAATCTCTTACTCTCATGTCTAGCCGCTTTACAAGCTCCCATCATTATGATGAGTCAAAATCGTCAAGCCAAAAAGGATACTATCCGCAACAAAAATGATTATCATACTGATTTAAAAAGTGAACTTATTCTTGAACAATTATATGACCAATTAGAAAAAGTTATCAAAAATCAAAATAAAATTTTATCATATATAAAGGAAAATGAAGAAGAAAAGCAACAGAAAAAAACTTCTAAAAAAGCAAACTAATCCCCAAAAAGAAAGAGGCCTAAAATGAACCTAAAAAAATTAAAAACAATGCTCAAATTTAATTTAAAAACCCTAATTAATTTTGAGATTCTCTACAAGTTAATATCAACCATTATATTTGTTCCTTTATTTTTATCTATATTTCGTTTAATTACTAAAATAAGTGGCTATAGTTATTTAACATTTGAAAATATATTTACCTTTTTAACCAATCCCTTAACTATAATATTTTTATTAATTCTAATACTATTAGTAACTTTTTATACGCTAATAGATATTAGTACCATTATTATTATATTAGATTGTTCTTATGAAAAGAAAAAAATAAGTGTTAAAGAAGCCTTTATTTTAGCTCTTAAAAAATCTCGCAACATTTTTCGCAAAAAGAACATTTTAATTCCTTTTTTAGTTTTATTTTTAATCCCATTTCTAAATATTGGTATATCATCAAGTTTTGCTTCAACTATTAAAATTCCTGAATTTATTATTGACTACATCAACGCTAATACCTTTTTATATCTAATATATCTTACTTTAATAATAACTCTTACTATAATTCTTTTTAGATGGTTATATGCTATTCATTATTTTGTTCTAGAAGATTGTAATTTTAAAGAAGCTCGTAAAAAAAGTATCAATCTTAGTCATAAACATAAAATAAAAGATTTCTTAAAATTAATAATAACTCAAATCCTATTAGTGTTTTTCTATTTATTATTTGTCTTTTTAGGTATTCTTCTTATTATTTTAATATACAAATTATTAGGTAAAGTAAACATCTTTGGTAATCTATCCATAACTATAATTTGGTTATTAATCGCGTTATCTTTTATAATAATAACTCTACTTGGAACCCCTATAAGTTATGCCGTTATAAGTGCTTTATATTATGACCATAAATTACAAAATAAAGAAAAAATCAAACATATTGAAATTGATACTAAAGCTATTACTCCATCTAATAAAAAAATTCGGATATTTAAATATGTAATTATTCTTTTATGCTTATTTAGTGGTACTTTATTTACTTATTCCATCATTAATGGTAAATACAATTTTAATATCGAATATATAAGAACTATGGAAGTAACCGCCCATCGTGGTGCTTCTCTAAATTATCCGGAAAATACTATGCTGGCTTTTATTGGGGCAAAAGAACTTAATGCCGACTGGATTGAACTTGATGTGGAACAAACAAAAGACCAAAAATTAATCATAATTCATGACTCTAACTTAAAAAGAACCACAGGCCTAAATTTAAATACTTGGGAAGCAACTTATGATGAAATAAAAGATTTAGATGCGGGTAGTTTCTTGGATGCTAAATATAAAGATGCGAGAATCCCTTTATTAGAGGAAGTAATAGAATATGCTAAAGCAAATAACATAAAATTAAATATTGAATTAAAACCAACTGGTCACGAAAAAGATTTTGAAAAATCAGTTATTGACACTATAAATAAGTATGATTTTAAAGATTCCTGTGTTATTACTTCTCAAGTCTACAGTGTTTTAGAAAATGCCAAAAAGTATGATTCAAAAATAAAAACAGTATATGTTATGAGTCTAGCCTATGGTGATATTACGAAACTTGAATATGCGGATAATTTCAGTATTGAAGCATCAAGCATCACTAAAACTTTGGTAAATAAGATTCATAATTCGGGAAAAGAAGTCTATGCTTGGACTGTTAATACCAAAGAAAACATTAATAAAATGATTGAACTAAATGTTGATAATATCATCACAGATAATATTAATCTAGCAAAAAGTACTATTTATAGTAGTAAAACTAGTGATTTAATAAGCGAATACATTAAATTTATCAACAATATCTTAAAATAAAAGGAGTTCTAATGTTAAATAATAAAAAAATTATAATTGTTATCTTATTTATATTCTTAATTTTAGGTGGTTGTACTAAAGAAGAAGAATTAAATGCTAAAAAAGACATAAAAAATGAAGAGAAAGAAAATGTAAAAGAAGAAACTATGAATAAAGAAATAAAATTACAAGTAAATAATGTTACTTATGACATCTTATTAGAAAATAATTCCTCTACCGAAGCTTTAATTTCAAAATTACAAGATGGCCCAATTACTATTAGTGCCAGCGATTATGGTAATTTTGAAAAAGTAGGTGATTTGGGTTTTGATTTACCCCGAAATGATACTACTATTACTACAAAACCTGGTGATTTAATATTATATGAAGGAAATAAAATAACTTTATATTATGCCACCAATAATTGGAACTTTACTAAACTTGGCACAATTAAAAATGTTGATGAAGAAAATCTAAAAGAAACTTTAGGCCCCAATGATGTAACTTTAGTTTTAAGTCTTAACTAAAATATCAAAAAAAAGTTATAAACAATTAAATTTCTAGGTGTTTTATCTATTTTATGCTATAACCCGAGTTTGACAGTTAATAAAGCAAAAAATCACCGTTTAGCCTAGTGTTTATAAGGCTTTATGATGAT
>CANQHE010000040.1 GCA_947623735.1 uncultured Bacilli bacterium
GTACCTTAAACTCTTGTATTTACTTACCAAAATAGTCATTTCTTCTATTTTTGGATTTAACCGATACCTCCATGTCCTGGATCAATTACAACTTTTTTTGTAACTCTCTCATCCATAGTTTATCACCTAATATAAGGTATGTTTATTTGTTTATTTGGTGAAAAATTTATAAATATTTTTAAGCCATTATTTATTTTGTTTTGCACCATTATATTTAGAACATAGTACTTGAAGATTAGAAGGTACTGTTTTTCTTCCTTTTGAAATTGGGATAATAGGATCAATTTGAAGTCCAACTTCATTTGGCATATACTTTCCCCTTTTTTTACAAGTATAATTATCCTGAATCATATTTTGTTTCGTTTAAATAGATAATTATAACTACAAGTCAATTATTTGTTCGACTTTATAAGCAGTTTTTAAGTAATTTACTTGACGATACCTTGTTTGTTGACGCATAAAATAAAAATTATATGTGTTTTTATCATCTAAAACACTATAAAATTGCTTATTATTTTTACTATTACTTATTTTTTTATTTTATCTATATTTTATATAATTATTATTTGATTTCAAATATGAATTTAAACCTATAAAATCAACTTCTTATTTCAATTGTTCTATCGCAATTTCTCTTTTCATCGATTTAATCTTCAAAAGATATTGTATATCATTTTATTAGTATTTAAAATTATTTGATATTAATTTCAAGTAATCTTATAAAGGATTATACATAATCACAAAATCTGCTCGCACAGCCAGCATTTATGTGATCAGAAACCATTATTACATCACTTTCAAACTTACTTAAAGCCACCTTCGGCCTAAGTTATGAAAAAAATAATTATTTTGCGAAAGAAGAAAAAATTAAAATATTAAGTAAAAAGGTACTGTAATCACAAATTCAACTTACTTATTTTCACCAGTAGCACTTTGTCCAAGAATTTTCACTCCACCATTAGCCTCAACAGTTTTTGTTGCAAGCTCTTTCAATTCAGCATAAGCTTTATCAGTTTTTTCTTGTAAACTAGCATTTAATTCATTTGCTCTTTTCAACTCTTCATTTAAAGATTCAATTTTATCATTTTGTCTATCAATCTTATTTTGATAATCTTTCTTTAGTATTTCAACCTCATATTTATGTTCTTTTTCTAATTCTGTTTTTGCTTCTTTTAAACCTCGCTCATATTCTTTATTTAATAAAGTAGGAATTTCAGTTACTTTATGTTCTAATTCTTCTAGATATTTGGCTTTTTCTTTGGCTTCATCTAATAATTTTTGAGTTTCTACTTCCTTTTCTTTTAAAGCTAATTCTCTTTTCTTTTTTTCATCTTCCCAAGTATTATTAGCTATTTCCCTTTCTCGTTTTATCTTATAGTTATATTCTTCTGTTTCTCTTTCCCGCTCAATCTTTAAAGCTTTGCTCTTTACTTCAAAATCTTTAGTCAAAGCATCAGTTTTGGCATGATATTCTTCTTCTAATCTTTTTATTTCACTTTCTATTCTTAAGCTTTCTGTTTTCTTTCTAGTTTCTAATTCTTCTAAAAAGTCTTTTCCGGCATTTACAACCAATGTTAAATTATTAAGTTCTTTTTCTAACCCATAAAGATTTTTTAACTTTTCCTCTTCTTCACTTATGGCTAATTCTAAATCTTTAAATTTATTGTTTAATTCATTAGAAAAAATATTTTGTTCAACGTTCTTTTTAGTTTCGCTAACCGCTACCTGAGCTTTACGTACTTTTTCTTCTTCAACAGGATTCGACTTCATTTTCGCACTATTTTTTTCTCTTAATAAAGCTTCATTTAAAGCATCTAATATCTCCTGTTTTGTGTTTTTTAATGTGATTTCATCTTTTTTCATTACTTACACCTCCAAATAGATTTAATCTAATCTGATTATAACTTAAAAAATTAAATAAATCTATATTTTTTGCATTAATTTTCAAAGTGTTGGTTTAATAAATTTGCCCTTTATATTTGATATTATTAATTAAATTTATCTTAATTGTTCAGTTATTTCGGCAAAAAAC
Source organism: uncultured Bacilli bacterium (assembly GCA_947623735.1). Lineage (GTDB taxonomy): Bacteria > Bacillota_I > Bacilli_A > RF39 > UBA660 > Caccenecus. Next base: position 2,033 of record CANQHE010000040.1, read on the forward strand.
TTAACTCCCCATAAATCCAAACTTGATATATCTTTTATAAAGGGTATTACATCTTCGTTTGCTTCTTTATAATTAATTTATTTTTCACTAAATCTAAATTAACTTTTGTATTATTAACCAAGAAAAATACATAGTCATATAAATCTCTTCCCTTTGTTCTTTTCTTCCAATTACGACATAATATTGTGTGTATTTTTCCCGCTAGCAAAGAAGACTTATACAATTTTATTTGATGAGGACTTGTAAGCAACTTATATTTTATTTCATATGTAGCACCTTTAGGAGGATTAATATCTACTTCAAATTTTATTTTTATTTTTTTTAAAGTACGATTATATATGATTTTCTTCATTATTTTCTTTTATTTCAATCATAAATTACTCCGTTTACTGCACTTCATTAATTATCCACTTTGGCAATTTATCACTACCAACATTTATAATTTTGTTTTCTTCTTTTAATTTCCTTAAAAGATATCGAACTTTATTGTCAAGTTGTTTTGCACTTAATTTAGATGGTAACTTTGGCATTATAAGGTCATTAATTTGTTGTCTAGTTGCTGAGCCAAATTTTTTTATATATTCATATATATAATCTTTATAGTATGTATTATCCAAGCCTTTTGATTCGATATAATCTAATTCTTTATTAGTTATTTTAGCAATATTTGAAGATATATAAATGTTTGGATATTTTCCTTCAATTAAATTATCTTTTTTTAAATAATTACTTTGTTCTTTAGTAATTGAATACTTTTTTTGAACTCTATCTAGTAACATTATTTTGTCAATATCTAAATTAGTCTTTTCAAATAATAGTCTGCTATAATTTTCATCAATTATTTTGCCATATAAAGTAACTTTTACACGATTTTCTTTGCTCAAATCATAATCTGGCATATGAAAATACTTTTCTTTTTGAATGTTATATATTCTCCTTATTCCACTACCAACTGTATCTATCATATTTAAATTAACCATGGCATTTGCTAAAAATTGATTTCGATAATATGGAGAAGAAAAAACATCTTTTAATACATTTTCAACTGTTTCAGGGATAAAATTGCCTTCGTTTGTTATTATCAATTTGTCTTTAAACTCCATAACATTTATAATTCCATGAAGTTTATAATTTTGATGAACAACGCAATTATTAATCAATTCACGAAGGATATAATTATCATATTGATCATTATAAGCAATAAAGTTTCTATCTAAAAACACTGTATTATTATATTTCATTGCTTCTTTTTGAAAAGGTTGCATAATTAAATTACCGTAGCTACCTTTAGGCATGGTATCTTGATTGGAAACATTCTATCGAAAGAATCCATTTTTAAGTTATCGCGTATTTCCATTGCTTCTGATAACAATAAACTTCCCATTTTTCTTGTTATTAAAGCTTTTATATTACTTTTAAAAAAATTTAGATATAAATCCCATGATTAGATCTACTTCTTTCAATAGAAATTGTCACATTTAGTATTTAATACTTTTTGCTAGGATCATTTTTATCAATAGAAAGATAAGGATATACATCATCTCTACCTTTGAAATAATCCATAAAAATATTTACTTTTTCTTCATTAGTAAAATTTATTTTAGATTGATTCTCATAATTACTAAGTAATTTTTTTAAGTCTTTTATCTCATTAATTAATTTCTTTGCTTCAAAAATTTTTTTATTTATGACTTCAATTATCTCATTTCTTTGCATATTATCCCCTTTAAATATAATAAAGTTACTATATTATACAATATTTTTTTCATAGGTTTAAAATGTTTTTGTGTACTTTTCCTGGTATATATGGTATATATAGGGTAGGAGGTGATAAATTAATGCAAATATTAAGTGATAATGATCTTTTTAATATTAATGGTGGTTCAGCATTAGTAATTAGTGTGTTTTACGGATTACTTAAAGTTGTAAGATGGATTTCTAAATTTATAAGATTTTAAGAAAAGCAGAAATTAATTTTTCTGTTTTTTTGTTATTGTTACAATATATCCAATAATACATATCGTTAATAATATATACCAATAATTACTATAATTAAGCAAATCATCGCTCATGGCATATAAATTATGAAAAAAGTGTAAAATGATAGGATAAACTAAATTATTTGTTTTATAAAATAAATATTGCCATATCAAACTTATTCCTAACAAAATTATAACACCATCAAAATTATATAAATGGATTAAGGCAAAGATTAAAGATGTTACGAAAATAGAAATATATTGCGATAGTTTAGTAATAAAATTATTTTTTAGATTTATTTACTTTTTTCTTTATCTTTCTATTTTTCGAGTAATTTTTCTATTATTTTTTGATTAAATTGGCATATTGTTGTAACGAATTATTAAAACTTTTATCCTATTGAAATTTATTATATCTACCATTTTAACTTAATATAAATTAGCCTCATTCTATTTCTTATTTTTACTATTTTCTAATATATAATAATCTATCGTAGGCATAGTATCTACAAGAAAATAATATTCTCTAAAATACATTATAACTTCAGATGAATCTCCTTTAGAATAATATCCTTCGGGGACATTTTTATTTTTTTTCATTGTGCCTTTAAAAAATTTTATAAAATCAGGATTAGCTTTATTTATTTTGTTTAAATATTCTTTGGCTTTTTTATCGTTTCCTTGTTTATAATAAAGAATAAATAATGGAAATAACATTTCTAGGTCTTCTTCGGGATATTTTTTATATAGTTTAAGCATGGCATTTTCTTCTTCTAAAAAGGCGTATATTGCCATTAATAAATATCTAGCACCGGTATTATCATTTTCATTTAATTTAAGAATTTCTTTACATATATCGCCGGCTTGTTTTATTTTGCCATCTAAGATTAAATAATTTGCTTTTTCATATAAACCTCTGATATATGGTCTAGTTTCAAATATTCCATAAAATTGGCCAATATTATCCTTTTCAAAGTATTTTTCATCTTCTAATCGTTCTTTTTCAAATTCCAAACCTTCATTTAAAAGTTTCCATCTTTTTAATGGATTATCTTCTAAATGAGCCTGAAATAATATTGCATCAAAGCAATCAGGGCAAATATCATATGCTTCTTTGGCATATTTTATAGCCTGAGCTTTAGATTTAGCATTTTCAGCTTTTTCTAGTAGTTCATAAGCATCATCTAATGCGAGATTTTCATAGTCTATTTCACCAGCATTGTATTTTTGAATAAACTCTTGTAATTTTTCGTTTAATTCTTTTTCGTTTTTTGCATCAACATTTGCTAAAAAATCATTAATCATATTATTAAATTTATTATTCATTTTACATCTCCTACTATTTTCTTTTATTTTTTTTATAGCATATTTTTTGGTATATTATTTTTCTTTTGATTTACAATCTTACATTTTAATTTAACATTAGCATTTTTTATCAGCAAGAAATCTTTTGGGATTATTTTATTTTGTTAAAGGCATGAGCGCTTTTTTCTATAATTAATATATCATATTATATCGCATTAATCAATCATTATTTCATTTATGTTAATCCTTTTTTATGTTGCCGTATCATTATTTTGTTTCTTGTTTTTTATACAAAAAGTGGGAAAATAATTTTTAAAATAAAAAAGCCTATTTATAAGCAATGTCATTAAGATAATAGGCATCGATTTAATAGGCTTTTTTGAAACATTGAAACAAATAGATTTTGTAATAAACAAATTTTTAACGTTTACTAAATTGTGGAGCACGACGTGCTTTTTTAAGTCCGTATTTCTTACGTTCTTTAACTCTTGCATCTCTAGTTAAGAAACCGCTTGCTTTTAGGACTTTACGATAAGAATCTTCTCTTGATTGGTCAGTATTAGCATCAAATTTAAGTAATGCTCTTGCTATACCTAAGCGAATAGCTCCAGCTTGACCAGAATAGCCACCACCTTTAACTGTAACTTCAATATCAAAACGATTGGCATTATCAGTTTCAACTAGTGGTTGCTTTAAATCCATTACTAAAATTTGATTTGGAAAATATTCGTTTACATCTACTCCATTTACAGTAATATTACCAGTTCCTCCAGTAATTCTTACTTGAGCAGAGCTTCTTTTACGACGACCTGTTGCGGTCCATACTTGTTTTGCCATGTGTTACCTCCTAATCAATATTTAAAGCTATAGGCTTCCCAGCTTCATGTTTATGATTTGCATCGCGATAAACAAATAGCTTTTTACCCATCTTGTTACCAAGAGGTCCATTTGGAAGCATACCCTTAACAGCTCTTTCTACCATTTCTTCAGGATATTTCTCAAGCATAGTGCGAGCATTTCTTTCTCTTAATCCGCCTGGATATCCAGAATGGTTGTAATACATCTTATCGTCTAATTTTTTACCGGTAAGTTTAACTTTAGAGGCATTAATGATAATTACATAATCGCCACAGTCAACATGAGGAGTATAAGTTCTTTTATGTTTTCCTCTTAATATTTCAGCGGCTTTAGTAGCTAAGCGACCTAAAGTTTTACCTTCAGCATCAATGATGTACCATTTACGTTCAACGTTTTCTTTTGTTTGCATGAATGTCTTCATAACTATTTCCCTTTCATTTAGTTTTCGTTATTTCAGCCTTCCCACAGCTTTGTAACTCCAACAAATAAAATGTACCATTTAAAATTATATGTAAAATATATGGTTTTGTCAAATGAAAATTGCAAAAAGTTTATTTTTTTACATTAATTTTAATGTTTTAAGGGGGATATCTTTATTATTTAGTGATTTTTCTTTAATATTTATTAATAAATTATTTATTTCATCACGAGATAATTTATGAATAGGGGTATAACTATTATTTGCTTTTAAATAAAGTTTTGCAAATAAAAGGATATTATAAATCATTGTTTTATCAACATGTTGAGTTTTATCTTCAACTATTAGTTTTATTAAACCATTTAGAGAATCTCTAATTCTTCGAAAACAGTTATTACTTGTTATATTTTTGGTATTTCTTAAAGTGTAAGCAAGATAGTAATATCTATTTTCAAACATTCTTATAGTTTCGTCAGGATTATTTGATACAATAATCATATCTTTTATAGTGGGTGTCCTTGGTTTTTTAGTTACTTTTTTTGGTGTTTTTTTGGTCATGGGTTACTCCTTTATGTTATTCCCTTTATATTATTCTTTTTGGTATCATTTTATATTATTGTTTTCCTTTTATATTTTTTTATGTGATTATTTATATGATTTCTTCAATTTATTTTTTATAATATATTTTATTTATAGTATATTTTATTTAGGTATAAGCCTTGAGGGGGAGCGGTTTTAAATTGTTTTTTCTTTTCTGGATTATCTAAGGCTTCTTTAATTTCTTCTAAGGTTGCTTTTTTATTACTAACATCAAGCATTGCTCCGACTAAATTTCTTACCATATAGCGATAAAAACTTTTACCTGTAAATTTAATTTCTAGTATATCATTTTTCTTTTTAAAGTCAATAGAATATATTATACATTCATAGTTATTCCGGGAGCCAGAGACAAAATTTTCAAAATTGTGAATGCCTAAAAATAATTTAGCACATTTTTTCATGGATGTTATGTCGAGTTTTTTAGGAGGATTGTAAACGTAATCTTCTAAAAAGGGAGAAAATGCACCTAAGTTTATTTTATAGATGTATTCTTTTTTTAGAGTATCAAAACGAGCATGAAAAGACTTTGATACTTTTATGACATCCGTTATATAAATATAAGGCATAACTAAACTATTTAAAGCTCTTTGTAAATTATTGGGACTAATATTAATATCGAGATGAAAACTCGCTTTTTGGTCATAAGCATGAACTTTGCGGTCAGTTCTTCCAGCACCTTTAATAGTAACAGGTTTTTTATTTATAATACTTAAGGCTTTTTCTAAAGATGCTTGAACGGATGCTTCATTTTTTAATCTCTGAAAACCATTAAATTTGGAACCATCATAGGCAATACTAATTAGAAAATACATTTTAATTCTCCTTTAAGCGATAAATGGCTTTTAATAAATCTGAGGTGTTTTTATAATCATTAAGAGGGATAGATTTATTTTTTAAAAGAGCAATAAATTCACTTATAGGTGGTGCGGCAACACAATTTAATATTTCCATATCATTTTTAGAAAAAGTGTTAATAACTTCTTGGTTATCCACATAAATAATACTTTCAGATATTTCCCAAATATAACTTAAATCATTAGTAAATATAATAATAGTTTTATGATAGTCAGTTACTAAGCGTTTAAATAAACGTTTAAAATATTCTTTTTCGGCATTAGTTAATTCTTTTTCAAAATAATCTAAAATTAAAGTTTCTTTATTTTCAATTAAAGCATGAGCAAGTATTACTTTTTTTATTTCTGCCGTAGAAAGATTAGAGATGGTTTTATCTAAATATTCATCATTTAACATCACCATTTTTAAAGCACTTGAGGCCTTAGGACTGTTTAAATAATTTTTTACAGTATCATTAAATTTATAAAAGGAGACTATACGATAATTATTATTATTGGTACTGATATTAATATTACCCATTAAACCATATATTTTGTTTTTCTCTTTATTTTCTAAAATACGCATTAATTCCATAGCTTTTGCACCAAACTTTCATTGTCAAAATAAATTTCATTAACTAAGTTATAATATTTTAAACCTAAAGATAAATCTACAATAAAGGGTAAGTTAAAACCTAGTTTTTTTAAGATTTTTTCTTCACTTAAAATATCCTCTTTTTTACCTTCCATGATTACTTTATTATCATGAATTACTATTATATATTCTAAAAGAAGAGATTCTTCAATGTCCGTTGTATAATTTATTATTCTTATATGATGGTCTTTTAAATATGTGATTAACTCTTTTTTAAAAGATAGGTCTAAATAAGTTAAAACATTTAAAAATATTATTATATTTGATGCTTCTAGGTTAGATAAAATATTTATTTTTATAGTGTCTATTAAAGTTAGATTAGTTTTAGTTTTTAAATATTCACAATTAAATAATTTTAAGATATCTTCATTTATATCAGTTATTTGATATCTATTGGTTTTATCTATAACAGAAAAATTTTTGTTTATATATTCAATAGTATCTAAGGTATAATTATATTCACTGGTATATAGTATTGTTGTGTTTATATCTGGAATGGTTTTATTATTTATTAATAAGGGCATTTTATCACCTACTTATTTATATAATATCAAAGATTTAGTTTTTTTAAAAGATTAAATTAAAAGAAATAGAGTGTTTAAGATTACACTCTATCATGGAATTTCATTCTTGCCTATTTATAAAAATTGAAAGCAAAATAGGCAAGTTATATTTAATTAAATATTTATTTTTTAATTAAGATGTTTGAACTATATATGGGTTGGTTGAGGTACCATTGCCACCAGGTTCAAAAGTTACTGTAGATTTTAGGTTTATTACGGGACGGGCACCATGGATAGTGCTCATTATTCCGCCGTAGCCGGTTAAGTTGCCGTCATTATTCACAAGGAACACGTGAGTATTGCTGCCGTTAAAGTTATACGGAGTCATTGTCCAATAAGATTGATTCGTATATAGCCAATACCTATTATTTGTCTTACCTAAAAAGCCACCTGCATAGATTGCTTCGTCCATGGTTATTAAGCCTACCGGTACAGGTAAAGCATTATTTCCTTCTACAGTTTCATTATTGTTTCCTTTGATTCCTCCTGGATTAGCATTTGGACCAGTATATAAGTCTCTTTTTCTAGCATTTTTATCTGTACTACTCGTTGATACCGTATATCCACATTTAAATGTTGGTGTTTGAGGATTTAATACACTTATACTTCCAGTTTGCCATACTCTATCTGTCCCGGCATAGGCTGATTGCTGTTGCCCATATCCTGAACCAGTATAGCTTTCATGATTTCCAGTTGCTAAGTTCGTATCACTACAAAAGCCTGTATCGACATCTATTTTCTCTGACAAATCTTCTAAATTTGTATCTTCTTCATACCACAATTTTATTTGTTCTAATATTGTACTATTTGTACTACTAATATCTACTTTATGAGCTCCATCAAAAGTAGTACTTGCCTCTCCTTTTTGACCCGGATACATATATCCTACATATTTATTATCATTATATGTCTCGTTAAACCTTACTGCTCTTGGATAATCTTTATTTCCAGCATTTGTTGTTGGGTTTATCATAGTTGTTTCGCCTGTTGTTTCTGGAGCTTGTGTTGTGTTACTACTTGTTCCAGCATAGATTAATCTTAAAGTACCATTGCCATTGATGCGGATAATTCGCCACCATATATACTCACTACTATTTTTAGTATCTTGTCCAAATACTACCCAGTTATTATCAACTGACCCGCGATATACATAACTATCTCCAAAATCGTCTTCTCCATAATATAAACCATTCTCTTTTAATGTACAATTACCTTCACAACTAGTTCCTGTAAATGTTGGTGTTCCTTTTACTATTTGATTTAATTTATTTAAAGTTTCATTTGCTAATGTATCTTTCATAAACCATACATAACATTTATCATTTTTCTTTAAATCACTAAATGTATGTTTACCATTTATTGTTTCTAACTTACCATATACTTTTTCTTTATTATCATTAGTACAATAACTTTTGGCTTTATTAATAATATATTCGCTTCCTGATGGTACAGTTTCAAGTGCTTTTTCTTGGCCATTATCTTCTAATTCATATAAAGCCATAATTTTAAAATCATAACCAGTAGTAGTTATAGTACCTCTTGCTATAGGTATGCTTTCTGTTAATCTATATTTTGCTTTTGTTAAAAATAAATTCATAACAACAATAAGTAGCACACCCATAATTAAACCATATAAAAATATTCTATTCTTACTTCCACTATTATAATTTAGTTTTTCAAATCTCATTATACTTCCTTACCTTTCATTAAGTATTACTTCATTTACACAAGTGATGTTTTGTATATAATATATTATACAAGTGTTATCTTGTAAAGTCAATACAAAATATCTTTTGTATGAGAAAATCATTATGGTGATTATACATGAATATAGAAAGATTAAAGGAAATAAGGCAAGATAGAGATTTATATCAAAAAGATGTTGCTAATTTTTTAGGTATTAAGCAACAACAATATAGTGAATATGAACTTGGTAGCGTTTTAATTTCAATTGAAAAATTAAGTAAACTTGCCGATTTTTATAATACTTCTGTTGATTATTTAATTGGGAGGACTGATGAGAGAAAGCCTTATCCTAAGAGTATTTTAAAATAAAAAAAAGGGTTCTTAAACATTAAGGAGTGATGAATTAATTTTTATCACTTCTTTTTATTGCAAAAAAAATAGACATAAACAAAATGTCCTGTTAAAATTATATTTGGAAAAAACAATAAAAAGGAGTTGTTTATGTCTATATCTAATTCTATCTTAAAATCTTTAAATATGGAAGATAAAAATATTATTTTTAATGAAA
>CANQHE010000041.1 GCA_947623735.1 uncultured Bacilli bacterium
AATAAGTTTCAAAAAAACAACGAATAAAATCGTTGCTTTTAGTATGTCCTAACATTTAACTGTGAATTGTAACAAAAATTGGGAGAATTAGGCTAAAAATACTTGACATTTCATATACTATAATGATATATTATTTGTGCATTTTAAATTGAGGTTCTGCTTAGGTGGAACTTAATTTAAGGGAAATTCTGATACACCAGGATGTGTGTTAATTAGGAGGGAGGAAAATAAATGCCAACAATTAATCAATTAGTAAAGAAAAACAGAAAGAGTAAAACTAAAAAGAGTAAATCTCCAGTGTTACAAGTAGGTTATAATGCAAAGACAAGACGTCAAACTGACACTAAAGGACCTCAAAAGCGAGGAGTATGTACTCGTGTTGGAACAAAAACACCAAAGAAGCCAAACTCAGCATTACGTAAATATGCCCGTGTTAGACTATCAAATGGTAAGGAAGTAGATTGCTATATTCCAGGTGAAGGACATAACTTACAAGAGCATAGTGTTGTACTTGTTAGAGGAGGTCGTGTTAAAGACTTAATCGGTGTCCGTTATCACATTGTACGTGGAACTCTTGATACTCAAGGAGTTAATAATCGTAAACAAGGACGTAGTAAATACGGAACTAAAAAACCTAAAAATTAATAACGAAAGGAGAAAATAATTATGCGTAAGAGAAGAGCAATTAAAAGAGATGTCTTACCAGATCCAATATATAATTCGAAGACAGTTACGAAATTAATCAATCGGATTATGAAAGATGGAAAAAAAGGGACTGCTGAGAAAATATTATATGAAGCTTTTAATATTATTAAAGATAAAACTGGTAAAGATCCAATGGAAGTTTATAATGCGGCACTTGAAAACGTTAAACCAGCTTTAGAAGTTAAATCAAGAAGAGTTGGTGGGTCAAACTATCAAGTACCAATGGAAGTTACAGATGAAAGAGCGCAAACTTTAGCACTTCGTTGGATAGTAAATTATGCAAATACAAGAAATGGAAAGGGAATGGCCATTAATTTAGCAAATGAATTAATTGACGCAGCTAATGGTGTTGGTGGCGCAGTTAAAAAACGTGAAGATACACACAAGATGGCAGAAGCAAATAAAGCATTTGCTCATTATAGATGGTAATAGACTATGGCAAGAGATGTTAGTTTAGAGAAAATTAGAAATATCGGGATCATGGCTCATATTGATGCCGGTAAAACAACATTTACCGAAAGAGTATTATTTCATACAGGTATTACTCATAAAATAGGTGAGACTCATGATGGAGAATCACAAATGGACTGGATGGATCAAGAAAAAGAAAGAGGTATTACAATTACTAGTGCGGCCACTACTGCCCACTGGAAAGGATACCGCTATAATATTATTGATACTCCAGGTCACGTAGATTTTACAATTGAAGTTCAAAGAAGTTTAAGAGTACTTGATGGAGCAATTGCTTTACTTGATGCTCAAGCAGGTGTTGAACCTCAAACTGAAACTGTATGGAGACAAGCTAATGAATATAAAGTTCCAAGAATGATATTCGTTAATAAGATGGATAAAATGGGAGCTGATTTTGTTTATAGCTTAGATACTATTGATAAAAGATTAGGTGCGAAGGCAAAGGCTATTGCTTGGCCAATTGGAGCAGAATCAGAATTTAATGGTATCGTTGATATTTTAAATAGAAAAGCTTATCATTATGATGGTGGAGAACACGAAGATTTTACTGAAATTGAAATTCCAGCTGATTTAAAAGATTTAATTGAAGAAAAAAGAGCAGAATTAATTGAAACAGCTGTAGAATTTGATGATGATTTAATGATGGCTTATCTAGATGGTGTTGAACCAAGCGTGGAAGATGTTAAGAAGGCAATTCGTAAAGGAACACTTGCCGCTGAGTTCTTCCCAGTTATGTGTGGGTCAGCATTGTCAAATATGGGGGTTAAATTTGCCCTTGATGCAGTAATAGATTATCTACCAAGTCCGCTTGATGTAGAAGCTATCGACTGTATTGATATGAATGGTAATGATGTTAAGAGACATCCAAGTGATAATGAACCTTTTACAGCACTTGCATTTAAGATTATGACAGATCCATATGTTGGTAGATTATCATTCTTTAGAGTTTATTCGGGAGTTTTACATAGTGGTTCTTATGTTCTTAACTCAACTAAGGGTGAGAAAGAAAGAATTGGACGGATACTTCAAATGCATGCAAACCAAAGAAAAGAAATTACGGAGGTTTATGCAGGTGAAATTGCCGCGGCTGTAGGACTTAAGAATACAACGACCGCAGATACACTTTGTGATGAGAAAAATCCATGTATCATGAAAGGAATGGAATTCCCAGATCCGGTTATTGATATTGCGATTGAACCAAAGAGTAAAAATGATCAAGATAAAATGGCTTTAGCTTTACAAAAATTAGTGGAAGAAGATCCAACTTTAAGAGTTAAAACGGATCATGAAACAGGACAAACGGTACTTTCTGGTATGGGTGAATTACACTTAGATATTATAATTGATCGGATGAGAAGAGAGTTTAACGTTGAATGTAACAGTGGTAAACCACAAGTTGCTTATCGAGAAACTATTAAAACGGCGGCTGATTGTGAAGGTAAATATATTAAACAATCTGGTGGTCGTGGACAATATGGTCATGTATGGATTAAGTTTGAACCTAACCCAGAAAAAGGTTATGAATTTGTCGATGCGATCGTTGGTGGAGTTGTTCCAAGAGAATATATTCCGGTAACTGATAAAGGTTTACAAGAAGCAATGGCTGGAGGTATACTTGCGGGTTATCCAATGGTTGATATTAAAGCAACATTATTTGATGGTTCTTACCATGATGTAGACTCATCAGAAATGGCTTTTAAAATCGCCGCTTCTATGGCTTTAAAAGAAGCTAAAAATAAATGTAATCCTGTATTACTTGAACCTATTATGAGTGTGGAAGTTATTGTTCCAGATGAATATATGGGTAATGTAATGGGAGATCTTACTAGTCGTCGGGGTAAACCGATGGGCCAAGAGTCTCGAGGTAATGCTTTATCAATTAAAGCAATGGTTCCTTTAGCAGAAATGTTTGGGTATGCAACTAGTTTGCGTTCTAATACTCAAGGTCGTGGTAATTTTACAATGACACTTGATCATTATGAAGAAGTACCTAAATCAATAGCTGAAGAAATTATAAAGAAAAACAGTGTTAACTAAAATTTAACACATTAAAGTTAAATAATACTTGAAAAATGTTCAAGCATTAGATAAAATATTATTATATTGAAAGGAGAAAAAAATTATGGCAAGAGAAAAATTTGACCGTTCTAAAGAGCACGTTAATATTGGTACTATTGGACACGTTGACCATGGTAAAACAACATTAACAGCAGCTATTACAAAATATTTTGGTAAATTTGTTGATTATGCTGATATCGACAAAGCACCAGAGGAAAGGGAAAGAGGTATTACAATTAATACTGCTCACGTTGAGTATGAAACTGAAAAACGTCATTATGCTCACGTTGATTGTCCAGGACATGCCGATTATGTTAAAAACATGATTACTGGTGCTGCCCAAATGGATGGAGCTATATTAGTTGTATCTGCAGCTGATGGACCTATGCCTCAAACTAGAGAGCATATCTTACTATCTCGTCAAGTTGGGGTTCCTAAAATTGTTGTTTACATGAATAAATGTGACCAAGTTGATGACCCAGAATTACTTGACTTAGTAGAAATGGAAATCAGAGAATTACTTGGAGAATATGGTTATGATTCTGAATGCCCTATTATTAGAGGTTCAGCATTAAAAGCTTTAGAGGGTGATGAAGAAGCTGCACAATCAATTCGTGATTTAATTGCTGCTGTAGATTCATATATCGATGCTCCAGTTAGAGATACTGATAAACCATTCTTAATGAGTATTGAAGACGTATTTACAATTTCAGGACGTGGTACTGTTGTTACAGGACGTGTTGAAAGAGGTAAATTAAATCTTAATGACGAAGTTGAAATCGTTGGTTTAAAACCTACTAAGAAAACAGTTGTTACTGGTATCGAAATGTTCCGTAAGTCTTTAGACTATGCTCAAGCTGGTGATAACGCTGGTGTATTACTACGTGGTATCGCTCGTGAAGAAGTTGAAAGAGGACAAGTTCTTGCTAAACCAGGAAGTGTTACTCCTCATCATAAGTTTAAAGCTAGTGTTTATGTTCTATCTAAAGAAGAAGGCGGACGTCATACTCCATTCTTCTCAAATTATAGACCACAATTCTACTTTAGAACTACAGATGTTACAGGTGTTATTGAACTTCCAGCTGGTGTAGAAATGGTTATGCCTGGCGATAATGTTGACATGACTGTGGAATTAATTGCTCCAGTTGCACTTGAAAATGGTACTCAATTCTCTATCCGTGAGGGTGGACGTACTGTTGGTGCTGGTGTAGTATCTGAAATTGTTGAATAATTTAAATTAGGCCTAGAAATAGGTCTTTTTTTTTTATGGGCGATTTTAGGAAATTTTTGGGGTATTTGTTATATACTATAGGGGAGGTATATATGAAATATATATATAATTTTAAAGATTTTAAGGAAGGTATAGAAAGGCTAGTATTAAATATTTTAAATGAAAAATATCAATTTAAAAGATATGATTTTGATTTAATGGGGCGTTATTGTGGAATGTATTATTTAACTAAAGATGATGATGGAGCAAAAAAAGAAATAGAAAATAGGAAATTAATTTTAGAATGGAAATTTGCTTATTTAGATAAGAAAGAAGAAGCGAAGAAAGATTTTTTTGAGATACCAGGATGTTGTTATACTATTTTGGGATATGATTATGGGATGTTTTATAATGAACATGAAGATACTATTGATATAAGTTCTTTAGCTATTAGAGATAGTAAATTAGGATTTATTAATAAGTTTTTAAGAGGATTAAAACTTAAAGATAAAATATTATCTAAAGAAGAATTGATGCAATATGTAGATCTTTTTGCATTAAATTATAAAAATAATAAAAAGAATGAGAGAGTTTCTTTAGTATTTCCAGTTAAAGATATAAGTGAGGTTATAAGTGAAGTAGTAAATGAAATTGAAGGAGAAAAATATGAAACTAAAGTAATGGGGCTTAATTTTTTATATAAGTATGCTAGTATGGTTATTATTACTAAAGATAAAGAACAAGCTAGAAAAGAAATACTTGAACGAGCAAAAAGACTTTTATATAAATATAAAATAGAAGCTAGTTTGGGTGATTCTACAGAAGAGATGTTTAAAATACCCGCGGATAATTATTTATGTTTAGGATATAATATAGATGCTTTTAGTTATTTACCAGTAGAATATATTTATTTAGATAAAGTAAATTTTGATAAGTTTTTATATTTAAAAGATTTTGTACAGGGACTTAAAGATTTAAAAAATGATAGACCTAATTTATCGCTGGAGCAAGTTAGGGAATATGCATCTTATTTTATAAAGGAATATAAAAGTAATAATATGTCTAATGTCAGAATAAGACGAAATAAGGGGGAGTAACTGGGTTTTTGTTTACTTTTCTTTTTTTAAGTGGTATACTTGTTTTTATAAAGTAGGGATTAAAATGAAAAAGATGAAGTTAAAACTTAAATTAAAAAAGAAAAATTTGATTATATTAATAATTGTAGGAATATTACTTTTAGGCGGTATTGGTTTTGGAGTCGCTAAAATATTTAGTGGTAATGATAAAACTGTAGCGGCTAAAGTAGATAAAAAAAGTAAAAAGAAAGAAGAGAAAATACCTGAACCAGAAGTTCAAATAGTAGATGTTAATAGTAAAACACGTCCTTTTGCAGTTATGATTAATAATTTAGGGGTTGCAAGGCCATATCATACAGGACTTCAAGAGGCTTATATGGTTTATGAAATTGTTGTAGAGGGTGGTATTACAAGATATCTTGCTTTATTTAAAGATGTCTATCCAGAGGCAGTTGGAAGTGTTAGAAGTGCAAGACATTATTTCTTGGATTATGTTTTAGAAAATGATGCTTTTTATGTTCACTGGGGTTGGAGTCCACAAGCTAAAAGTGATATTAGTAGTCTGGGAGTAGAAAACTTTAATGGACTTTATATAGGTCAGCCTTATTTCTTTAGAAATTATGATTTACCGGTGGCAAGTGAACATACGGGTTTTGCGAATTTAAGTGCTTTTAAAGATTATGTAGAAGGTAAGAGAACAGAAACGGATAAGGGTTTGCTTTTAGATTATAGTGCAACTAATGTTGATTTGGGTAGTGATGCGAAAGATGCGACAAATATTGATTTAACTTATTCTTATGGATTTGCGACTAATTATGTATATGATAGTAGTGCGAATGTATATAAACAATTTGTTAATAATGTGGAACATACAGATTATGAGACTAAAGAGCAATATACGGTTAAGAATATTATTACTTATAAAGTAGGGAATGCTAATATCGCCGGAGATGCTAAAGGAAGACAAACTATTGATAATATTGGAAGTGGTGAAGGATATTTCATCACTGGTGGTAAAGCTGTTGAAATTACATGGGAAAAGAGCAGTAGAAGTGCTAAGACAGTTTATAAATATAAAAATGGTGAAGAAATAAAAGTTAATGATGGTAATACTTGGATACATATTGTACCTAATGATGGTAGTATAGACATATCTTAATAATTAATAACATAATATTGGGGTAGGGAGGAAATAATGGATATATTAATTGATTTTTTAATTAATAACTATATTTGGTTTTTAGTTATATCTTTAATTTTAATCTTTGCTCTTATTGGGTATTTAGTTGATGTAACAACACCGAAGTTGGATAAAAAAAATAATAAAGTTAAACCGATTATTAAAGATGATCGAGAGAGTAATAATTTTCATGTGCATCCATCAATGGAAGCTTATAAAAATGAAGAGTTTGATGACCCTTTGATAAAATAAAAAGGACTTGATAAAAGGGGATATTTGTGTTATCATGTATGTAGCAGGGAAACTTGCATAAAATAAAAATGGAACATTCAATATCTAAATGTTGAGTGCTACCTTAGATTGGTAAAACACCCTAATTCAGATGTTGAATTGGGTGGTTTTTAGTTTAGGATTACAAAAAGTAATGCGATAAGCAAAAAGATGATTAATGGAGAAAATTAACTATTTTTTTATAAGGAAAATATTTTAATTAGTTTACTTTCTTGGATTATTTAGTTATAATTATATTGGAGGTAATTTATTTATGGAATTAAAAGGTAGTAAGACCGAAAAAAATTTAATGGCTGCTTTTGCTGGAGAATCTCAAGCAAGAAATAAGTATACTTATTATGCTTCTCAAGCAAAGAAAGATGGTTATGAACAAATTGCAGCTATATTTGAAGAAACTGCGAATAATGAAAAAGAACATGCAAAAATGTGGTTTAAAGAACTACATGGAGGAAGTGTTCCAGATACATTAACAAATCTTAAGGATGCCGCAAGTGGAGAAAATTATGAATGGACAGAAATGTACAAAGAATTTGCGGAGACAGCTAGAGAAGAAGGATTTGAAAGAATTGCTAAATTATTTGAGGAAGTTGGTAAAATTGAAAAACATCATGAAGAAAGATATATGAAATTAATTGGTAATATCAATGATGATTTAGTATTTAAAAAAGGAGAAGAAGTTGTTTGGATTTGTAGAAATTGTGGATATGTTTATGTGGGAGAAGAAGCTCCTAAAGTTTGTCCAGTTTGTGCACATCCACAAAGTTTTATGCAACTTAAAGAGGAGAATTATTAATTCTTTTTTTTTGACTTCATATGAAGAGTATGATAAAATATTTAACTAATAGGTGATTTATATGTTAGATAGGGATGTATTTTTAGAAGTTATTGAGGCTTTACCAACGGAGTTAAAAAATGATTCGTTGTTTAAAAAAATATTTAATATGGTATTAGAAAAAATGGATAATGTTTCGGGTTATATTAATGCTAGTAATATTTTAGATATAAATAATCCACTTGTTAATAGAGTTAAGAGTAATAATCTTTTTTCAACAACTCTTTATAATAAATTTAATATGATGACTTTAAGTCTTAGAAATAATAATGATGGAACTTATTATTTGAAGTTTGTTTATGCTCCTTTAGATGGATATCAAAATACAATTATTGTTAATAAAAAGTTAAATGGTAGTGTTGTAGAGATTATAAAAGAAAAAAGAATTAATAGTAGATATTTAGATTATAAATATGATATTAAATTATATGATAAAAATTATCATGAAATTAAAAGAGATATGAGTAGTGATATAGATAAACATTTTAGTGTAGTGTTTGGAGTTCCAATAGAAATGGCAAGATTTTTAAGATTAAATTTTAAAAAGTTTGCTCCAAATATTAGTAAATATAAAGTTCAGAAAGATTTAGAATATTGTCAAGATATGCTTCAGAAAGATTTTTTAAATTCTTTTATGAGACCATTTAATTTTGGAGAGTTAAGAGAATTTATTAATACCGAACTGGATAATGAAAGATATGAGACTGATGAGTTTATTGTGGAATTAGCTGAAGATATGGGATATTTTGAAGAAGTAGAAAAGACGAATATTGATTTTAAACCTTTTTTAAAAGTTTATAATGAACTAGTAAAATATATTGGGAATAAAAATGTAGTTATGTCTAGTAATTTATATCAAGATATTGTGATATTTTTGTTAGATTTAACAGAGGGAGTTTTATACACTAAAGGGGTTATAATTAGTAAAGATAATGGATTTTTTACATATTATTTTGTGGAGATTTCTAATGAAGAAGTTAAAGTTATGTGCTTACCTTTAAGTGAAGATGAAGCTCATAGTTTATATTATGCGTATAATGGTAATGAAGAAGTTGAGGGATTAGATACCTTTTTTGGAATAAATAGAAGTTTATAAAAGGTATTTATTTTTTTTATGCAATAAAGTTATATATTAGAGTAAAAAAAAATAAAAAATTATTTTTTCTTTTCAATAGTAATAGTAAGACCATGAATCTTAGCTATTTCCATTAATGTATTAAAATATATTTTATTACGATTATTTTCTAAATTATTAATACTGTCTCTACTTCTATTTAATGTTTTGGCAAATTCAGTTTGAGTTAATCCAGTCCACTCTCTAATGATTTTCATGACTTCATTAGGCTCGTAATCATTAGCTATTAATTTCAAAATATCACTTCCTAAATTTAGATTATCAAAAATACTTGAAATATTAATAAAAAAAGTATTGACTATACTCAAAATATAATTTATCATATAAATATGAGTATAGATAATACTCATTATACTTATATAATTATGGTATGTAAATGAAGTTATGCTTAATGAAAGGCAAGGAAGTATAATGAAGTTCGAAACTTTAAAAAGATATGATATTAGAAATTTGATAATTATATTGTTAGTAATTATAGTGTTACTAACAACTATATTATTTTTAGTTACGAGAGCAAAGTATAAATTAGTGGAAAGTATACCACTGGCAAGTGGAACAATTAATTATACCTTAGTTGATTTTGAGTTAGCTGGAATGAAATTCAAAGCAAGTGGTACTAATGATTATGTAGATGTTAGTACAATAGAAGATAATTATGTTTTAAATGAAAATGAAAGCTATTGTACTGAAAAATATAGTGATGATAGTGATAGTTTTAGAGATGTTAGAAGTAGTACTATAAAATTAGCATATGATACAGAAAATAAAACTATAAGTGTCAAACCATATAGCAAAAAGGGAACTAAATGTTATTTATTTTTTGATGAAAAAGAATTGCCTTCATTAAATGATGCGATAATGGCACAAACAACTGGAGAAGATGGTACTTTTACTGGACCGAGTTGTAGTAATTGTACAGTAAAAGAAAATGGAGTATATGAGGCTGAGGATGATTATGGGACAAGTTATGTATATCGTGGAAATGTGAATAATAATTGGGTTAAATTTGGAAAAGCAATAAGTGGAACAGAAACAGGAGATATATGGTGGCGAATAATCCGCATTAATGGTAATGGGAGTATTAGATTAATTTATTCTGGAACATATGTAACAGGTGTTGTGCCACCTGAAAATGGTAAAGATATAAAGATGTTAATTGCTCCAACTACAAGTGCTGGAGATAGCAGTTATCCTCGTGCAATTACTTTTAATACTCCAGCGAATGACAATAAGTATGTAGGATATATGTACAATGCTAATCCTACTTATTCAACATCACATGATGATGCACATAAAGTAACGAGTGGTAGCGTAAAAAGTGCAGTGTTAGCTCAGTTGGAATTATGGTATAATCAAACTGATTTAGAAACATTTAAAAATGACTATTTTGATTTAGATGTAGGCTTTTGCAGTGATACACAAGTAAATGATACAAGTGAGACCTGGGATAGAAGTGATACAAAGAGAGGATATGGAAGGAATTGGACAGCGTATGGAGGATATGGAAGAACTAAATTAAATAGTTCATGGAGAAGCGAAGAACAATACCCAACATTAAAATGTGGTGTAGACCCAAAAACGAAAGAAGTAGATGCAAATGCTCAAAGAAGAGATTTATATACGTTAGTTACAGCTCAGCCAGTAAAAATTGGAAATGGACAAGTAAGTGGGAATAATGCTTTATCGATACCTGTTGGTTTAATTACTATGGATGAAGTATTATATGCGGGAGGATTTGGTAATCAAGCTAATAATGAATATTGGTTAAATGTTGGATATAGGTATTGGACAATATCACCTGCTTTAGCTACTGGAACTTCTGTGTTTGTTGTCTATGATGATGGCACTCTTAATACTGAAAATACTACTATTACTCGTTATGGTGCCCGTCCTGTAATAAATATTAAAGCTGATGTTAAAATTAGTGGTACTGGAATTATAGATGATCCGTATGTAGTCCAAACGTCTAATTAAAAATAAAGTATCGCTTGCTCATATTGCTTTCGAATTTATATATGGGCAGGAGAAACTCCATGATAGAGGTTACTCTCTATCTTTTGTTTTGGGATCTAAATTTATGATTAAATTAAAATGAAAGTTCTCGAATTAGATTAAATAAAAGATTTAGAGAATAAATTCCCATAAAATAAGTACT
>CANQHE010000042.1 GCA_947623735.1 uncultured Bacilli bacterium
AAGTCTTATAATTCCACTCGTCTAACGAGTGGATTTTCGATGGCTTGCCCATAGCAAGCCACACCCTAAAAGGTTATAAAAAAATCTTCATTTCGAAGATTTTTTTTATAAATAGTTATCAATATCAATATTAGTATAACCTTTTTGATAGAGATATTGTCTTATTTTTTGTTTAGTAGTATATAAGTCATATTTTTTAATATATTTATTATATTCTTTAGTTATTAATTTTTTGATAATAGTTTTATCTTCTGTTATCGAAATATTATTTAAAACTTCAGATATATTCTCTTTATTAAAGCCTTTATTTAAGAGTTCGATAGTTGTTTTACGTTTAAATTCATTGATACTTTTTTTATTACTTTTTAATTTTTTATTAATATATTTAGTTATTTTAGTTATATATATATTAGGGTCTATTTCCTCTAAATAAGGGGTTATTTCTTGGGGTTTAAAGCCTAAGTTGATTAAATTTTGGTAAATTTTTCTTTCCCCTACTAAATAGATATTTAACATATCATGAATATAAGCATTAATATAAGTATCATGATTTAAATAGTTTTCTTTATTTAAACGATTTAGAGCATATTCTATTTCTTTTGAATTAAAGTTTTTTTTAGTTAAGATACTATTGAGTTCTTTTTCAGTACGCATCCGATTGCTTAAAGATTTTAAAGCAATATAGTAAGCTTTTAAAAAATTGTTTTCTTTAATAATTTTATTTAAATCTTCGGGTGATATTTCTTTTTTTAGTAAAAGTTCATATTTTATGATAATATCATCATATAAAGTATATTCGCCTTTACTTGTAAATATTTTATATTCATTGCCTCTTAATTTTTGATATTTTAATATTTTCATGTTACCTCTTAATTTTTGATAGAATTATATTCACTGATAAAATAATCATCAGTCATACCCGCGATATAATCAATTACAATTCGTTTGGGATTAGTATTCTCTTTATATTTAATAGTCATATTAGCAAGATAAGAATTTATTATATGAGATTTTTGGTTATTAGTTTCGATATCTTTTAAATATTTATTAAAAAGAGTATTAAACATTGTTTTTAATTCAGTAGTAAGTTCTTTAGTAGAAGCTTTATAATAAATATTTTCATAATTATATTTTTTTAACGCTACAATTGCTTGATATATATTATCACTTAATAAGATATAGGGTTTATTTATACTATTATTAATGATATCTAAAATACATGTATTTACAATTTCTTTAGTATTTCTACCAAGAATATTAGTTATATTTTCGGGAATATCTTCCCTTTTAATTAAGTTTAGCCGAATAGCATCATCGATATCTCTTCCCAGATATGCGATTAAATCACTTACTCGCACAACACAACCTTCGAGAGTCATGGGTTTTAATTTTTTAATAATACTTTGGTCTTTATAGCTGGCATTTAATTCTTCTAAAAAGTCGTTGACACTTTTTTTGCGGGGTTCATATTTACCAAGAGCAAATTCCCCATTATGACACATTATTGCATCTAAAACTTGAATACTAATATTTAGGCCTTCGCCATAATTTTCAAGAGTCATTAAATTACGAACACTTTCAATATTATGATTAAAATATTCATTTAGTTCTCTTAGACTTATTTCATTTAAAATAGATTCTCCTAGATGGCCAAAAGGAACATGACCTAAATCATGGCCTAAAGATGCCGCTTCTATTAAATCTTCATTTAAGCCTAAAGCTCTTCCAATAGTACGGGCAATTTTACTTACAAATTGAACATGAATCATCCGTTTTTGAATATGGTCATGATTTTTGAGAGAGAATACTTGGGTTTTATCTTGATAACGAATAAAGGATAAAGAATATAAAATACGGTCGGTATCGCGAAAGTAAGAAGGACGAATATCTTTATCACGAGGTTTTAAATAGATGGCTTCTTCATCTTTACAAGCATATTTAGATAAGTTAAGATTATGAGATTCCATATTTTTTATGATAGTTTCATTTGACATATTATCACCTAAATATATTATAACATCAAATTATAAAAAAAGATAACTTTTTTGAATTGTTATCTTTAATTAAGGATATCTTCTAAATTTAGTTTAGATAAAACATTTAAGAGATTTTCTTCTAGTTTAGATAAGTCTTTAGAACTTAAATCTTCATAATAAATACTGTTTTTAGTATCAATATCTGTAAGGTCTTTTTGAGTTAAATTATAATCGCTGATAAGCGTAAATGATATATCTTCATCGGAATTATTAATAGTTATATCAAGATTTAAATCTCCGGATATTTGATTGGAGGTAATTTTTAAATTATTATTAGATATTGAACCTTTTAGAGTAGTACCCTCACTACTTAAATTGTAATCAAGTTTAAATTCTTTAAAATCACTACCTTTTTTATTTAAATCAGTTAAGGTTAAAGTTCCTTTTAAGTCTTGAGTGGCGATATCTAAAGTTATAGTTTTTTCATTAAGTGTTAGAGTTACAGATTCAGTATTATCGGTAAGAGTTATTTTATGTTCATCTTTAATATTTTCATAAGTAATTAATTCTTCATTATCATATTCTAGTAAACCTTTTATAATATTATTAAATGTATCCGCATATAATACTATTTTTAAATCAGAAGAATTTAATTCTTGCTCTAAATCGTTATTATCTATGATTTCTTTAAGGCTAGATGTAATTTCATTTTTGTCAGTATTACTTATAGAACTTAAGGTATCAATTAACTCGGGATTGTCATTTAATGACTTAGCAATAAATTTAAGAGTACGAGCTAAATTTTCAGCATTAAGATCATAGGTTACTTTTTTTACTTTATATTCTTTATTATTTAGAGTAATAGTATCACTTTGCATCGTAAAATATTTTTTATCTAAAGATTTTATTAAGATATCTTTAAATTCTTTTAGAAATTTATCTAAGTCTTCTTTAGTAAGATTAGTATTTAAATCAAGATTGGCAAATTCAGTTTTTATAGGACCAAAAATGTCATAATTACTACCAAAATTTAAAGTTTTATCTAATAATTCATCACTTTTAAGATATAAGTTTTTATTAATTAAACTAGCAATAATATTTATTATTTTAGTATTATCATCGCTTAAATTTAAAGCAAGAGAACCTTTTTCATTTTGATAATCAACCCCTAAAGATAGATTATAATTAATGTTACTAAAAGCTTTTAAATCAGGAATATTACTATCAAATTTAGCATTTAAATCTAAAACATAAGGTTTATTTAAGATATCTAATTTAAAATCACTTTCATCTTTAGATAAAGCTTTATTAAAAACTTTATAAGTATCATTTATGGCTTTCTTATAAATAGCAAGGGGATTAGAATTAATTTTTTGATAACCAATAAATAGACCAATAGCAATAGCAATAAAAATTAAGAAACTACCTATAATAAATTTTGTTTTGCGCTTTTTATTTAAAGCACTAGCATTAGATATTACATCATTAGAAATATCCTTCGTTACATTTTCGTCATTAAACTCATTCATTAAACACACCTCTTTAAATTATATTATTATTGTATCAAAAAAAAGTTCTTTTTCCTACAAATTTTTTGAAATTAGTCTTTTTTTTGACATAAATCGCTGGTTAATTTTTGAAGAAAATTTTTACTTTTTAAATATAGGCCGGTATACCGCTCGTAATAGGTATTTAAAAAATTATTTATTTCATCACGAACTTTAGCACTTATTTTTAGTTTAGTAATACTTTTTATATCAACATAATAATACATTCTTAATAATTCAATGGTTTTCTTTTCAACAATAAATTCATTTTGGTAACAATTAGAACAGATATATCCCCCTTTATCACCATCAATAGTTATAATCGCGGCTTTACCTCCACAGGAAACACATGAATCTAAATTTAAGCCAACTCCTAAATAATCTAAATATTTTATTTCTAAAATATTACACATAATTAAGGGTTCTAAACCAGCATTTATTTTTAAAATAGTCGCCATATAATCAGCATATAAATTATCAGGTGTTTGTTTTATTACTTGTTCAGTTAGTTCGGTAAGGTAATTTACATAACTTAATAAAACAATATCATTTTTAATAGTACTTAAGGGATTTATAATATCTACACTTACTAAAGTAGATAATTTGTTTTCTTTATAATAAATATTAAACCGGCCATAAGTGAATTTTAAAGTAGTCGCCCGAAATGGACTTTTTAGGGATTTGGCTTTTTTACACATAATACCGATTAAACCTTCATTTGTATAAACATGAATTATTTTAGATGTTTCACCATAAGGTATTTCTTTTATTATTAAGCCTTCTATTTCTCTTATCATATTATCACTTCTTAGTTATTATATCATGGCTTTGTGAGAATATAAATCTTCTATTTGACAAATTTTTAAAATATATATATAATATATATGCTTTGTAATCACATGGAGGTTTAATATGAAATTTAAAGATATAAGTTTATTAGATTTTTTAAATAGTGATGATAATTTTTTTAAATATGAAAAAGAAATACTTAGAAAGTATAATATTGTTAATGTAGAACAATTAATAAATATGATGGATAAAGGGCATAGTGATTTTAATCAAAAAATTTTTAAGAGAATAAGAGAACAAGCTGAAAATTTGATTAGTAAAAGTCAAAATGCGGGGTTTAAAAAAGATATTTTTGTGATTAATAATGATTATGATAATGATTTAAAAAGAGTGATGTTTAGTGCTGATAAAACTACTTTAGCTCAAGATTTAGTGCTCTTTCCCCTTTTATCTAATGATTATTTAAAAATTATTTTAAGAAGATATAGAGTAGATCAAATAAAATTTTTAATTAGTCATTATAATTTACGTGGAAAAAATGCGCTGGTGGCTTCTTTAGATGGAATGGGTTATACTAAGCTTCCTAAAATGATTAAGGCTTTAGAGTTTTATAACGATCAAATAGAAAGATTATATAAGGAAAATATTACTCATAATGGGGTTAATCTTTTTTATTTAAATATGACAACAAAATTGGAAATGGTTAGAGAAGAAATGGATGTTATCTTAGAGTATTTGTTTTCTTTGACTAAAGATTATATTTGGGGTTCTGTTTCCGATAAAGAAAAGCTTAATATTTTAGAAGCATTAAAAAGAGGAAATATTTGTAAAGATAAAAGACTTATTAATTTAGCGGATATTATTAGTAATTATGTTACTTTGGGAGAATTAGAACAAGGCATCACAAGAAAGAGAACTTTAGATAGATTTAAAAAAGAATAAGCTATTTTGAATGAATAGCTTATTTTAAACTTAAGATTTCTTTTCTGGTTAGACCAGTTGCTTTCATTATTTTGTCTACTGAAATTTCTAAATTAAGCATATTTTTAGCAATATCGAAGTTTCTTTCTTCTATTGCCTCTACTCTAGTTTCTTCTCTTAATTCTTCATCATGTTCTTTCATATATCTTTCTAACCCATTTTTGGAACTCTCTAAGTTCCATTCTCTTACATATTCGATAATATCATCCACGATTTTCTTTCCTTTCTATTTATACAATATTCCTTCTCTTTATGTTGTTTAAAAACTGCTTTTTACAGCAGTTATTTTAAATTTAAGATTTCTTTTCTGGTTAGACCTGTAACATCCATAATATCTTGAATTTTCATTTTTTTATTAAGCATGTTTTTAGCAATATCTAAACTATTTCTAGTTTTTGTTTCTTCTCTTAATTCTTCATCATGTTCTTTCATGTATCTTTCTAACCCATTTTTGGAACTTTCTAAGTTCCATTCTCTTACATACTCAATTATATCATCCACGATTTTTTTCCCTCCTTTATATTTTTCAATTTCTTGAAAGGTTTTGCAATTAAGTAGTCTTAATATAGTTATAAATTCATGTTCATATAAATTATATGACATTTTATTTGTTAAGTCAAATCTTAATAGATATATTAATATATTATTATCTATGGATATATTTAAGATATCATTTTTTATTCTATAACTATTTATGAGTTCTTTATTAACTCTTTTATAGTTACTTGGTATTAAGTTAAGACTTATAACTTTATGCATGTTTTTATAGCTAATATTGTTTTTATAAAGTTGGTTAGAAAATAATCTTGAAGTATAAGCAAAACTTTTGTTATATTCATTTTCACTAAATTTATTACTATACATCTCAAGTGATATAATATCACCATTATTTAGAGTGACAGTTAAATCACCATAATAAGATTTAATAGTTTTATTAGTAGGAATAATATAATTTTGAGGAACAATATCAATTATATTACAAGAAGCATCAAGACCAATATAATCTAAGAAAGAATTAATAAATACTTTTAAAACATTTTCATGAGAAAAAACATATTTAAAAGTTAAATCATTAGATAGTGGACTAAAAGTATTTTCTTTTAATTCTGAGTTCAAATTATAATTCACCCCCAATCTAATTTCTTATAAAAATAAGAAATGATGTTATAATAACACATGAGAAGTGCGAAATTTGTCGAACTATGGGAGCAAACTCAAAAAAATTAAAAAAAGAGCTATTTTTCAGCTCGTTCTATTTCTTTATATGTAAGGTAATCTTCAATTTTACCTGACTTTTTGAATTTATTCCATGCTTCTTTTTTATTCACTCTACTCAACCTTTCTAATAAGATTATGAGTAGTTTTTAATATTTTTATTCATTATAAATCTAAAAAACCTAATTCTTTGATGTAACGCTCTTTATCTTTCCAATTTTTAATCGTTTTAACAAATAATTCTAGATATACTTGTTTACCTAACATTTTTTCTATTTCATGACGGGAAGTGATGCCTATTTCTTTTAATCTCTCCCCTTTTTTGCCGATGATAATTTTTTTTATGGAATCTCTATCGACGATAATATCAACATTAATATTTATAATATCTTTTTTTTCTTCGTAATAACTGGTATGACAAGTAAGACTATGAGGTATTTCTTCCGTTAGGACATCAAATAATTTTTCTCTGACAATTTCACTTATCATAAAATAAATACTATTACTGGTTTTTACTTTAGGGTCAAAATAGCGAACTTCATCTTTTAAATATTTTTTAATAACCTCTATTAAATGTTTAACGTTATCTTGAGTTAGAGCAGATACAGGGACTATTTCCGCGAACGGATATAAATCTTTATATTCATTGATGCTATACATAATATCTTCATTAGTTAGTTTATCAATTTTATTTAAAACTAATATTACGGGGGATGTTGTCTTTTTTAAGACATCAATAATAAATTTATCCCCTTTTCCAAGGCCAGCTGAAGCATCAACGACAAATAATAGACAGTCAATATCTTTTACGAGACTTATCGCTTGTTTATTAGTAATCTTTCCTAGTTTATTAATTGGTTTTATTATACCAGGAGTATCCATGAAAACGATTTGATAATTTTCTTCATTGTATATTCCCTGAATAATATTACGGGTGGTACCAGCAACTTTGGAAGTTATAGCAACTTTTTCATTAATAATAGTGTTTAATAAAGTTGATTTTCCAACATTGGGACGACCAATTAAACTTACAAAACCACTTTTCATAAATACTCTCCTTTCCTTTTATAATAATTTAAATATTTCCATTAAATAAGGGCCAAAAACAAAGAGGCAAATAACAATTGAGACAATAGACATAACAAATGAAGCAGCTGAACCACAGTCTTTAGCTATTTTAGCAAGGGGATGAATAGATGTTGTAGTAAGATCAACCGCAGCTTCAATAGCCGTATTGATTAATTCTAAAGCGAGTATGGCTCCAAGAGCAATAAAGATAATAGCCCATTCCGATAATTTGATTTTAAAAATTATACCCATTACAATAGATAAAGCAGTGGCAAAACCATGAATCCATAAACTTTGTTCATAGCGATAGGCATATCTTAAGCCATCTAAACTATATTTAATACTTTTGAAAAATCTTTTATAACCATAAACTTTAACATTTTCTCGGTTAAATTCTTTTACGTCTTCATGACTTAATTCAATATTATCTTGTAATACCTTCCGCATTTAATATCAACTCCTGTAATCCAAACATTTTTTCTTCATCTTCTTTTGTTTGATGATCATAACCAAGGAGATGAAGGAGACCATGAACAGTTAAAAAGGCTAATTCTCTTTGAGAAGAATGACCATAATTTTCAGCTTGTTCAAGCATTCTAGGAATACATATATATATATCACCTAAAACTCTAATATCATTATACACTAAATCAGGATTATCTTCAAATGCAAATGATATAACATCTGTTACTTTATCGATATCGCGATATTTTTTGTTTAGGTCTTGGATAGTTTTTTCATCAACAAATATAAGGGATAAATAAGCATTCTTTACTTTTTCATGCTTTAGAGTACGATTTATTACTTTATCAAGATAGGAATAATCAAAAGAGACTTGATATAAATCATTTATCTCATAAGTATTCATAGACTAATTACCCCCATACGACCTAATAAATATAAAATCATAATTATTAGAATAATAAAACATAAAATATTATAAATTAAGTCTTGTTTTAAAAAGCTTGGTAAATATTTTTTTATAGCATTTAAACTTACATAGATTAAAAAGCCTAAAATAGAACCTAAAGCATTTAAGATAATATCATCAACATCAAAACTTCTTCCAATACAAAATTGGACAAATTCAACAGTTGCGGATGAGATAACACTTACAATTAATATAGGTAAGATACGATTAGGTTTGATATAGGTAGATATAAAATAACCAAAAGGGATAAAGATAACAATATTACCTATTACATTAAAGTAAAATTGTTCACTTCCAATACGATAGCGGAATATTTCAGTAAAGGGAACTAAATTATAACCACTTACAAAGTTAAGTTCTGTTCTAGTTAATAATTCATATAGTAAAAAGACATAGATTATAAATAATAAACTAATAAATTCTTTATAAAAGACTAATTCTTCATTGTTTGATTTAATCGCGGCAATACGGACGGTTGCAATAACTACTAAAAATATTGTAAGCATAGGCCACATAGTATCAATAGATTCAGCGATTATATCCATTATTCTTTGTATCACTTCAATCACTTTCCGTTTCTCTTTGGTATGTTATAGATTTTCCAATTTGTTCTTCGACAGCTATAAACATATCTATATTTAACTTATCATTATTTACACTTTTTTGCAATACTTTTTCATTAATTATCTTGGTAATTTGTTTAGAGTTAACAGTTAGTTTTTGGGTGATTTCTTTTTTTAGAATATTTAGAGCCTCTGTTTCAGAATACTTTTTGTTAGTTTTAGTTACTTCATAATCTTTTACAAAATAAAATTCATAATCAAATATTTTAAATAAATAATATTTTTTAAGTTTACTATCTTTTACTCGCGGTTTTAAGATTTCTTTTTCTATAGGACCTTTTTTAATTAGTAAATTATAGCGCATTTTACCCGTTTTGGTCTCTTCAATATAATTTAGAGGGATACTTGCTTGCACGTTATACCAAACTTCAGCATAAACATTGCCACTGGCACAAACATCATTTTTAACTTCTTCATTTAGTTTTACTTCGCCAGAGATTAGAGTATCACCCATTTTTACATAATCATTTATTTTAACTAAAGGAACGCCACGGCTTGTTAAGAGACTTCTTATCGTACCAGATTTAGTAGCAATGATATTACAGGGACCAGTTTTTGTTTCATAATTAGTTATTATTCTTTCTTCTACTCTAATATTTATAACCATGCCATCAACATCAATTTCAAGCCATTCTATTTTATCTTTGTGATTTTCTTTTATTTTAGTAATAACTTCTTCATATTCATCATAACTTTTTTTCATACTTAAGGGAGTTATACCATATTCTTTTAAATCACTTTTTATTAGTTCTCTTATTTCTTTATTTTGATGAATTACATTTACTTTAATAATTATATTTGATAGAAATGTAAAAACTAAAAAGGAAAAGATTAAACCAACAAAAAATAAAAGATTTTTACTTATTTCTTTTTTTATTTTATATATTCCAGTTTCATCTATTACTTCGATGTTATAACTTATTAAATATCTTTTTACTCTTTTTAAATCTTGATAGTTTATATCAAATATTATATATTCTTTAGTATAATTTATATTTTTAATATCAGCATTAATTTTATTTAATTTAAGTAATAAAGTATTGTTTTTATCAGTATTTATACGGACTTTTAGATATCTTTTCATCTTATAAACCTCATACTATTAATTATACCTTTAATTAATATTTCATGATTATCCATGTTAGATATAGTCATGTTATTTCCTTCAATTATTAAATTAAATTCTTTTAGTTTAAGTTCGATTAAAGTATCAGTTAAAGTTATTAATTCTTCATAATAATAAACATGAATACAATTATTAAATATATCTATATAATAATCTTGGTCTAATAAAAAGTTTTTTAAATTCTTTATTATACGCATAATATCACCTTTATAATTTTATGAATTAGAGGCTTAAATAAATACAAACTAAAAGTAGAGAAAGATTCTGGCTCTCCAACATCTGGTGGGGAGCTAATTTTTATTTTTCTTAGATATTATCTAATTAAAACAAGTATTTTTATGTTAAATTTTTAATACCTGTTTTTTACTTGCTATTTTAATCTATTTTTTTAAATTTTTGAATTTCTT
>CANQHE010000043.1 GCA_947623735.1 uncultured Bacilli bacterium
AGTCTTATAATTCCACTCGTCTAACGAGTGGATTTTCGATGGCTTGCCCATAGCAAGCCACACCCTAAAAGGTTATTAAAAAAAAAAATTCAGATTTTTTCTGAATTTAAGCACGACTAGAATATTTACCATCACGAGTAGAAATAATGATCTTTTCGCCAGTATTGATAAATAAAGGAACTTTGACGATATAACCAGTTTCGATTTTAGCATCTTTTTGAGCATTATTAGTCGTATTCCCACGAACAGCTGGTTCAGTTTCAATAATTTCATATTCAACTTTTTCGGGAAGAGTTATACCTAATATTTCTCCTTCATAATAATCAACAGTTATATCTAAGCCTTCTTTGATAAATTTTATCTGGTCACCTAATCTAGATGTAGGTATTTCTACTTGTTCATAGGTTTCATTATTCATAAAAACATAGTTACTACCGGCACTATATAAATATTGCATCGGAGTTCTATCAACATGGGCTTTAGTTATTTTAATATTCGTATTATATGTATCTTCAGTAATAGAACCAGTACGAAGATTTTTAAGTTTCATACGGACAAAAGCTGAACCTTTACCTGGTTTTACGTGTTGAAATTCAATAATTTGATATAAATTATTATCCATAATAATAGTCATACCATTTTTAATATCGTTTATATTAATATTCATTTTTTATTCCTCACTTTTCTTTTTAAATATGCCAAATCTTTTTTTTCGACGTCTAATATTAGATTTAGTATCTTCTTTTTCTTTATGGGTTTTATTGACCATAATAGCTATTATAGGTGAGTTAAAACTTGTTTTTTGGATGTGATATTTTGGTTGCATTGTAACACTCCTATTTCTTTTCTTTTACAATTTGATGTTTATGACATTTTTTACAATACTTCTTAACTTCAAGACGGTCAGGAGTATTCTTTTTGTTTTTAGTGGTACATCTTAGTTCTTCACCACAAACTGTACATTTTAAAGTTACATAGTTTCTATTTTCATTTTTAGCCATGAGGACACCTCCTTTTAAAAAAGTCTAGTAGTATTATAACATTAAATTACGGGCTTGAAAAGAGATAATCGTTAATATTTCGGGCAATTAAGCGATTTACACCGGATTGATAACTAGAATTTCCGTCTAAATTAGTACTATTAGGGCTAATAACAACAATCGAATACTTAGGATTATCAACGGGAGCATACATGATAAAACTCGTATTTAAGACATAAGCATCAAGTGTACCATTATAATCACTATCGATATAGACTTCACTAGTTCCGGTTTTACCCGCCGCGTTCACATTTTGATTAACATAATAATAACCGGTTCCACTCGTAATAACACTTCTAAAACCACTTTGGATACGTTTTAAATATTTAGGGTCGATATCTACTTGGTCTAAGATAGTTACTTTATTTTTGACGATTTCGGTTTCTTCATCTTTTATACTATGCATTAAATTTAATTTTAGACGTTTACCATCACTTGCAATTGTATTAATATATTGTAAAAGACTTACAGGAGTATATAAATCATATTGGCCAATTGCTAGATTCATTAATAAATCGGGAGCAATGATATCCCCTTTTAAGCCACTAGTCTCACCGGGTAAGTCAATACCGGTGGTAGTTCCAAGACCAAAAGTAGCAAAAGTATCGCGATATTTATTAAAATCGTCAATCGTAACGGGTGCTTCCATATTATAATGATATTTATATCCGGCAACACCGAGAGCAATAATAAATTGATAATAATTGGAACTTTCTCTTAAAGCCGAAATATCATTAATTGTTCCAAGTCTTGTCCAAGAACACTTTGCTGGTTGAAAGGCAAGTTTTACACAGCTATCAAGCATCGTAGTACCAATATCTATTACTTTATTTTGATAACCAACTGTCATCGAGGCACCTTTTACGACACTTCCGGGAGCATAAGCATTTTTTATGACATTGATACTTACATCTTGATAGGTGGTTTTTTTATTATTGGAGATACGACGCATTCCAGAGATAGCGATGATAGCTCCAGTTTTAGGATTACTTACTAAAGCATAAGATTCATTTAAATATTCGGTATTGGGAGTTTTTTTCGCGGCTTCAATTTGTTCTTTTAATACTGTTTCAACTTTTAATTCGATATCCATATCGATTTCTAAAACTAAATCTTTACCCCTTTTCGCTTTAGAGACTAAAACTAAGTTATTATTTTCAACTTTATAAGTCGCTTTTTCGCCTTTTAAGTAAGATTCATAGTATTCTTCAAGTCCACTTGTGCCAACTTTATCGGTTAAGCTGTAACCCTTTTCTAGTAAATCGGTTTTTTCTTCGGGTAAGTTATTACTAATTGTGCCTAAAATACTTCTTAGAGTTTCGCCATAGGGATAATATCTTGTCCAAGTAAGTTCGCCAAAAATACCAGGGAGATTGCTTTCTAAAATTTTCGCATATAATTTATCTGGGACATTTTTAAGTAAGAGTTTATTATCATACATATAGCCTTCATTCATTAAATAATAAAAGTAGGAACTATATTTTTCTTCGGAGCTCATAGTATTTAAAATATCGGGGGTTAGTTTTTCCTTTTTTAAGTTTGTAATGTCATCTTTGGTTAATTTTCGTTCGTTTAATAATTTTTGTTCATTTTCACTAATAAGACTATTTCCAACATCAGGATAAAGAAGCAAAAAATAATCTTTTAGTTTGGCTTCATCATAGGTATATTCATAATTAGTTAAGTTCGCAAGTTTTTTTGCAATATCTATTTCCATATCTAAGCTAACAGCATCTGGTTTATGATAAAAAATTGTATTTTCCCCAATATTATCGACAATAACTCGGCCTTTGATATCTAATATTCTTCCCCTTGGAGCACTCGCCCCTTTAATATAAATATTATTTATGTTGTTCCATTTTTCTTCATAGGTTTTATTATCTTTATAACTTAAAGCAAAAGTACGATAGGTAAAAAAACTAAATATCATAATTAATAAAGTAACTAATATAAAAAACTTTTTCGACATTTTATTCACCTGTTATTAGTATTCAAAATTTAATAATTTTCATACAATATATTAGGGTGAATTATGATGTATAATATAGTTGCTCGCGTAATGGCGAATCTTACTAAAGAACAAGTTAATGATTTTGCACTAAGTAAAGATATAAATTTAGGAAGTGATGAACTCGATTTTGTTTATGATTTTATTAAAAAAAATTGGGAACAAATATTTAATAACCCTAAATTACTTAAAATTGAGCGATATAAAAATCATTTTAGTGCGGAAAATTTTCAAAAAATTAATAAACTAGTTATTGAATATACTAATCGTTATGGAAGTTATTTAAAATAGTCTCTTGATATATAGAACCCCGCCTCTTTTATAGTGAAGCGAGGTTTAATCATAGAGACTTTTTTATCTTTAATAGTATATTTACTATTATCTTTATTTTTAGCTTTATTATTTTTTATAAAACGTGCGAATATCAGCTAAAAGATTTGGGTTAAACTCCCCTTTTTTTAGCATGGCAATTTCAAATTTATAAGGTGGATAAAGACGATTTTTATCATCATCAGTATCACCAATATAAGGGGTTTCTAAGATTTTAGGGATATCTTTTAAAGCACTATTATTAATAATATTATAAATAGTATCAAAACCTAGAGTGCCAAAGCCAATGTTGGCGTGACGGTCTTTATGGGAACTACGAGGATTTTTACTATCGTTAATATGAATGCATTTGATATAATTTAGACCTATGACACTGGCAAAAGTATTTAAAAATTCGCTAAAATTTGCCATATCATAGCCCGCATCATTTAAGTGGCAAGTATCGAGGCATACCCCAATTTTATCTTTTAGTTGGACATTATCAATTAAATATTTGATTTCTTCTAAAGTACAACCTAATTCTGTTCCTTTGCCCGCCATAGTTTCGAGTAAAATAGTAACATCTTTATTTTCAGCAATAATTTTATTTAAGGCAAAAGCAATATTATTTAAGGCAATATTTCTTTCAATACCAACACTAGAGCCAGGATGTAAAACTAAATATTTGATACCTAATTCGGCACAGCGATTAATTTCGCTTTTTAAAAATGTGATACTAAAATTATATTTAGCATCGTCGGTGTTATTAGCAAGATTTACAATATAGGGGGCATGACAGATAACATTATTTATATCAATACCATTTTGGTGCATTAATTCCCAGGCTTCTTTGGTAGTTTTGATATCAATATTTTTGCGGATGGTATTTTGGGGAGCACCAGTATAAAACATAAAGGTATTAGCGCCATAACTTAAGGCCTCTTCGACACTACCTTTTAGACCATTTTGTCCAAATGAAACGTGTGAACCGATTATCATAATTTTCCTTCTTTCTATTTAAATAAATATAATAATTATAAGAGAAAATAAAAATTTAAACAAGTTGGTTTTTAAATTAAGAAAAGGACTTCCGTCCTTAATTTGCTCCACATACTGTTGAGGCTTCATTCGATGAATCAATAACGTCATCACTGGTAACATCAGGATTTTTGCCATCAATTAAATTTTTACCATTTGATAACCAGATGGTTACTTTACCATCGGCTTCAACTAAAACACTACCAGTATAGTTTTCGTCGTTTTTGCTAAGTAAACCAGAATCAATAAGTTCATCATAAGTATAACACTTAGAACCGGTTTCTTTATTTTTTACATATAATGTTTGAGCGGTACTATAAATGGGAATTGTTTCATCAGCTAGAACTTGTTTTCGAGCACTAGACATCGCGGGGATGACCGCATTCGTGGCGATTAAGACAACTACTGATAAAATAACTATAACACTTAATAATTCTACTAATGTAAAACCACTTTTATTTATTTTTTTCATTTTCCTTCACCTTCTAGATTAATTATATCAAAAATATAGTTTTAGTCAAGATTAAGAAGTTTATTTCCCTTAATTATTTTTAAGCATTTTAAAACTTCTAAAAATATAGAAGTTTTATTCATAACTTAATTGAGTAACATTATAACCATAAAATTCTAATATGGCAACAGCTTTTCGAGATTTTGTTCCTTTATTACAAACTATAAAATAAGGTTTTTCTTTATCTAAATATTTTCGATAATTTAGAAGAAGTGTTTCATAGGGAATATTAATACTGTCAGGATGATGATAGGTTTTATAGTCTAAAGGATGTTGGATATCAATTAAAATTCCCATACTTTTGTGGTAATCTTTAATGTTTAATCTTTTCATATCAATCACTATATTATGTTATGAAAAAATTAAAAAAGGCCTTATAATAAAAGCCTTTATTCTCCAAAGAAATCATCGAAAAATTCATCATCAGTTATAACATTTTCATTGACGATGATACTATCAGCATCAACATTTATTTTAGGTTTTTCGATTTCACTTGGAGTATTAATATTTGGAGTTGGATTAGTTGGAATATTGTTTGGTTGGACAGGAATATTATTTGTTTCCTCACTAACGATTGTTTTAGGAGGAATTATCGGATTTGGAGTTACTGGTTCTTTGATACTTGAATTAGGCACTTCAACACTCGCGGTTTCTTTTATTACTGGGGCATCTACTTTAGGTGGTAATGCATCTCCAATTTTTTCTTCTGGCAATGCGTCCTTAATTGCATTTGATGGCTCGCTTTTAGGATTAGAGGCTAGTTTTTCTTTTTCTCTTGCTTCCTCTTCATCAAGTTCTTTTAGACGACGGTCAATATCTTTCATCATCGCATCAATGTCAGCATCAGTTAGACTACCCATTGGTTTATCAAACATCGGATTAGGACTAAAAGGGGCTTTAGGAGCGACATCACTCATAAATGGATTAGGCTCTTTAAAGGTATCGCTAAAATTTAAAGGGCTAGGAGTAGGAGTGAATGGATTACCAAAGTTATTAGTTAAATCAGAGTTTTCTTTATTTTCTAAGTTGCTCATCATTTGTTTACGTTTTTCTTCGGTTACAAACTTTTTAACATCGAATAAAGCAATTTTTTCTTGAGGACGGTCAGGATATGGCATTTCTTCACGAGTCATACCCCAGTTCATTTTAAAGTCTGGCTCTAGTTTGGTCTTAAACGGATTCTTTCTTAAACGAATGATTATCGCTTCAAAAAGTTTTAATTTTTGTAAATCAGAAACGGTTACTAATGGGGTAGATGCGGTTTTATCTTTTTCCTTAGATTTTACTTCACCACACATTTTAGATATTTCTTCTAGGGCCGCGAGTTCAGTACTGATTAAATAGACTAAATTACCACAGTTGCCTTTGATAATTTCGGCGACTTCTTTACCATAAACATCATTTAATTGGGCAAAGTTTTGAATAATGAACGTAAAACGAATATCACGAGAACGGGCGGCACTTACCATAGAATCAACATCTTTTAAAGGAGGCATATTAGCAAACTCGTCTAAGATAAAATTGGTCCTAAATGGTAGTTTACCACCATTTTCTTGAGCAACATCTATTAATGTTTCATAACATTGTTTAATAAATATCGTCATTAAAGCATGATAAGTTTTTTTCTCATCATGAATAATCATAAAGACAGCGGTTTTCTCACGGCCGATATCTTCCATTTTAAAATCACTATAAGCAAGCATTTCACTTAAAGTTTCACGAGAAGAGAATAATCTTATTTTTTGTCTAAAGGTAGATAAAATACCACCTTTAGTTTCATTAGGGGCATTAATAGTGTTGGATGCAAAGATATAAGGACTTGATTCAGGACCTTTTAAATTAAAATATTCTTTAATATAAGTACTTGTCGCATATCTTTCTTCACCAATTGAACTCATATAGTTAATACTATTTAAGTTTACTTCTTTTTCGGCGGCATCATAAAATAAACCTAAGGCTAAACCGGAAAAATAGTCGGCCGCACTCTTTTCCCAGAAATCTGAGTCGCCACCCTTTTTAGTTTGGTCATATAAAATATTTAAAGCAACGTCATCAAGTAATTCGGTTGATTTATCAGTATTTCCTTCTTTAAAATAACGATATGGTAAAGTTAGTGGATTCCAAGCATTACCATGGTTAGGCTCTCTAAAATTTAAGACGATTATTTTGTATCCTCTTTCTTTTAGAGCCGAAGCAGCATATTTATAAATCTCACCTTTAGGGTCAGTAATAATCATAGACTCCCCTTTTTTGGCAAGTAAGTTGACCATTGGTTTTACGACAGTTTGAGTTTTACCTGAACCAGTAGAACCGATTACAAGATTATGATATTCGCCATTATCAACCCATATTTCTTTACCATTATTAATTAGAGGAATACCAGCGGCATTAACTGTTACAGCTTTAGGGTCAACTTTAGCCATACCAACATCGCTTTTTATTTCTTTCGCGGTCGACCATCTGGCATAACCATTTTCATTTTTTTCACCAAATTTTAAGCCTAAGCCTTTACCTTTTTCTTTACTAAAAACATAAGATGAAACACTCGTAAAAATAATTATTAAAGATATAGCAAACATAAATAAGGTTAAAACAATGTAATCTTTGGTAAAAGCTTTAAATGGTAAGAGTCCATAGAATTCACCTTCATTAATAAAAGATGAAAAATTTAAGACAGCTATGGCACATAAATATAATAATAAAATACAATAAATACAAAATATTAAAAAATCTTTAGGGGTTATTTTAAATTTCATAATTTAGCCTCCGAATCAACAACTAAAGGTATTATACTACAAATTAGATAAAAGTAAAAGTTTTTTAAAGAGCTTTTTTGGAAATACTTACATACTCTTTTTTAGATTAATTTATATGGATAAAAAATACTAAAGTAAATGTTATTTTGCTCATAAAATTCTTTTAGATTATAAGTATTTATGTATAAATTAAGATAAGTATTTAAAGTGGCATTGCGATTATTTTTTTTTAAATCATAGTTTGATGCTTCTAAATAATAATAAGCTGTGTAAAAATTAAATTCTGGTAATTTATATTCATCTTGGAGCATTTTTATTTCTTTAGCATATTCTTTAAATAGGTTATCAAGAGTTTTGGTGGGGTTCGATAATATTTCAGTTTTATTATTTAAGCATATCTCTTCATCTTTTTTAGCATCACAAGTTAAAGCGGTAAATTTATGATGAAAAAATAAAGTTAGATTAAGAGTTATAAATAAAATACTTATAAGAATAAGGATAAATAAAACTAAAAATAAGCGATGATTTAATAAAAAATTATTTAGTTTGGATATCATGAAGGCCTCCGAAGCGTCTATCACGATTTTCAAACATGAATAAGGCTTTATTAAATTCTGATTTATCAAAATCTGGAAAATATGTATTGGTAAAATAAAACTCACTATAACTCATTTGGTATAACATAAAGTTTGATACTCGCTCTTCCCCACCTGTTCTTATTAATAGGTCAATCGGGGGAAGTTCATGATATAGGTATTTGTAGAAATCTTCTCTTTTGAAATTAGTGATATCAAGCCCACTATTAATGTCTTTAGCAAGTTTTAGAGCACCATCAATTATTTCTTCTTGGCCACCATAGTTAAAGCAAATATTTAAAATACCATTTTGGTTGGCTTTGGTTTTAGCCTCAATATTGTTAATGGCCTCTAGGACGTCTTCTCTTAAATTAGTTTTACGACCGGAGATAACTATTTTTACTCCCCTTTTAATTATTTTTTCAAATTTAGTATTAAAATATTTTACTAATAAATTCATTAGATATTCGACTTCTTCGGGGTCACGTTTAAAATTATCTGTAGAAAAAGCATAAACACTTAGAACTTTTACCCCCATATCATAAGCATGAATGGCTAATTTTTCTAAAGTTTTGCTTCCTTCAAGATGGCCTGCACTTCTTTTTAGTCCTCTTTTGGTCGCCCACCGGCCATTGCCATCCATAATAATGGCAACATGATTTGGTACGTTCATTGTTACACCTACTTTCGGATAAATTATAGCATAAATCTTGATTTTTAGCTACTTTATTGTTATAATTTTTTTAGTTGCTGATTTAGTTTAGTGGTAGAACGGAAGCATGGTAAGCTTCAAAGGACTGTTCAATTCAGTCATTCAGCACCATTTTGTGATTAAACCCCGAATTTATCGGGGTTTTTCTTATTTTTAATTCATTTTACCTCTTATTTACCTCTTAAAATTTTTAAAAAGATATAAAATCATTCAAATTTTTGACTATTTGTTTTTCTTTTTCAGGAAACATATGATAATAAGTTTTTTCTACCATCTCAACCGTATCTCCTATTCTTTTTGCAACTTCTCTACTATCACAGCCAATATGAATAAGTAAAGATACGTGAGAGTGTCTTAAACCGTGTATAGTTATTCTTTTAACATTAGCTAATTTAATATACTTATTTAATTTATTTCTTAAGGTAGTTCTAGGAATACACCTTACATTTCCAAAAACAAACATATTCTCATTAAAACCATATATTTTTTCTTCATTTCTTTTGTGTTCTTTTAATAATTTAACTAAACTATTTGGCAAATCAACATATCTAATAGAATTTTTTGACTTTGGAGAAGTTATATCGTAACCAGATCTATCAACATTGTAGGTTAAAGTCTTTGTTATTTTAACTTTCTTTTTTGTAAAATCAATATCTTTCCAATTTAATGCTTGAGCCTCTCCTATTCTTAATCCTGTAAGATAAAGAAAATCTATTAATAAATAATCAAAAGCATTATCTATAACACTTATTAATTTTTTAAATTCGTCATAAACTAAAAAGTTCCACTCGGAATCAAGCATTTTATCGGCGGGAGTTTCTTCCTTTAATTTTTGTAATTTATTAGCAACTTTACTATTAAAATCGTAATTATCTCTTGCATAGCTTAAAAAATCTTTAAAATATGTAATAATTCTATTTTGACTTTTTATGCTATTACCAAAACTATTAATATATTCATACCAATTAATTATAGTATTTATTTTTATTGAATGTAATTTATAATCTTTAAAGTAAGATAATACATACTTATTCATTATTAACTTAATAGTATAAAATGTTGAACCTTTAACAGATAAACTTTTGAAGCTTAACCATTCACTATATATTTTTTTAAAGGTAACACTATAATCTGTTTGGTCTGTAACCACTAATTTTTCTAAAAATTCTCTTTCAGCAATTTGTGCCTCTTTTTTAGTGGCAAATTTTTTGCTTTCCATTTGTTTGCGGTTACCATAAATATCATTATAATAGCATCTATAATACCAGGTATTACCATTTCTAGTACTTTTACTTTTGCTTTTTACTTGATATACAGGCATATTTTATCACGTTCCTTTCTATAAACTTAAATCAAAATCGTCTTTACTTTTATTCTTTTTTTCTGGTCTAATTTCTTGTTTTTCTTCATTTTTTACATAATCATATCTATCGTTATT
>CANQHE010000044.1 GCA_947623735.1 uncultured Bacilli bacterium
TTGCATTCCGCGGTAATTAGCACGTCTGCCAAATAGTTTGAAAATTTCGGGGCTGAATTGCCTTATAACCCTATTTCCTCGTTGTCTACGCTTTACTCATAACATTACTGTCATAAGCACAAGACTCACTACTGTTGGTTGGTTAGACCTTAAACAGACAAGATTTCCACTTGCTAGATTATTAACCCTTGTCTGGGCGC
This sequence comes from uncultured Bacilli bacterium, assembly GCA_947623735.1. GTDB lineage: Bacteria > Bacillota_I > Bacilli_A > RF39 > UBA660 > Caccenecus. Next base: position 201 of record CANQHE010000044.1, read on the forward strand.
ACAATCACTATATTTTATCACTTCTAATTATTCCATAAGCAATCTTTCTAATTTCAATTATAAAATTACTTATACTTTCTAATCTTTTCTTACTTATTATTCTTTTACAAAAAGCCATATTTATATAAAAATCTAACATTGATAACTTAACTATTAAATCTTTTAAATACTTAAGTTTAATTCTCTTAATATCATTAAGATAATAAAAATATATAAGTTCTATTATTTCATACATATTTTTTTCAATATTATCTTTTAATACTCTTTCACTTTTAGGAAAATTTACTAATTGTTTATTTATATATATAATTGTTAATTTACTTTTATTTAAAAGAGCATAATTAGAGTTCATCCACAAAATCCTTTATTAATTTATAATTAAAGTAATATTTATCTATCTTATATCTTATTTTATCTATTAAATCCTCTATCTCTTTTTTCTTATCATAAACTTCTTTAGCTTTAATTTTTATATCTTGATAATTACTACCAACATTTTGATATTTAGTATTATCTTTATCATTAATAACTATACTTATATTATTATTCTTTAATTCCTCTACTATCTTATCTATTACACTTAAAGGAAAACCAACTCGATTATTTTGAACTTGATAATTAAACAAATAGTTTAATATTATACTATCTTCAAGATAAGTATAATAAAAATTACCTGTCTTAATTAATACTAAACTATTTTGATATTGATTCTTCAAAGATAAATATCTATCAATATTTTTCACATCCACTACTCCATTTACTACTAAAATTATCGCTTAAAGTTTCAAAATGAAGAGTCATTTTGAAACATCTTACTTACTCAAATACATACATATCATCTATCTTGCCACTTCCCTTAATTTGCACTTTACTAGGGTCAACATTTATAACTGGCCGCAACGCATTGCCGTAGTACACGCCGTCGTTGATGCTAAGGCCACCATCGTCGAACACGCTAAACACGCCCGCATTCGAACCACTGAAGCTGAACGGGGACATGGTCCAGTAATAAGTACCATTATATAAATAATAAGTATAATTTGTATCTCCTGTCCCTCCAGCATACATTACTTCATCGGCTGTTATTAAGCCTATTGGTTTATCTAATGCTTGATTTCCTGTTGTCGCATGATTTTTCCATGTAAAATAATCATTTGTTTTATTTTTACATTTTAATGTTGGTTGACGTTTATTCCATATTCTATCATACGCTCCATAATTTGCATACTCTGTTCCGTATCCAGAACTGGTACTAGAATATCCTTCTCCTAAACTTCTGTCATTACAAAAACCGGCTTGTGTATCTAATTTACCTTCTACTTCTTTTAAATTCTCTGTATACCAGTTATCTAATTCTTTTTTGGCATTACTATCATGTTCATTTTTATGGGTTTCTGCATATGTCGTTGCTCCTACATCTCCATACATAAATCCTACATATGCATTATCATTATAAAGACCACTACCACTATAAGGACCAGTTTTACTTCCCGTAGATAATTCTATTTCTGTATATCTATTACTACTATCATTATATCCATTTTTTAATATTTCATCTTTTTGACCTGTTCCATCTATTTCAGTTTTCTTTCCACTATAGATTAATCTTATTGAACCATTACCATTGATTCTTATTATTCTCCAATAAAATCCGGCAAAGTCTACATAATTGTTGTCTACTGCTCCTCTATAATAATAACTTGTTCCTTCTTCATCTTCTGTCTCATATATTCCGGTTTTTCCTGTTGCTTCTTTATACTCTCCTGCTCCCATTAATGTAACTTCTTCTGCACCCATCATAGTAAAGTAATCTATTACATAAAATGAAACATAACTCCCTTCCATGTTGTATACTTTTCCACATTTTTCTTCACTTTTTATTGGTTGTTGTTGCATATCTAAAACTTGTTGTCCATTATATGTACATGTTTTTTCACTTTCATTCCATACCCCTGGTCCTTTATAATATTGACCAAATTGCATATCAATCATTGGCTCTAAATCATCAAAATATATTACTTGTCCTTGCATTGTAACTTTATATACTTTTTGGCAACTTTCTTCTGTTACTGACCCTCCCATAAAATTCATAACAGCATTACCATCATATGTACAAACTCCCCCACCTTTATCAGCTTGTTCACTTGTAATACCAAATACTGGTGTTGAGTCATATTGATACGGGTTACTACATATTGTTTTTCCATTATCTAACTTACTACACATCATTCCTATATCTGATGTATTTACTTCTAAATTTCCTAATGCTGTTCCTACTGTCTTTGTTGTTGCTTTTACATTTGATTCTATTGTTACTCCTGTTTCTTCTATTACTCCAATATCTTCAGGTTCACACATATTGGCTTTTGTTTCACAATATGTTAATGTACTTGCACTTCCTGTTATTGTTCCTGTTACTGAACCTCCACTATATTTAAATGTTATCTCTGGATTTTCTTTTACTTCTTCACTTGTTGCTATTACATTTATTCTCGATTTATATACTTTTTCTGCTCCCTGTTCTACTGTAGTGTTATATTCTATCCATTCTTTTAATGTATACTCTTTTTCTTCATTTGCTTTTAATACCCCATTATATAAATTATGTGATATATAAGAACCATCGATATAATTCTTTGTTGGTTCATTATCACTTAAAGTACTTATTAAATTATCCATGGTATTACTTGATAATGACACTCTTAAATATTTATCATCTAGTGTATTTGGTTGTTGGTCTAAACTTTCTAAATTTATTTGATAATTAGTCTCTTTATCACAATTATTCTTTATTGTAAATTTATAATTATCTTCTTGTAATAAACCATCTATATCACTTATTGCTACGGCATCTTTTAAATCTATCGCTGCACTATCATTAATTATTTCAATACTCAAACATCCCGATGAAAATTTATTTGGTAAATCTTGTTTTGCTCCAATAGAAAAATAAGCAAATGTTAAAAATACTCCTAAACCAAGCAATATTACAAATGCTTCCGCGATTATTATTTTCTTGGTACTACTTTTCATAGTACACCTCTTATTTTAGAGGATTTTTTAAAGCTCTTTACTCTATATTCTTCTAGGTTATCTAGATAATATAACCCCCCCCCCAGAAGCATATAAAGCAACTGAAGAGAAGGCACTTATTTTCTTTTTCATATATATCCTTCCTTCTATCATGACTTTATATTATCACAAATATTTAGTTTAGTCTATAATATAAAATAAAAAAGTTATCGAATTTTGATATTTAAAACGAACAAATTAAATTATTTTGTATCGAATTTTGACAAGTTTTGACATGTTTTGTCGAATGACTTGAAAATTACAAAATATATGTTATTATCTCTCTTTGAAAGGAGGGATTTTATGCCTTTAAATGTATTAGAAAATACTTTTAGTCCACTATCTAATGATTTAACTTTTAAATATGTTTTTTCTCATGAAAATATTTTAAAAAGTTTTCTTAATTTATTCTTGGATTATATAGATTCTACTGTTACTTGTGAAATAGTTGATATTACTCCAGAAAGTTATATTATTCCAAATAATAAAAAAATTAAGTCTTATTTTGGAGATATAGTTGCTACTTTATCAAATGGAGATATTATATCAATAGAAATGTATAGCAATAAATTTAGTGAAAATGAATATAACAAAAGTTTTGCTTATACTTCAAGATTATTCTCTAATCAAATAGAGAAAAATAAAATAAATTATGAAGAAATGCATAAAGTAATAAGTTTAAATCTAATACCTACAAATTATAAAAGGGTGAATAAAGAAATAATAAATAGTTATAGAATAAAAAATGATATCTTAAATATATCAATAGACAATAATATATTAATATATCTATTAAGGTTTGACTTAACGAATAAAATGTCATATAATTTAAATGAACATGAGTTTATAACTATATTAAGACTACTTAATTGCAAAACATTAGAAGAAATGGAAAAATACCAAAAAGGAGGAAAAAGTATTGTGGATGATGTAATTGAATATGTAAAAGAATGGAACTTAGAAAGTTCCAAAAACGGGTTAGAAAGATACATTGAAGAGAAACAACAAGAAACAGCTGAAGAAGTAAGAAAAGAAACAAAAACTAGAAATAGTTTAGATATTGCCAAAAACTTGCTTAATAAAAAGATGAAAATTCAAGATATTATGGATGTTACAGGTCTAACCAGAAAAGAAATCTTAAGTTTAAAATAACTGCTGTAAAAAGCAGTTTTTAAAAGGAAAAGAGGGAAGGAATATTGTATAGTAAAAAAGATGAAGAAAAAAAGAGTATGGACGCTATTATCGAATATGTAAGAGAATGGAACTTAGAAAGTTCTAAAAACGGGTTAGAAAGATACATGAAAGAACATGATGAAGAATTAAAAGAAGAAACAAAAACTAGTAATAGTTTAGATATTGCTAAAAACTTGCTTAATTTAGAAATTTCAGTAGACAAAATAATGAAAGCAACAGGTCTAACCCGAAAAGAAATTTTAAGTTTAAAATAAGCTACCTATCATGGTAGTTTTTTCTATTTTTAACATAAGAAAAAAATATCAAAATTTGATATTTTCTCCCATCAATATTGTTATAGTTTTAAATACCTCGACTTAAAACATCAATATTATATATTCTAAAGCCTAAGCTTTAAGGACTAATCTTGTTTCCTAATTCTTACAATAAATACCTTAAATATATATTATTCTGAGTGCTAAAAGGAAATTGGCCGCAACGCATTGTTGTTGTTCACGTTGTTGTTGTTAAGGTTACCATCGTTGTTCACGTTAAACACGTTCGCATTCGAACCATTGAAGTTGTTCGGGGACTCTTTACAGCTTTCTAGATTAACCCAAACAATATTGTATCACTATTATTTAATTTTTAATATATTAAATTTTGCATATACTATTTTATTTTTTAGCATTCTCCATTACTACAAGCTTCCCCATTAAAGAACGCCTGAAATTTCTCTTCTTCATCTTTTAATAATTCTTCGGTAAGTTCATCTCTTGAACCCTTCTGATTATCTGAATATCCTTCAGTAATTCTTATCGCTTTACCATCTTCCACATAAATCACATTTGGAGCAAATATTCTTTTTTCCCCTACTTTAACTTCTTTTCCATCATTATCAGTTAAAGTATATTCTCCTAAAACATCATCTAAATACTCCAATAATTTTTTATAAGAACTACTTCCATCTTTAACTAATTCCAACTTATTTTCATCATTAATCTTATAAGTATCTCTTAAAATTTCCACATGGTCTCCATCCCAAATATCAACATAATAAATCTTATCGATATTATTTTTTTTCGCCATTTTAACCATTTCTTCAACCATACTTCTGCACCAAGGACAATATGAAGACCCAAAATAAACATAAAAAGTTTCTTTATTCTCTATTTTTTTTATAATATCTTCGGCCCTAGAATACACCATTGGATTATCTTCATCAATACTTACTGTTCTATGTTCTGCCTTACTTGAATTAGTCTTTCCATTTAAACTTTCATATTCACTTTTAAACTTTTCAGCATCACTAACTATTGGAGTATCATCATCTTTATTATCTTTCTTATCACATCCACACAAAGTAATAAATACCACCATTACTAATAATAAAACACTTATTTTCTTCAAAAAAATTACCTCTTTTCTAAAAAGATTATATCAAAAAATTAAATTATCTTCTATAACTACCAAGTTGAATTATCTAAACTTTAAGTTGAAGCCTCACAATTATCCTCATATTCTAAAGGAATCTCATAAAAAGTTGTCTTATCATCTTTATCTATTGCTTTTATCTCTAAAATCATCCCATTATCTTTATACATTAAACAAGCTTCACTATAATGGTCAATATTAAAATGCACCATCTTTAAAAATTCATCTAATGTAATATCTTTATTATAATTAACCTCTTCTATCTTTCTTTTAGTATCATCACCTAATTCATACAAAGTACAATTAATACTTTTATAAACCGTATCATTTGCCTCCCCACAATAAGTAATATCACTTATATAAATTGATGTTTTTTTATCATCATAAGCAATACTTCCATAAAGTTCAAAATTACTACACGCGGTCTTTATTGTTTTAAAATGAAAACTATCATTATGATTATTATTAATTAAGAAAAATACTATTATAATACTTCCCAAAATTATACATAAACTTAAACCTATTATTAATTTCTTTTTACTTCTTTTTTTATCTAATAAAAGTTCATTAATATCTACATTATAATCATTACATATTTCTTTTAAAATACTTATATCCGGTAAATTCTTACCATTTTCCCATTTACTAACGGCTTGATAAGTAACTCCATATTTTTCTCCAAACTTTTCCTGACTAAGCCCTGCTTTAACTCTTAACTCTTTAATAAACTTTCCTACTTTTTCCTGATTCATATCTCACCTCAAGAATTACAATTTTAATTATACACTAAAAACCCTAAATTTAACATATCTTACCTCTATTTTTTTAATAACTATTGTAAAAATTTCTAATATATGCTAAGATAATAACCAATTAAAAGTTAAAACTTGAAAGGAAACAAGATGAAAAAAATTGAAGCGATAATCTTTAATATGGATGGCATTATGTTTAATACTATTCAGTTATGGATAGATAGTGTTCTTTTAACCAACCACATTTATGGCTATAAAATACCTATCGATTTATTAATAAATAGTATTGGTAAAAGTAAACTTGAAATAGAAAAAGTATTAAAAGCAAACATGCCTCCCAAATTCAATGCTAAAAAATATTTAAAACGTAACTCTAAATACATCAAAAAATATATTAAGAAAAATTCTTTAATTCCCAAAGATGGTCTTTTAGAATTAATCGCATATGCTAAAAACAATAATATCAAACTAGCTATCGCTTCTTCTAGCAATTTAAAAACTATTAAAAAAAGACTTAAAAAAGCCAAAATTCCTTCTAAAAACTTTGATGTTATCATAACTGACGCTATGGTAAACAAATCTAAACCAAATCCTGACATTTATCTTGAATGTTGCACTAAACTAAATGTAAAAACTAAAAATACTTATGTTTTAGAAAATACTGATTATGGCCTTGATGCCGCCAAAAGAGCTAAAACCATTCCTATATTAATACCTGATTTTAAAACTTTAGATAAAAAAACTTTAAACAAAGCTTACAAAGTCTTAAATAATTTATCAGAAGTTATTACTCTTTTAAAAAACCAAAATTAAATCATATAAAAACTCTTACAATTAAGAGTCATTTTTAATTGGCTGCCCTGGCTGGATTCGAACCAGCGAAATCAAAGGGTCAGAGCCTTCCGCCTTACCACTTGGCTACAGGGCAACATCTAAAATTAATTATATCACTAACAAAAATTATTGTAAACTCTTTTAAATTACTTAAAATAAGAATAATTATATGCTAAAATATATAAGAGAGGATGAACTTAAATGACAGGTTTAGAAATGTTAAGTAAATTTATGGAAGTAAACATGCATATAAAAAACACCTTAATGAAAATGGCTCCCAATGCTACAAGCAATTATTCCGAAGAAACTAAAATGAAATATATGGATAAATTATTAAATTATACTGATATTCTAAAAGATGATTTTATAATTATTAATAAAATATATCCTAATGCTTTTAATAAAGACTTTATAGATAAACTTTTTAATAATTTAAATCTAAAAATAGAAAACTTTAATTACAAACATGATTCTGTAATTGATTTTTTTAATAAATACTATGCCGATATCAGTAATAAAATTATAAATGATGTAAATGAAAATTTTTGTGGATATTACACCTCAAATTTAAGTGCTATTTTAAAAGAATGTAAAACCATAAATGAAATATTACATGCTATTCATGCCTATATTACTCAAACTGAATTTGTATATGAAGAAACTCCCAATATTGCCAAAAAAGAATTAGATTATCATAATGAAGTAGCTTTAAAAGGTAAAGATACCCCTCTCGCAAGAATGATTTTTGATAATTTACCTCATAATTTAAGTTCTGGTTGGCTATACATCCTATCAGTTAATGAAAATCAAGTATTTGTAATGGCTAGAGATTTAGGTCATTCCCTAACAATTGATATTTCTCTTTATAATAATACTGTATGGGTTAAATATTATATCCCCAAATTATGTAATATCGAAATGATTAAAAATTTAAAAGGTATTAAAAAAATAGTTAATAACAATGATATTCTCGGTTGGGCAACAGGTGATTTTCACTGTTCCATCGAAGAGTTTACCAAAGAATTTAATAGTTTCATTTTAAGTGTTCCAACTGATAATGATATGATTTTGAGGCCTTAAAATGAATATAGATATTAATTTAAATAATATTGATGAAGCTCTATGTAAGTATAATAAAGAAGAACTAAGCGATGAATTTGATAATTATTTATATACCCATTGTGAAACCTTAAATTTTAAAAACTTAGAAATAATATTAAATATTAAAGGTCTAAAAAAAGAAGAACTTAAAATATTAGAAAATAAAATCCATAATTACTATTTAAATAAATTAAATAGATATACCCAATTAGATAATATTGAAAACTATATAAAGTTCGCATTTTTTATGATTGGCATCTTAGCCATATTAATATCCCGAATTTTTACTTCAGTTTTAAGTGAATTATTTTTAATCGCCGCCTGGGTTATTGTCTGGGAATTAATCTACGATTTACTATTTAATGAAATTAAAAGAAGAAGAAAAAGAAAAATATATAAATATTTAGCTACTTCCAAAATTGTTAATAATAAAACTCTATAACAATCAAAAAAAGAAAGAACTATTTTAATCTAGTTCTTACTCTTATTGTATTTTTCTTATTAACTTCTTGAGAATCTTTTAATATTATCTTAGAATCTTCTATTCTTTGATAATCCTTATCTTCAAGTAATCGCATATTAACTTCATTATATGGCATTTTATCCATTTTTATAAAATGGATTTTTCCTGTATTTAAATTTACTAAATTAAGATAAGTAATTATATATTCTTCTCCATTAATTCGAGTTATCTCATAAAGCTTTTCTAATATCTTACAACTTTGTTCTAATACTAATAACTTTAACTTCAAAAGTGGATTATTGCACACAACTTCATTTACAAAAAAATAATTTCGAAATTCATTCGCGCTCCTATATCCTTTTTCTCTATATCTTTTTACAGCCAACTCTAAATCTAACGGATAAATTTCCCCTTTTTGTTCATATACTCTATTTACCCTTCTTTTTCCATCTTGATAAGTAGCCACTAACATTGTTTTATACTCATCAATTCTATATTGTCCATTATCTAAAACGATATCATAACAGTCACAACTTGGTTCACATATTTGTTTTTTTTCATCTTTATAATCCATAATTTCATCTCCATTTAAATATGTATTATAGCACACCTAATAAAATTAATAAAGAAAAACTTACTTCTGATTAATTAAAATTGAAAGTTCCCGATTTTTATAACCAGTGCACTAAGTTGTTGAAAAATAATCAATTATAATTATG
>CANQHE010000045.1 GCA_947623735.1 uncultured Bacilli bacterium
TTTTCTCGGCATAAAATCGCATTTCTCAATTATTATTGATTATTCTAAAGTTGCACTTGACTTTTTAATTAATAAATAATATTTTAAATTATATTACAATCCAATTACTTATTCATTTTTTTATTTATAGCTGCTTGAGCGGCGGCTAGTCTTGCAATCGGTACTCTAAATGGTGAACAAGAAACATAATCAAGTCCTACCTTCTCACAGAAATCAATAGAAGCTGGGTCTCCTCCATGTTCTCCACATATTCCTAAATGAATATCTTTTCTTGTTGTTCTTCCCTTTTGAGCTGCTATTTTAATTAATTCGCCAACTCCTTCGGTATCAACCTTTGCAAAAGGGTCACTTTCAAATATATTATTCTTATAATAATCATTTAAGAACTTACCTGCATCATCTCTTGAGAAACCATAAGTCATTTGGGTTAAATCATTAGTTCCAAATGAGAAGAACTCTGCATACTTAGCAAGCTTATCCGCGGTAAGTGCTGCTCTTGGTATTTCTATCATTGTTCCAACATGATATGTAATATCAACACCACTTTCTTTTATTATTTCATCAGCCACTTCACATACTATATTTTTAACAAAAGCAAGTTCTTTTTCATCTCCAACAAGTGGTATCATAATCTCTGGCGTAATCTTTGTTCCCTCTTTAGTTACATTTATTGCGGCTTCAATTACAGCTCTCGTTTGCATTTTAGCAATTTCCGGATAAGTAATTGCAAGTCTACAACCTCTATGACCCATCATTGGATTAAACTCTTTTAAAGAATCAATTCTACTCTTTAGAGCATCAAAACTCATTCCTAAAGCCTCTGCAAGTGGTTTAATTTCTTCGTCAGTATGTGGTAAAAATTCATGTAAAGGTGGGTCCAAATATCTAATTGTAACACTATAAGGCGCCATTGCTCTAAATAATCCTTCAAAATCTTCTCTTTGATAAGGAAGAATATCGGCTAGAGCCTTCTCTCTTTGTTCAAGTGTTTCAGCTGTAATCATCTTTCTAAAATTAAATATTCTCGTCTCTTCAAAGAACATATGCTCAGTTCTACATAAACCAATTCCTTCGGCTCCAAACTTTCTTGCTTGCACTGCATCTTTAGGAGTATCGGCATTAGTTCTTATTTTAAGTCTTCTTGCCTCATCAGCCCAATTCATAAATGTTTCAAAATCACCACTTATTGTTGGTTCTTCCATTTCTATTAAACCATCATAAACTTTACCTGTTGAACCATCTAAGCTTATTTCATCGCCTTCATGATATACTTTACCACTTTTAGTTGTTATTGTTTTTTCTTCTTCATTTATTGCTAACTCACCACAACCAGAAACACAGCATCTTCCCATACCTCTAGCAACAACTGCGGCATGGCTTGTCATTCCCCCACGAATAGTAAGTATTCCTGTTGCATGGTTCATTCCTTCGATATCTTCTGGTGAAGTTTCTAATCTAACAAGTATTGTTTTTTCACCATTTTTCGAATGTTCTGTAACATCTTGTGCATTAAAATATATTTTACCAGCTCCAGCTCCTGGTGATGCGGCAAGACCTGTTGCAATTACTTCGCCCTTCTTTAAAGCATCGCTATTAAACATCGGATGTAATAAACTATCAAGTTGTTTTGGTTCTACTTTTAATAATGCTTCTTCTTTCGTAAGCATTCCTTCATTAACTAAATCAACAGCAATTTTTAAAGCCGCGGTCGCTGTTCTCTTCCCATTTCTAGTTTGAAGCATAAATAATTTACCATTTTCAATTGTAAATTCCATATCTTGCATATCTTTATAATGATTTTCTAAAGTTTTAGCAATTCTTGCAAATTCTTTATATACTTCTGGCATTGCTGTTTCTAAAGTACTTATTGGTTGTGGTGTTCTAATACCGGCTACAACATCTTCACCTTGGGCATTTATTAAATACTCACCATATAATTTATTTTCACCAGTCGCGGGATTTCTTGTAAATGCAACTCCTGTCCCTGATGTATCTCCTCTATTACCATAAACCATTTCTTGAACATTTACGGCTGTACCCCAACTAGATGGAATATCATTCATTCTTCGATAATATATAGCTCTTTCATTATTCCAACTTCTAAATACCGCGGTAACTGCTTCAATTAATTGTACTCTTGGGTCTTGGGGAAAATCTTCACCGGCAATATCTTTATAAATCTTTTTAAATTCTTCCGTTACTTCCACCATATCTTGTTCATTTAAATCTGTATCATATTTAGCCCCTTTAGCTTCTTTAATTTCATCTAAGCGTCTTTCAAAACTACTCTTCGGATAACCTTTAACAACATCCGCGAACATTTGAATAAATCTTCTATAAGAATCATACACGAATCTTTTATTATTGGTTGCCTTGGTAAAACCAAGAGCTACTTCATCATTTAAACCTAAGTTTAAAACTGTATCCATCATTCCCGGCATACTAGCTCTTGCTCCACTTCGAACACTTACTAAAAGGGGATTTTCTTTATCTCCTAAAGTTTTACCAGTAATTTTTTCAAGTTCAATTAATTTATCATAAATTTCTTTTTTTATAGCTTCATCAATAACTTCTTTATCTTCATAATATTTGTTACAAGCCTCAGTTGTTACTGTAAAACCTCTTGGAACTGGTAATCCAATGGAAGTCATTTCCGCTAAATTAGCTCCTTTACCCCCTAATAAATCTCTCATATCTTTATTACCTTCACTAAAAAGGTAAACATACTTTTTTTCCATATTTCCTCCTTAAAAGCGATTACAAAACCATTATAACAAAAGTAAATATATCAAACAATAAAACACTATAAAACTTGACAAAAAATATACAAAAAAGATAGAGAGCAAATCTCTATCATGGAGTTTCTCTTGCCCATATATAAAATCGAAAGCAATATGAGCAAGTGATACTTATTTTTAATTAAGAAGTTTGAACTATGTATGGATCAGAGGCAATTCCACTACCTGTAACCATTGCATCAGCACTCAGATTTATTACTGGGCGCACACCATAGTTATTGTAGCCCACGTAGGTGCTGTTGAGGGAGCCATTAGTAGCCACATAGAACACTTGAGCATAGCCGTTGCTGTTCACGAAAGACGGAGACATTGTCCAATAATATTTATCGGTTTTTAACCAATAGTTTGCATTGGCTTTTCCATAAAAACCTCCAGCATAGATTACTTCATCCATTGTAATTAAACCAACCGGTACTGGTAAAGCATTATTTCCTTCGACATTTCCGCTTAATCCTTTCGTTCCTCCGCTTGTTGCACCCGGACCGGTATACAAATCTCTTTTTTGAGCTTCTTTATTTAATTGTTTGCCTATAACATCATATCCACATTTTAATGTCGGCTTTTGTTCTGATGTATTTGTACTTGTGCTATTTTGTTGCCATACTCTATCTAATCCCGCATACCCTGATTGACTTGTTCCATAACCTTGTCCTGTATAACTTCCGTGACTTCCTTTTGCTAAACTACTATCACTACAAAATCCTGTATCTACATCTATATATTGAGCTGCTAATGTTCCTAAATTTGTATCTTGGTTATACCATGACTCTATTTGAGTTAATGCATCACTCTTGGTACTAGTTTTATCTACTTTATGGGCTCCATCAAAATTTGCACTTGCTGTTCCTTTTTGACCTGGATACATATATCCTACATATTTATTATCATTATATGTTTGATTAAAATATACCGCTCTTGGATATGAATTGTTATTTGTACTTGTTTTTGGTTTTATCATTGTTTCATCGCCTGTTGTTGATGGAGCAGATGTCTTACTGTTACTTGTTCCAGCGTAAATTAATCGTATTGTTCCATTACCATTTATTCGGATAATCCTCCACCATATATATTGATTATTTGTTGTATCTTGTCCAAATACTACCCAGTTATTACTTACTGTTCCCCTATAATAATAACTGGTTCCATAATCATCTTCAGCTTCATATACTCCATTTTCAGATAATGTACATCCACTACTACATGATAGACCTGTAAATGTACCTTGTTTTTTTGTTGATTGGGCTATTACTGTTTGATTCAACAACTTTGGCTCTGGTTTTTCTTCTAAATATAAATAACATTTAGTTCCTTTTTTACTATAAGGTTTAACACTTATAGTTTTATTTGAATTATCAAATTCTATTTTTAAATTAGTATTCTTTACATCTTCAAAACTATTATCTTCACTTACATACTTTTCTGTACAATAGCTATTTTCTTCATTTAAAACATAGTTTCCATCTAGAATAGTAGTTGCATCTTTATACTCATTATCATTTAAGCCTTTTATTTTTATCCCAGCAAGTTCAAAATCCACTAAAGTATAATTAATAGTTCCATTTGCTAAAGGAATACTCTCTGTCACTTGATATTTTGCTCTTGTTAAAAAGAGATTTATTACAACTATAAATAATAATGTTACTACTATTCCTATTACAAATGCTTTTTTAACATTTCCACTACTATAATTTAATTTCTCAAACTTCAAGTTTATCTCCCTTTCTATTTTATCAATTATATTAGACTTTTCTAACTTATATTTAAATTATAGTCTAGCGAATGTCAAAAGTCAAGAAAAATATAGATATTTCTGACACTATATTTTTAAAAAATACAATAAATGAGAAAATCAAATCAGGTGAATAACTATGTTTTCAACAGATAATATAAAAAATATACGAATTAAAAACAATTTAAGTCAAAAAGATATCGCTGAAAAATTACAAGTATCACGAAGTAGCTATGCTATGTGGGAAAGTAATAACAACATCTTTCCTATCAAAAGACTAATAGATTTATGTAACATTTATAGTATATCTTTAGATTATGCTTTAGGATTAACAAATGAATTTATTAAAATAAATGGTAATTATAATATTAAAAAGAGTGGCCAAAGATTAAAAGAACTAAGGCTTGAAAAAAACTTACTTCAAAAAGAAATTATTTATTTTCTTCAAATAGATCAACCAACTTGGAGTATATATGAAAATGGTAAAAGTATTATTGGTACTCCCTTTCTTTATATGTTATGCCAAAAATATCATATCTCGGCGGATTATTTAATCGGAAGAACTGATGAACCAAAATATATCCCTTATTCCCAAAGAATAAAATAACAGTAATTAGCTCTAGGTGATTAATATGCGACTTAAAGAAATACGCTTAGAAAATAATCTAAAACAAGAAGATATTGCTAAAATATTAAATGTAAAAAGAAACACTTACTCTATGTGGGAATTAGAACATGATAAAATGCCTCTAAAAAAATTAATAACTTTTAGTGAATATTTTAATCTTTCACTAGATTATATATTAGGTTTTAGTAATATCAAACAATATGACAACAGTACTTCCTTTAATAAAGAAAAATACTTAACAAGACTAAAAGGAATCAGAAAAGAAAACAAAAAAACTCAAGCCAAACTTGCGGAATTATTAAGTACCACCAATAGTGTTATCAGTCGTTATGAACATGGTGAAACATTTATTTTAACTATTTTCTTTATAGAATATTGTAAAATATTTAAAGTATCCGCGGATTATCTTTTAGGTAAAACTGATTATCCCAAACACATAATAATTAAAACCAACTAAAAAACTGGCTCTAAACCAGTTTTTATCATTTATATATTATTCTAAATTACTAATACTTGCTCTTTTATATTCCAAACAAGCCTCATCTAAATCTTTAATAAAATTCTTAATTTCTTCTTCACTATGAAGTCTTGCACCTGAGGCATATTTATGCCCTCCTCCATTATATTTCGCGGCTACACTATTAACAATCGGCCCATGTGACCTAATACTAACTTTATACCCACTATTTTTCGCATCTTCACTAATAAAAGTCCAAGCAATAACTTCTCTAATAAAATTAAAATTATTTATTAAATTTGATGGTGTTGCTAAATCTACTCCAAACTCTTTTATTTTCTCCGCCGGTATAATTAAATACCCAAGCCCATTTTCGGTAACTTCCATATTACTAGCCAAATATCCCTGAAATCTTACTTCATTAAGACTTCTATCATATAAATAATTATATAAACCCGTAAAATTAATATTACTTTTTAATATTAATTCATGAACTATTTTAAAAGTTTTATTAGTTGTATATGCTAGTAAAAATCTATCACTATCAGATACTATTCCCAAATATAAATTACCCGCGATAACCGTATCTAATTTAAGTGGTGTTTTAAGTATTAACTCCGCAACCATCTGACACGTTGAACAAGCACTTTCATCTGTCCAATCAACATCTCCAATAATATCTTCTTTAGGATGATGGTCTATCTTTAATATTTCTTTATATTTTAAATTTTCAATTCCATCTACCCGGTGTAAATTAGGAACATCAAGTACTATTAATAAGGCTCCTTCAAAATCTTCAACTTCTATTTTATCGAGTATTCCATAATATTTAAATTTCGCTACTCCAAGCCCTACTGCTACACAATTTTTATTAGGAAAAGTTCTTCTAATGGCATCTCTAAGAGCTATTTCACTTGCAATCGCATCTGGGTCTGGTCCAATATGTCTAGCAATAACTATTTTGTCATACTCTTTTATTTTTCGATATATTTTTTTTAATATATTATTATTTATAATACCCACCTACTTTATTAACTGATATGTATCAAGAGCTATCATTAATTCTTCATTAGTAGGTATGACATAGACTTCTACACTTGATTCTTCACTAGAGATTAAACCTTCATGTTTATCCATATAACTTGCTATTTCCATGTTTTTATCTCTATCAACAAAAATTCCTAAAGAACCTAACTTAAGTAATATTTCTTCTCTAAATTCCCGAGCATTTTCTCCTAATCCGGCGGTAAATACTATTGCATCAACATTTCCATCTAATTCTACATAATATTTGGCAATATATTCAACAATTCTGTTTACATACATTTCATTCGCAAGTATTGCTTTATCATCATTTTCATGCATTTTATTTTCAACATCTCTATGGTCAGATTCCCCACATATTCCAAGTAAGCCACTTTCTTTATTTAAAATATTATCAACTTCTTTTAAACTAGCTCCAGTTGTATTTATATAATAAGGAATAATTGAGTAATCAATATCACCACATCTAGTTCCCATAATTAAACCAGCATTTGGGGTAAATCCCATTGTTGTATCAATACTTTTGCCATTTTTAATACAACAGATAGAACCACCACTTCCAATATGGCAACTAATAACATTAACATCTTCTTTTCCTAGTTTTTCTTGCATAACTTTCGTTATATATTTATGACTAGTCCCATGAAAACCATATTTTCTGATTTGATATTTTGTATACCATTCATAAGGTATGCCATACAAAAATCTTTCTTTATCCATTGTTTGATGAAAAGCGGTATCAAAAACTCCAACCATCGGAACGTTTGGTAATGCATCACGGAATGCTTTAACTCCTAAAATATTCGCGGGATTATGAAGCGGTGCTAAAGGTGATAATTCTTCTACTGTCTTTATTACTTCATCATCAAGAATAACACTTGAAGCATACTTATCTCCCCCATGAACAATTCTATGTCCTACTCCATCAATCTCATCAAGTGAATTAATAATCTTATTTTCTAATAATTCTTTAATTAATAATTCAATTGCTACTTTATGGTCTCTCATATCAGCTTCTTTTTTAATTTTTGAACCATTTATTTTTAAACTATAAATTCCTCCGTTAAGTCCAATCTTTTCAAAATAACCACTTATAAGTTCTTTTTCTTCAGGTAAACTTATTAAATTAAATTTCAAAGAAGAACTCCCGGCATTAACTGTTAATATTTTCATAAAAATCACTCCTAAATTAATAATACCAAAAAAAAAGATAATTTACTATCCATTTTTTAAAACTTACTCTATTTTTCATACATCTAATCTTCTATTTTCTCCCATTTAGCCACTAGTATCATATCTTTATCCACTATAATATCTAAAACATCTTTATTTTGATATACCCAGCTAACAAATTTATATCCTTCTTTTACTGGCTCTTCCAAATTATCTAAATGACTACCTTTAACTAATTTTATATCATCTATTTTAGAACCTCCAAGACTATCAAACTTAATTGTAAATTTCTCACTTTCTTTTTTAACCCATCTTGCCTCTAAAGTATAATCTTTATCAATTACTACATCTAAATTAAATACTTCATCCCCATTAAACCATCCTACAAATTCATAATTATTTTTAGTTGTAACCGGAAGTTTATCTAATTTTTCATTTTCTCTTACTAAAATAGTATCCACTACCGAACCCCCATTGGTATTAAATCTAATCTTATAACTAGGCGCATATAATATTTTTCCACTTCCATATATTACTCCTAAAAAAACTGTAATTAAAACAAAACCAAATATAAACCTTTTCATAACATCACTATTATTAGTTTTAGTTTTTCTTCTTTTTCTATACTTAAAATATTTAAGTTCTCCGGGATATATTTAAAACTATTCCCACACTAAGCATTGAAACTAATAAGGATGACCCTCCATAAGAAAAGAAAGGTAAAGTAACCCCCTTTGCCCTTTTAGAGTTATAAAAAAATATAGGGTTGCCTGTACTTTTGTTATAACCCTTAGGACAAAATTA
>CANQHE010000046.1 GCA_947623735.1 uncultured Bacilli bacterium
TTATTTTCTTTACTTACCAACATTTAAAAAGACAGATTTTTTATTTATCTATCTTTTGACTGTGAATTGTAACAATTATTAATTATTAGTGTAACTCCAGTGTATATATAAACTTTATTTTTAATATAATTTCTTAATATTAATATTTTTGCTATTGATGCATATTATATTAATCATAGTTTCATATTTTTTACTTGTATTTTTACCAATTTTAGTATATAATATTAATAGGATTTAAAAAGAGATGCTGTTTATCGGTGTTCTCGGTCCAATTTACTGGTTTTCGAACACCTTATCAATAAAGATATGGTGTTTTTTTTAATGGTTAGTTTGTTATACGTGCAATGAGTACAAGTATAACAACAAGTATTATCAAATACTCCATAACCCTCCTGTAAAAATACAAAAGAAATCATAGACCATCACCTCGCTTTCTAATTAATATTTAAAATAAAAACTAGACCGAGGGAAAACACCAACTAGCATCTCTAAATCAATTATATTATAAAAATAGTTATAAGTCCATCTTTTTTTAACTCCGAAAGTATATAAAATATCACTATATTTAAAAAATAAAAATTACTCTTAAAATAGCCAGAAATCAGAGTAACATATAATTTATAAAATAAAAAAACCCTTATATTAAGGGAAGTTATAATTTAAATTGGTGTCCCCTTAGGGATTCGAACCCTAGACCCACTGATTAAGAGTCAGTTGCTCTACCAGCTGAGCTAAGGAGACATCTCTCAAACGCTATTTAATTATATCATATTTTTAATAAAAGGCAATAGTAAATTATATGTTTTTTAAGATTTCCCTAAATTTTATACTCAAATAAAAAGCCTACTTTGCTATAAAGTAAGCATAATATTCATCAAAGGTTATATTGTTATCATGAATATAGGTTGCCGCATCTACTCCAACATATCGCCAATGCCAAGACTCTGGAGCAAATCCTGTAAGTTCTACGGTATCTTCTTTATATCTTTCAATAAACCCATATTTATGGGCATTATTAACTAACCAAGTATAAGCCTTAGAAACTTTAAAAGCATCTCCATTCAAAGCATCTTTACTAAATATATCTAATGATAATCCTGTTTGATGTTCTGAATAACCTGGTCTCGCCGCGATTGAATCCGCATAAGTTGTTCCATTCGCATCTTTATAATCATCATAAACTTCTTTTTGCTCATTAAAATCTCTATAACTAGAATTAATTATTAAATAAATACCTTCTTTATTTGCTTCACTCCACATATCTTTAAAGGCCTCATAAGCTACTTTTCTAATTTTGTGTCCATCACCATAATAATATTGGTTAGAAACATCTACTAAATCATCTGGTGCATAATCACTCGAAAGATGATAGAATTTATTTACAATAATTAAATTATCATCTTTCACATTTGAATCTATATCATGATCATAATATTGATAATCATTATTTGTATTAACCAAACTAACTATTCTTGTGGAATTATAATCACTATGTTCAGTATAAAAAGCCAAATATCTATCTAAATTATCTTTAATATAATATTTTTCATCAATAACTTTTAACAAAAACTCATTTTTTTCTTGCCCCAAAAGATTATTAAAAGTCTTTTCATCTAAAGTTTTTTCTAATTTTTCAATTTCTTCTAAAGAATAACCAATCTGTAATAATTTATACTCATTAGTTTTCTTATATTGGGCCTCATCATATATCTTTTTCCCCGCATATCCTCCTATTGCTAAAAATAATACCACTACTAACAAAACCCAAACTTGTTTTTTAAGTTTTCTTCTTTTTTTCAATTTTATCACCTATTTATATTATAACCTTTTATTTTCTATTTGACAAATCAAATTAACCGCGGTAAGATAATATTGTAAAGTAAATAGTAAAGGAGAGCTTATGCACAATAATAAATTAATCTTAAAATACTGTCCCAATTTTGATAAAATTATCAATACTGATTTTTTAGAAGGAGATAATATTTCTTTACAACTTATTAAAATCTATCAAGAATTTATCTTTAAAATAGACCTTAATAATTATGAAGATATTGAAGAAGCCCAAACTATCGACCGTATTATGGGTAAATATGTCGATGATTATTTCTTCAGAAAAACTCTTGAACAAGAAATGCGTACGATAAAAGTTAAAAAGAATGCTCAAGATATAGTCCGGGCCATAGTTGAAAGTATTATTGAAATTTTTAAAAAATATGAAATAGATACGACCCGCAAAATATATATTTCTCGTTGGATATAATTTAAAAACTCCAGCTAATATTTATTTTTTTTAGAAACTTTGATATAATTACGATATTGTTATTTTAAGGAAGTGTTAATATGAACTTTTTAAATAAATATAATCTCAAAATAACTGATGAAGAACTTCTAAAACTTGCGCTAACTCACAGTAGTTATTCTAATGAACATAAAGGTGGCAACTATGAACGCTTAGAATTTTTAGGAGATGCTGTTTTACAACTTATCACGAGTGAATATTTTTATAAGACTTTACCTGAGGTTGGGGAAGGGGAACTTTCTAAAATTCGGGCTAGTTTTGTTTGTGAAGAAGCGCTTGCTCAATATTCTAAAGATGTTGGTATACCTAATCATATCCGTTTAGGGAATGGTCAAATAAAAGCTTTAAATGATACGATTATTGCTGACTGTTTTGAAAGTGTTCTAGGGGCCATTTATTTAGATAAAGGTTTTAATGTGGCAAAGAAATATTGCCTAGAAGTTTTAACTCCTTATATAAAGGAACATCATATCTTTTTAGGTGATTATAAATCTCGTTTGCAAGAAATGGTGCAAACTGACCGTAAAACATTAGAATATGTTTTAGTAAGTGAAACTGGTCCGAGTCATGATAAAACCTTCGTTTTTGATGTCGTAATTGATGGCATTGTCTATGGCAGGGGCACTGGCAAAAGTAAAAAGGAAGCAGAACAACAAGCGGCCAAAAATGCTTTAGCCAAAAAAGCTTAGTAAGTAAGGGTGAACAAAGTGTATTTAAAAAGTATAAGAGCTTATGGTTTCAAATCATTCGCCGACAAAATTGAAATCGATATCAAAAAAGGTATAACCGCCATCGTTGGTCCCAATGGTTCTGGTAAAAGTAATATTGTTGATGCTGTTCGTTGGGTTTTAGGGGAGCAATCTATCAAATCACTTCGTGGTTCTGATTCTATGAGTGATATCATTTTTAGTGGTTCTAAATCTCGTCCCGCCCATAATCGTGCTTCTGTTTCTTTAGTTTTTGATAATACTGACCATTATTTAAACAGTGAATTTAAAGAACTTGAAGTAAAAAGAGTAATATATAATACTGGCGAAAATGAATATTTTATCAATAATAGTAAAGTTCGGCTAAAAGATATAACGGATTTATTTTTAGATACTGGTGCTGGTACTGATTCTTTTAATATTATCTCTCAGGGAAGTGTCGTGGATATTATTAGTAGTAAACCTGATGCAAGACGAACTATTTTTGAAGATGCGGCCGGAGTTTTAAAATATAAAAAGCGCAAAGAAATAAGCGAGAAGAAGCTTGAAAAAACTCATGAAAATTTATCCAAAATCAAATTAGTTATTGAAGAACTTAAAAAAAATGTTGACCCTTTAAAAAAACAAAGTGAGATTGCCAGGAAATATTTAGATTATACGAGTGAATTAAAAAATATTGAAATTGCTTTAATCGCGAGTGATATATCAGAAATTAATCTTGATTATAAAAAGATTAAAACCGAAGTTGAATCTCTAGAGGAAGAACTATCTAAAATGTCTTCTACTACAACTGAAGATAATTCAAAATTAGAAAAATTAAAATTAGAAGATTTAAAACTTGATGAAAAAATAACGAATAAAAACAATGAATATATTAAATTAACTGAGAATCTTGCCAGTTTAGAGGCGGAAAAATTAATAACTTTAGAACGAAAAAAATATGAAACCACCACGAATAATTTAAGTGATGTTTTAATAAAACTAAAAGAAGAAGAGTTAACCTTAAAAAAAGAAATGACTACTGAAAAAGCCAAACTTGATGATGTAATAAAAGATATCAAAGAAGCCTCTATTGCGAAAGATAAAATAGATAATGATATAATCATGGAAAAAGTTAAGAAAAATACTTATCAAACCAAAATAAATGACCATGAAAAAAATATTCTGATGCTTGAAAATAAAATCGATATTTTAAAAGAAAGTATTGAAAATAATTCGAAAATGCCAAGCAGTGTTAGAAGTGTTTTAAATAATCTTCGCTTAGAAGGGGTTCATAATACTATTGGTAATTTAATTAATACCGAAAATATTTATAGTGTTGCAATCACAACGGCTCTTGGTTCTTCGGCTAATTTTTTAGTTGTTGACGATGAAGCATCAACCAAAGAATGTATTGCTTATTTAAAAGAAAATAAACTTGGTCGGGCTACTTTTTTTCCTCTAACTATTATTAAAGGTAAAAGTATTAATCCTGATGATTTAAATAAAATTAAAAACCATCCCGGATTTATTGATATAGCATCATCTTTAGTAACTTATGATACTGAATATCACGAAATAATCGCGAATACCTTAGGTAATGTTCTAGTAGTAAGAGATATAGATACTTTAAATGAACTCGGAAAAACCCTAAATTATAAATATCGTATCGTAACTCTCGAAGGCGAAATATTATATTCTGGTGGTTCAATCACGGGTGGAAGTATGAAATCAACTAGTACTTTAAATGATAAACTAAAACTAAATGAAATGACTGAAAATTTAGAAATATCTAAAATAGAACTTGAAAAATTAAACAAAGACTATCAATTATTTTCTAATAATTTTAATAATCTCGAAGCCAAAAGTGCTGAATTATCTAAAAATCTTATTAATTTAAATGAAATATTAAATAGCCGCACTAATAAAATCAGGGGAATAGAAGAAGCTTTAAATAAAAAAGCCTTAGAAATAAAAGGTAATGAAGAAATAGGTAGTAATCTTCTTGATAAAAAATTAGTAAGTATTTTAGAAGAAGCAACATCTGTATCAAGTGAAAAAGAATTAGTTAATGCCGAACTAGAAAAACTAAAAAAAGAAAAAAGTGATTTATCACTCGAAATAAATACAATGGAAAATCGCTATAAAAAAGTCAATTCTGAATATAATCATCTTCAAAATAATTTAAAAGAAAAAGAAATTAAATTAGGTAAATATGATGTTATGCTTGATAAACTATTACTAGAGTTATCTGAAAATTATTCTTTAACTTATGAATATGCCACTAAAAACTATGAATTAGATTTATCTCTTGATTTAGCCCGAACTAAAGTTGATACTCTAAAAAAAGATATTGCCGCTTTAGGGGAAGTAAATACCGGCGCTATATCTGAATATGAAAGAGTTAAAAATCGTTATGATTTCCTTTTAAAACAAAGTAAAGACTTAGAAGATTCATCTACTGAATTAAATAATATTATTTCCGAAATGGATAAAATTATGATTGAACGCTTTAAAACAACCTTTGATTTAATAAGTAAAGAATTTAATAATGTCTTTAAAAAATTATTTAAAGGGGGAAGAGGTAATTTAAGATTAACTAACCCTGATGATTTACTGACAACTGGTATTGAAATAGAAGCTGAACCTCCTGGTAAAAAACTTAATTCAATTGCTTTATTATCTGGTGGGGAAAAAACTTTGACCGCGATTGCTGTTTTATTTGCTATATTAAATGTTAAACCAAGTCCTTTTTGTATTTTAGATGAAGTCGAAGCGGCTTTAGATGAAGCCAATGTTGATACTTTTGGTAAATACCTTCAAGAAAAACGTGATAAAAGCCAATTTATTCTGATTACTCATAAAAAAAGAACCATGGAATATGCTGATATTTTATATGGTATAACTATGCAAGAATCGGGAGTAAGTAAAATAGTAAGTGTTAATTTAGAAAATATGTAAGGAAAAAGTAATGACCCAAAATCATTACTTTTTATATTTCCCGGTATTTACTTGCATTTTTATAAGGATTATTTTTATCTATTTTATCTACGAATAAAATGCCATTTAAATGGTCTATTTCATGTTGAAAAGCAACACTTATATCTTCTCTAACTCTAATTCTAAAAGTATTACCATCCATATCTTGTGCTTCTACTGTAACTCTGGCATATCTTGGGACAATTCCTTCAACTTCTCTATTGACACTTAAGCATCCTTCACCTTCACCAACAAATATCTGTTCTTCACTATGAGTTACAATCTTAGGATTAATTAAAATATAATCTCTAAATTCACCATCATCAAGTTCTTCGACAATAACAAATATTCTTTTGGGAATACCAATTTGAATATAAGCTAGTCCCATACCCGCTCTTAAATGATATTTTTCACTATATTCTTCTATTTGACTCATTGTAAGATAAGTAATCATATCTTTTATATTATTTTTATCTTCTATACTTAATGGAAAAGTTACTTCTTTACTAATAAGTCTTAATCTTTTATCTTTTTCATCTAATATTGTTAAATTTGGTAGTTTCATCTCTATCACCCCAAAAACAGTTATATTTTAGCACATTTTTCATATTTTTTCAATTAAAAAGGAAGTTTTGCCTTCCTAGTTATTATAGTTATTATTATTATTACCACCAAAACTCCAACCAGCACCAATTATTATAACAAGTAGAATAAATAAAACTATCCATATTGCTGCTCCAAGTCCATAACCACTAGTATATCCCGCATATCCACCACCATAGTTTTGAGCACATGGTTGACATCCACCATATCCGCCACCATAGTATCCATTGTTTCCATAGTAATACATAATTATACCTCCTTTATGTACCTAATATAGTTTACGTGAATTAGCATCTTTTTGACATTAAAAAAGTCTAATTTCTAAAAAATATTCATTTTAACCCAAATATATGTTACAATTAATATAGGTGAATATTGTGAAGAAGCAATTTTTCAAAATGGATATAATCTTACTTTTATTAATGATATTCTATAGTATCTTTGGTCTTATTATGATTTTTTCATCCTCAAGTGTTTCCACCGTCTTAAGATACAATGTTCCCCAATATCATTTCTTTATTAGACAAGCAATCTTTTTAATTGCTTCTTTTGCCTTTGGTTTTATTATCATCTTGCGGATTCCTACATCTCGTTATAAATATTTATCTTTTCTTGCTATGCTAGGAGTAATAGCCTCTTTAATGGGTTTATTCCTCTATGGTCGTATTACTAATAATGCCCGTAGTTGGTATGATATTGGTCCTTTTGCTTTACAACCTAGTGAATTTGCTAAATCGATCATTATTATCTTTTTAGCAACAGCTTATCATAAACTAGAACGTATGAAAAACCCTAATATTTATGCCTTTTTATTTCCTGTAGCCATTGCGCTTATTTGTGCTGTTTTAATTGCTATGCAACCGGATTTTGGAACTGCTTTAATCATCGCTGGTATTGTTTTCTTTATCTTTATCAGTATTCCTTTTGTTAAAAAAAATATCATTAAAGTCTTAAAAATTGGCGTAGTAGGGGGATTAGTGGCTATTCTTGCTCTTTTATATAGTGGCACTGAAATCTTAAATTCAAGACAACTTCAACGTTTTGAGTTTCGCGCTCCTTGTTCTAGATATACCGCTGATACGGGTTATCAAGTTTGTAATGGTTTTATTGCCATTCATAATGGCGGCTTATTTGGCGTTGGTCTTGGTAATAGTAGTCAAAAATACTTATATTTACCAGAGTCTCATACTGACTTTATTTTTCCTATTATCGTTGAAGAGTGGGGGGCTATCGTAGGAGTTTTACTTATCATTGGTTACATGATTATGTTATATCGTATCTTAAAAATTGCTAGAGAAGCTCAAAATCTTCGTTTAAGTATTTTAGCATATGGTACCTTTTTATATCTTTTATTTCATATCTTAATTAATTTATTAGGAATTTTAGCTTTAATCCCTTTAACCGGAGTTCCATTACCTCTTTTAAGTTATGGTGGTTCTTTTACAGTAAATACTGTAATAATGCTCTTTGTTGTTGAAAGAGTATGTATCGAAAATAAAACGATTAAGGCTAAAAAAGAAATGGCTAATATCACTAATTAAACAAGTTTTACAATTTAGCTATTTTACGTTACAATTCACAGTCAAAAGATAGATAAATAAAAAATCTGTCTTTTTAAATGTTGGTAAGTAAAGAAAATAAAGG
>CANQHE010000047.1 GCA_947623735.1 uncultured Bacilli bacterium
CATAAAAATACCTGTTTTAATTAGATAATATCTAAGAAAAATAAAAATTAGCTCCCCACCAGATGTTGGAGAGCCACAATAGATAGTACAGCCCAAAAAAGAGATTTGTATACATATAAAAATGCTCAAGTAATAAGAACGGCAAGTAGTACAATCGAAGGAAATAAAGCTTTGCCAGTGCCAGTCGGATTAATCACAATGGATGAAGTAATCTATGCTGGAGGATTTGGAAATCAAACAAATAATGGATATTGGTTAAATGTAGGTCGATATTATTGGACCATGTCTCCATTTTACTTTCGCGACGGCAATGCTCGTGTGTTCATTGTGACTAGTAGTGGCTGCCCCACCCACAGCGACGTGAACGAGGCGTGCAATGGTGTGCGCCCCGTAATAAATCTGAAAGCTGGTACAACATTTACTTTCAATGATAAAGAACCAGCTGGAACTACAACCAATCCATACATAGTAAATACAGATTAATATATAATACTTGCTCATGTTGCTTTTAATTGATCTATACATGGGCAAGATGAAATTCCACGAGGAGATTATTCTCCTCAATTTTTTTGCTTAAATAATTTAAATAAAAAGTAATACTTAATTATATATTATTTTAATAAAATACGTAAATAGTAACATTAATCTTGAAATATTATCAATAATATTGTATACTTTTAGTATGATAGATAGTAATACAATATGTATATAAAATAAATGCTAAGTTTTGCTAAGCTTTGTCGAATGTAATGAAATAATATAATATATATTGTAAACTAACTAGTAAAAGGAATGATATTAGATGAAAAAGAGTATATTTATTATTATTTTAATAGTTATAGTAGGAAGTATATTTTACTATATATATCCAAAAAGTGAATTAGAAACTAAAGAAGTAACAGCAAATATATTAAATACAGAAAATAGTATGGCTATATACTTAAAAGGAGAAGATAATAGATATCATCAGATAAGTGCTATACCAGATGGTAATTATATATTAAATGAAACAGAAACATATTGTACAGAACCAGATAATATAAATACCCAATTAAAGAATAGAGTAGCATATGATAGTAGCACTAAAACATTAAGTGTCTCAACATTAACTAAAAAGAATACTAAATGTTATTTGTATTTTGATGAATATAATCCGGCTAAAGATACCTTAACGCAACTTAAACAGTACTCACAAGGTCCAGTAAATAGTTTTACAGGAACATCATGTAATAGTGGATGTGACTTACAACAAAATGGAATATATGAAGCAGAAGATGATTATGGAACAAGTTACTATTACAGAGGAACAGTCGATAATAACTGGGTAGTATTTGGAAAAGAAAACAACAATTATATATGGTGGCGAATTATCCGTATAAATGGCAATGGAAGTATAAGAATAATGTATGCTGGAACAAATAATAGTACAACAGAAGCTCCAGAGACAACAGGATATACTACAATGATAAAGCCAAAGACAAGTACAAGTGATACTTCTAATCCTCGAGGTGTGTATTTTAATCAAACAGATAATGATAATAAATACGTCGGATATATGTATCCAGGACAAAAAGGAAGTGCAAGTGCAACTTTTGATGGAGCACATGCAGTAAAAAGCGGAGATACAAAAAGTGATGCATTAACACAGATAGCATTGTGGTATGGACAAGATACAAACCTATCTTCATTAGCAGACCGGTATATAGATGTCGATACAGGATTTTGTAGTGATAATAGTTTAGCCCAAGGTAAACATGGAAGTTATACAGGTGATGGTATTGGAACGCATCAATCAGGCTATGCGGGATTAGACAGAGTATGGCAGCAGGGAAACGAAAGTGTATTAAATCCACAAATGCCAACATTTAAATGTGGATACGCAGTATCAACTCAAATTACTGATCAAGCAGCACAAAAAAGAGATTTGTATACAGGGCCAAATGCGACACCAGGTGGAATCAAAGGAAGCAATGGTGAATTTGTAGAAGGAAATAATGCCTTACCAGTGCCAGTAGGATTAATCACAAGTGATGAAGTAATATATGCCGGCGGTTTTTTTGGGCAAGCAAATGCAACCTATTGGTTAAAAACAAATCAACTCTACTGGACAATATCACCATCTTATTACTATCCGATCGCTAGTATATTCCGTATAAATAGAGAAGGCCAACTTGGTATCAACCAAACGTCAAACAGTCCTCTCGGCACCCGTCCAGTAATAAATCTCAAGTCTAATACAACCTTTACTTTCAATGATGACGAACCAGCCGGAACCTCAACTAATCCATACATAGTAAATATAGATTAATATAAACTTGCTCATGTTGCTTTTAATCTATACATGGGCAAGATGAAATTCCACGAGGAGATTATTCTCCTCAATTTTTTTGTGTAAAATTATTGTAAAATATTTACTTTTTTCTTTTAGGCGAACACCTAAATATTGACCATTTCCCTATATTTTGGTAATATAATGGTAAGCAGTGGTACATTGTGGTAGAAAGTGGGGGATATAAATGTTCATGGGCGAATATCATCATAACATCGATGACAAAAACAGACTTGTTATTCCATCTAACTATCGTAGTAGTTTAGGTGAAAGCTTTGTAATCACACGTGGTATAGAAAAATGCTTATACATCTATACCAACAAAGAATGGCAAAACATCGTAAACAAATTAAATACATTACCATTTACCAAAAAAGACGCCCGAACATTTATTAGAACTTTCTTTTCGGCTGCTGCTAGTAGCACTATTGACCGTCAAGGTCGTATAAGTATTTCTGAAAATCAAGCATCTTATGCCAATTTAACTAAAGAATGTGTTATAATTGGTGTCAATGATCGTCTTGAAATATGGTCCAAAGAAAATTGGGATAAGTTCAATGCTGAATATAGTGAAGACTTAGAAAATATTGCTGAAGACTTATTTAATGGAGAGTCTAATGCATTATAGTGTTATGAAAAAAGAAGCCATTGCTGCTTTAAATATTAAAGAAAGTGGAGTATATGTAGATGCCACACTAGGATATGCTGGCCACAGTGAGGAAATTTTAAAAAGAATAGAAAAGGGCTTTCTTTTCGCCTTTGATGCGGATACTGAAGCAATTGAGTATTCGCATCACCAATTAAGTTTAATTAATTCTAATTTTAAACTTATTCATTCTAACTTTATTAATCTAAAAGAAGAACTAGCTAAAAATAAATGTTTTAAAATAGATGGTATTTTATTTGATTTAGGTTTATCTAGTCCCGAAATAGATAATAAAGAACGAGGCTTTAGTTTTATGCAAGATGCGCCCTTAGATATGCGAATGGATAAAACTAAAAACTTTACTGCTAAAGATATTGTAAATACTTATTCCAAGAATGATTTATCACAAATATTTTATCTTTATGGTGAAGAAAAAAGGAGCAAAGAAATAGCATCAGGTATCATTAATTATCGGGAATCTAAAAAAATCGAAACCACTCTAGAATTAGTCGATATAATTAAATCTAGTGTTGGTGCCAATTATTTTTATAAAAATCATCCCGAAAGAGTTATATTTCAAGCTTTAAGAATTGAAGTAAATGGAGAATTAGAAGCTTTAAAAAAAGCTTTAAATGATGCTATCTTAATGCTTAACCCTAAAGGAAGAATAGTTGTTATAACATTTCATAGTTTAGAAGATAGAATTGTTAAAAATATATTTAAAAAATATAGTGAAGTTGATGATATATTTAAAGGAATGCCTAGTATTCCTGAGGAATATAAACCTATAATAAAAATAATTAATAAAAAACCACTCTTACCAAGCCCTGAAGAAATAAATGAAAACAGTCGCTCTAAGAGTGCTAAAATGCGAGTAATTGAAAGGATATGATAATATGCGTTCTAAAAAAGTAAAACGAATTAAAATCTTAAAAGGGGATAAATTCATGATTTTCATAGTAGTATTATTTGGTTTTATTATAATGCCCGCATCATGGGTTTATACTAAAGCTTTATTATCAGAATCAGATATTAAACTCGCTCGCATTAAAAATAAAATTGACAATCAAAAAGATGCTAATGAAGCTTTAAGTATGCAAATTGATGAATTAGCGAGCATCGAAAACATTCAAAATATTGCAAGTGAGAATGGTTTGTCGTATAATAATAATAACATTAAAAATATTAAAAGTAGTAATTAATGTTTAGAATAAGGAGAAGCTTATGAGAAAGAAAAATACCAAAGTTAGAATAAGTAAATTGTTTATCTTTCTCTTTTTTTCTGCATTTTTACTAGCCATTGGTAAACTTATTTTTGTTGCTGTATCATCAAATGTTGATGGCTTAAACTTAACTGAGTTTGCAAATAATCGTAATACAGTTGAAGAAACTCTTTATGCTTCTCGGGGCAAAATTTTAGATATAAATGGCGAAGTAATTGCTAAAAATGCCAATTCTTATACTTTAATTGCTTATTTAAGTGAATCAAGAACGACTGATCCTGATAATCCTCGGCATGTCGTTGATAAAGAAAAAACTGCGAAAGCTCTTGCTAAAGTTTTAAATGCTAAATATGAATATATTCTAGGTCGTTTAAATGTCGAAGGTGCTTATCAAGTAGAATTTGGTACTTGGGGTAAAGATTTAACTGAAAATAAAAAAGTTGAAATAGAAGCTTTAGGTTTACCTGGTCTTGATTTTATCGCTGGTAATCAAAGATATTACATCAATTCTAAAATGGCTCCCTATATTATAGGTTATGCAAAAACTAGTGATACTGGCGAAATAGTCGGAGAAATGGGTATTGAAGGTTTATACAATGACACCTTAAAAGGAACTGATGGCAAATCAGTTTATCAAGTCGGTGGCTCTGGTTATCAAATGGGTGATGCCTATACAACCGAACCTATAAATGGTAGTGATATTTATCTTACTTTAGATAGTGGGATACAACTAATATTAGAAGATGCCATTAATAAATTAGAAAAAAATTATCAAATGAGTTGGGCCACTATTTCGGTCATGGATGCTAAAACTGGAGCTATTGTTGGTAGTGCCTCTAATCCTAATTTTAATTTAAATACTCTTGAGGGCTTAACTAGTTATGTTGATCCTTTAGTAGGTTATACTTACGAACCAGGTTCTACAATGAAAATATTTTCTTGGCTTGCGGCGATGGAAAATGGTGTCTATGACGGCGATGAAACTTATATGTCCGGAAGTGTTACCGCGGGTGATGCTATCATTCGCGACTTCAATGTTACTGGATGGGGAAATATATCTTATGATACTGGTTTTGCTTATTCATCCAACGTTGGTGCGACTTATCTTGCTAAAAAACTTGGTAATACCAAACTTCGGGAATATTATGAAAGTCTTGGCTTTGGTAAAAAAACTAATATTGAATTACCTGGCGAAGAAAGTGGTATTTTAAGAATTACTTACGAATCAGAACTCGCCACAGCTTCATTTGGTCAAGGTATTACTACAACTCCTATCCAAACTCTTCAAGCTTTATCTATTTTAACTAATGATGGGATCATGTTAAAACCTTACATTGTCGATAAAATTGTAAATGAAAAAGGTGAAGTTACCTATAAAGGCCAAAGAACGGAACTTGGTCGTAAAGCA
The DNA here is from genome assembly GCA_947623735.1 of uncultured Bacilli bacterium. GTDB lineage: Bacteria > Bacillota_I > Bacilli_A > RF39 > UBA660 > Caccenecus. The sequence goes on from CANQHE010000047.1 coordinate 5,607, forward strand.
TCCAGTAAATCCATTAAAAAAATGCAAGAATTAATGTATGATGTTGTCTATAATGGCTTAGTAACTCTCTGGCGTCCTGATAATGTTGTTCTAGCTGGTAAAACTGGAACCGCCCAAATAGCTAGTCCTTATGGTGGTTACTTATCTGGTATGTATGATTATATTTATAGTTTCGCTGGTTTCTTCCCTTATGAAAATCCTAAATATATTATTTATGTTTCGGCTAAACAAATAGAAGGTGGAGCTAATTCTCTAGCCCCTATATTCGCTGATACTGTAGAAAGTATTGCGAATTATGCTAATATTACCACTGAACCAACCGATTTAGATATGTCAAATATTATTACTTTAAAAAATTATATCAGTACCAGTGTTAAAGATACTAAAAATAGTTTAGAAAAACTAGAATTAAACCCTATAATCATTGGTAATGGTAATAATGTTATCAATCAATTTCCCCCTAATAAAGCCAAAGTCTTAAAAAATAGTAAAGTTTTCTTACTTACTGAAAGTAAAACATATACTATGCCGGATATGACTGGCTGGTCAACTAGTGAAGTAATAAGTTTTTGCAATTTAATTGGTCTTAAATATCATTTTACTAATTATGGTCTCGTCGATAAATTTAATTTTAAAGTAAATTCTAATATTGATTTAACTAAAACTTTAGAAATAACTCTAAAGCCTGGATAAAACTAATAATTAATACCATACTATAAATGGTGATAAAATGAAAAACTTAAATAAATATTATACGAGTTATAATGGTAATGAAAATAGAATTGATTATTTAAAATATGGTTTATTAAATGAATATGGTTATTCTCCAGATAATAAAGAACCAAATTATTATAATGAAAATAATATTATTAAAACTAATTGTAATCATCAACATAAATAAAAAAATATTATCCTATAAAAAAAGCTTGCAAAATTTAAAAAAATTGATATAATAAAGATACCAATTCAACCTAATAGGCGAATTGGTGCTAGTATCACACTAGTCAACCCCTTTTTATTCTTTTTGAAGTTGTCCCATGTGGACAACTTTTTGTTTGCATATCTTTAATTTTCTGTTATAATAAAATAAGGAAGTGAAACTATGGAATTAATACAAGTTGGACCCCATACTTATTATCTTAAAAATGCCACTAATATTGGCATTTATAAAATAGATGAAGAATCGGTTTATTTAATTGATACTGGTAATGATAGTGATGCTGGAAAAAAAGTTTTAAAAATCCTTAATGAAAATAACTTCCAAGTAAAAGGGATAATTAATACCCATTCTCATGCTGACCATATTGGTGGTAATAAAGTTATCGCAAACCGCACTAATGCTTTAATTTTATCTTCAGGTATTGAAAAAAGTTTTATTAAAAATCCGATCTTAGAACCCCTTAGTTTATATGGCGCTAATCCTTTTAAAAAACTTAAAACCAAATTTCTAATGGCCGAGCCATCTAATGCTTTAGATATTGCTGACTATCTTCCATCTGGTTTAGAATATTTTTCCCTAAAAGGTCATTCTCCGGATATGATTGGGCTTAAAACCAGTGATGACATCTATTTTCTTGGGGATGCTCTCTTTAGCCCTGAAACTATCACTAAATATCATATCTTTTATTTATATAATGTTCGGGATTTTCTCTCTACTTTAAATTTTTTAAAAACTTTAAAAGGTAAATTGTATATTCCCTCACATGTTCCAGCAACTTCAGATATTTCTAATTTAATTACTCTAAATGAAAAAAAGGTTATGGAAATATGTACTCTTATTTTAGATATCTTAGAAGAAAAGAAAACTTTTGAAGAACTTTTATCTCTTATATTTAATCATTATAACTTAACTATAAATGAAAGTGAATACGTCTTAATTGGTAGTACTATTAAAGCTTATTTAACTTACTTACTTGAAGAAGAAAAGATAAATTATACTTTTCTTGATAATAAAATGTATTGGCAAAGAAAAGTTACAGATTATTCTTAATATTTTCCAGTTCTCTTTGAATTTTTTCAACCGCATCAAGTAAAAAATCAACTTCTGCTCTTTGATTTTGATTACTTTTCCCATTATTCGCATAAAAACTTCCACCCATTTTAGCTTCTCTACTATTAATATTTAAATTACCATTTTCAATTCTTGATTCAATTAATTGCTGTTGAGCCGCATTCGTAAGAATAAATTGTCCCACTAAAATAAGCCAGTTACCAATACTATTTTGTTCGACAGCACTATAATCTCCCACTGCCGCGGAACCAATTAAAACCGCAATAAAAGAAAACACCTGAGGGTCAATATTCGGAGGAAAATTAGGTATATTACTAGTCATATCTTCCTCCTTATCTATACTAATTTTATGATATATTTGCCAAAACTCTTCAATATATGTTATAACCCGAGTTTGACAGTTGAAGAAAAGGAAAAAGTTTAATTTTTATTGAAATTAGGCTTTTCTTTTTAAAT
>CANQHE010000048.1 GCA_947623735.1 uncultured Bacilli bacterium
TTGATTTTAAGCGATTTTTTATATAGATAATATAATTAATCAAACTTGTTTAATTTAAAAAACTGTCCGTAGGTAAGAAAAATGGTTGACACCCCTTTTAGAAAAGTGTTATAATAGGCACTTGTTTGGGGGTTAAAATATGGATTTATTAAATAATAAGAAATATTTATTAGAATTAAAGAAGGCTATAAATAGTGGTAAACCTAGTTTTATTGTAGCACTTACTTTAACAGTTTTACTTAATAGTGGCTTTACTTATGGTAAAGTATATAGTCCTAATTTAAAAGTAGCATTAAGTGATGAAGCAAGTAATATCTTTCTTTATTTAGATAATATTATATATGAAAGGGCTAATAGACCGATAAGTGAAGTGGAAAAAGAGTTTTTGGCTAAATATAATGTTGAATATTTAGATATGGTTAAAGCTGTAACGGCTCCTGTTTATGGAGTTAATTATAGTAATGCTGATGTTATTAAAGAAAGAGCAGATTTTTCAGAAATGAAAGAAGAATTTGAAGCTTTAACTCATAAAAAAGAAGAATATATATTTCAAAGATATAATCTTAATTATGAACAATTAATGATGCTGGGAAGAAGATTTTGTAATGAAAGTGGAGGATATAGTTATGATGAGACTTATAATTGTATTTCCGCTTTATATAACAGAATATTTGCACCAGCTTGGATTAATGATTTAAATAGTCATGGATATGATGGTTATTCTCTTTATGATCAATTTAGATATCCAGGACAATTTGGTTATGGACAAAAAACTAAAGAAGAGTTTGATGATCCAACTAAATGGATAGGTTATTATGCCGTACTTGATATGCTTTCAAGTGGAATACCTAGTCATGATTATACTGGTTTTAGAGCAGCTTGGACAAAGGGAGGAGTACAAATTATAGAGGGTGGCAATAGATATCGCTCTAAATTAGAGGAAAGAGTGGAAAATCCCACTTTAAAAGATGTTGTTTTTGAGCCACAGGTATCATTACAAAGAATTAATGATAATTTTGCTAATAAGTTTTTAGATGATAATACTTTTGTGAGAGTTTTAGCAAAAGATAGTAATAGAAATGCTTAATAAGCGTTTTTTTTATTGCATTTTATGGTTTAATAAGTTATAATATTGTATATATGATAAGGGGCTGTAGTTATGAATAATGAAAATAATAATGAGGGGTTAAATTCAATATCTTTAGGAAATATCGATAATCTAAATAGTGTGCCACCAGTTGTTCCTCCAACACCTGATACTTTGCAACCAAATGGCGATATACCTAATGTTGTGCCAACACCAGTTGAATCAGTACCAGAAGTAGCACCTGTTAGTCCAGTTACAGAACAGCCAAGTATTCCGACACCGCAAGTTGATAATATTCCGATGGGGGGAGCGATTCCTGATGTACCTGCTGTTCCGAGTGTACCAGTTAATGATGTTCCACCAGTAGAGCCAGTTACTCCGGTTGCACCTGTTAATTATGATGTACCTGAGACTATCAATAATTTTAATGCAACACCATTTTTAAACGAAATTGGCACAGTACCACCAATACCAAATGTACCCGTTAATAATAATCTTGGAGATATTAATAACAATAATAATATACCTAAGAAAAAGGGTGGAATGAATAAAATTTTATTTGTCCTTATAATTACTTTAGCCCTTACCGCGGTAGGAGTTGGAGTATATATATTTTTAAATCTTAATAATCAAAGTAAGAAAGTTAGTGTAGCAGTTAAAAATGTCCAAATTGAACTGGGAGGAGAAGTTTCAAATAAATTAGAGGATTATGCAACATTTACTAATATTAGTAGTAGTGTATGTACTCTTGATACAACAAAGATTACAGATACCAGTGTTCTTGATGCAACATATGACTTTACAATTACATGTAATGGATTAACTTATAATGGAAAAGCGAAAATTGTTGATTCAGTTAATCCAGAAGTAGTTAGTGATACTGTTACTATTAGTGTTAATGAAGAAGTAAATGCTGAAGATTTTATTTCAGAATGTAAAGATGCATCTAATTGTACTTATAAATTTAAAGATGAAAGTCAAGTTAGAAATTATATTAAAAAAGCTGGTACTTATGATGATATTATAATACTAGTTTCAGATGCAGCGAATAATACAATTGAGGTTAAAGTTACCTTAATAGTTGAAGAAGGAGCATCATTATTTATTAGTTGTAGTAAGAATGGTAGTGAAGAGATTACAAAGTTTGTTTTAGATAATGAGACTAATCAATTTAATGGGCAAGTACTTAGAGAAATTAGTTTTAAATTAAGTGAAGAAGATTATTTTAAATTTAAAACCGAAAATAATAATAAAGTTACAGTAACTTATGAAGGAATTACAGGAACAGCAATATATGATGATGATAATTATGTACTTACAATATCTAAAGAATTAAGTACAACAGAAATTGAGAATGAATTTGGTAAAGATTTACCTAAAACTTTCTCAGGACTTAGAAAACAAATTAATTCAATGGGATATAGTTGTTCTTTAGAAAGTTAATAAAAGAAGCAGAAATGCTTTTTTTTCATGCAACTTTCACAAAAATGGTGTATTATATTGTTTATGGAGGTTATTCATGAAAATTTTAATATGTGATGATGAAGCTTTAATTAGAAGCGTTATAAAAGAATATTTATTATTGGAACATTATGAAGTAATAGAGGCTGAAGATGGGAAAGATGCGATAGAAAAAGTTAAGAATAATGATATAGCCCTTATTGTTATGGATATTATGATGCCTAATATGGATGGATATCAAGCAATAAAAGAGATTAAAAAGATAAAAGATATACCTTTTATTATGCTTAGTGCAAGAGGGGAAGAGTTTGATAAATTATATGGTTTTGATTTAGGTGGGGATGATTATGTTACAAAACCTTTTTCGCCTAAAGAGTTAGTGGCGAGAATTAAAGCTGTTTTAAAAAGATTACAAAATGAAAATAATGTTTATAAATTTAAAGGGTTAGTACTTGATGATTTAGCACATGAAGTAAAAGTTGATGATAAAGTTTTAGAGTTAACACCAAAAGAATATGATTTGTTAAAATATTTTATGCAAAATAAAAATATTGCTTTATCAAGAGAAGCTATTCTTAGTAGTATTTGGGGATATGATTTTTTTGGGGATGAAAGAACAGTTGATACCCATGTTAAAACACTTAGAAATAGTTTAGGTAAGTATCGTGATTTTATAAAGACAGTAAGAGGAATGGGGTATAAGTTTGAAGTTAAAGACTAATAGTATTAATTTTAAAACATTGTTATATTTAGTTATTTTTAGTATTACGATTTTACTGTTTTTAATAATTGCACAAGGATTATTTTTAAAATATAGTTATGAGAAATATCAAGAGAAAAAAATTAAGAAAATTACTAATAATATTGTTAGTATTGATAATAGTGTTTTATATAAAAAGTTAGAAAGAATTGCTTATAGTAATAGTGTTTGTATGGAATATGTTATGGGGGATAGTATACTTACTTATAATACTTTAATGGTGGGGTGTGAACTTAATAAAGATAATACCCAAATTATTAATTTAATGGATAATATTATGTATGCGAATGAAGATGTTAAATATATTAAATTAATAAATAAAGATAGCGATATAAAAGCCATATTATCAGGAATAAATGTGGGTAATGGGTATGTGTTTGTTTATTCACCTTTAGAAGATATAAATGGGGCTAGTATTGTACTTAGAACGCAACTTTTAGTAGTAACCATTATAGTTATTGTTATTGCTTGCTTTTTATCGTACTTTTTATCCAATAAAATAACGAAACCGATTGTAAATATTACTAAAAAAGCCAAGAAATTAGGGGAAGGTAATTATAATATTCATTTTGATGAAAGTGATGTTTTAGAAATAGATGAACTTGCGAATACTTTAAATCATGTGGGAAGTGATTTATCAAAGATAGATGAGTTAAGACGAGATTTAATGGCTAATGTTTCGCATGATTTAAAAACACCACTCACAATGATTAGAGCTTATGCTGAGATGGTTAGAGATATAACTTATAAAGATAAAGAAAAGATGGATAAAGATTTAAATGTTATAATTGAAGAAACAGAAAGATTGAATATTTTAGTTAATGATATTTTGGATTTGTCAAAAATGCAAGCGGATGCCGATACTTTAAATATTGAGAAGTTTGATTTAGTAGAAGTTATTAATGCAATTCTCCGGCGTTATGAAATATTAAAGACAACGGAAGATTATAAGTTTGTTCTTAATATGCCCGATAAAGCGATGGTTCATGCCGATAAACAAAAGATCATGCAAGTAATTTATAATTTAGTTAATAATGCGATTAACTATACAGGTGAAGATAAAATAGTATATATAAATGTTAAAAGAAGTATTAAAGATTATTTAGTGGAAATTAGAGATACTGGTAAGGGAATTAAGAAAGATGAAATACCTTATATTTGGGATAAATATTATAAGAAAGATAAGAAACATCAAAGAAATGTTGTATCAACAGGGATTGGTTTATCAATAGTAAGAGAAATACTTGTTAAACATAAATTTGATTATGGAGTTAAAAGTGTTTTAAATGAAGGAACTACTTTCTATTTTAAAATTAAAAAATAATAATCTTTCACGAAAGGAACACAAAGTTTTCACAATGATATAGTATACTTTAGATATGTAAAGGAGGATGATATTAATAATTTACATACACACTTTATAAACCTATACAAGAAAAAAATAATAACATATAAACTCAAACTCACACTTTTAAAGGGAAAGATAAATTCCCTTTTTTTGATGGGATTTATAAATTTACTTTTAATTTTTATAGTTTTGTGGTATCATTTTATAAATGGGGAGGCAAAAAAAATGCAAACGTTTATTTTTGGACATCGTAATCCAGATACCGATAGTGTGTGTGCAGCGATATCTTTATCATATTTAATGAATGAAGAGGGGAGAAATACTATACCTAAAGTACTAGGACATTTAAATAGTGAAACAAAGTTTGTTTTAGATTATTTTAAAGTTAAGTGTCCGGATTATTTAAATGATACGAAAGTACAAATTAAAGATATTAAATATAATAAGAAAGCAATAATAAAGGAAGATGATTCAATTTATAATGCTTTTAATTTTATGCAAAAAGAAAATATTACCGCAATACCTTTAGTTGATGATAAAAAAATATTAAAGGGTTTTGTTACTTTAAAAGAAATTGCTAAATATTTAGTAAGTGGAGTTAAAGATCATGTTTTAACTAGTTATGATAATATAGTAACTAGTATTGATGGGAAAGAATTATTTAAGTTTCAAGAAGAAATAAAGGGAAATGTTATGGTGGCTTCTTATCAAGCTAAAACTTTTTATGAAGAAATTAAACTTACTAATGATGATATTTTAATTGTGGGGGATAGATTTAAAATAATTGAATATGCTTTAAAATCAAAGGTTAAGTTAATTGTTCTTACGGGGAATCATGAATTTCCTAAGAAGTTATTAAAATTAGCTGAAAAGAATGAAGTAAATGTTATTTTAAGTAAATATAATAGTTTAGATACTGTAAATAGAATAATACTTAGTAATAAAATTAAAAGTATTAATATTAATACTAAACCAACAACGGTTAATAATAAGTCTTATAGAACGGATTTTCTTAGTTTAGCAACAAAAGTGGGATATACTAATTATCCGGTTGTTAATAATAAAAATGAATGTTTAGGTTTAATTAAAGTAACAAGTAGTGATAGTTATAATAAACAAAAAGTTATTTTAGTAGACCATAATAGTTTGAGTCAAAGTGCGATTGGAATTGAAGAAGCGGAAATAATCGAAATTATTGATCATCATAATTTAGGAAGTATTGGGACTAATGTGCCGATTAATTTTAGAAGTATGCCAGTGGGATGTACTTGTACAATAATTTATAATATGTTTTTAGAAAAAAAGGTAAATATTCCTAAAGATATCGCGGGTATTATGCTTAGTGCCATACTTTCGGATACACTAGTCTTTAAATCACCAACGACGACTGAAGATGATATTTTTGCCGCGACTAAACTTGCTAAAATAGCAAAGGTTGATATTGATGATTATGGTTATCAGATGTTTAAAGCCGCTTCAAGTATTAAAGGGGTTAGTGTTAATGATTTAATTAATCAAGATTATAAAACTTATAGTGTGGGTAATTATCAAATTGGTATATCTCAAGTTATGACTATGGACTTTAATGAAATTGAAGAACATATTGATGAATATGTTGATAAACTTGATGAACTTAAACGAGGTAATTTTGTTTGTTCCGTATTATTTATTACTGATGTTTATAAAAATGGATCTTATGTAATTTATAATAGAGATGCTGAGAGTATTGTAAGTGATGCTTTTGATCTTAATAAAGTTTATGAGGGAGTTTATATATCTGATTTAGTTTCAAGAAAGAAACAAATGCTTCCGGCTTTACTTGAGGTTGTTCAGAAAAAAGTATAAATAAAGATAGTTACATTAAATTATAAATAGAGGTGGAATATGTTAGCACTTATTACAGGAGCTTCATCTGGTATGGGAAGAGATATGGCCAGAGTACTTGCAAATAGGGGATATGATTTGGTTTTAGTGGCTAGAAGAAAAGATAAACTTTTAGAATTAAAAAAAGAACTTGCGACCCAGGTTCAGGTTATTGATATGGATTTAAGTTTGGAAGATAATGTTTTTAAGTTATATCAGAAACTTAAAGGTAAAGAAATAGATTTAGTTATTAATAATGCGGGTTTTGGACTTTTTGGGGAGTTTTATGAGACTGATTTAGATACAGAACTTAAAATGATTGATTTAAATGTTAAATCTTATCATATTTTAACAAAGCTCTTTTTACAGGACATGATAAAAAAAGATAAAGGAAGAATTTTAAATGTTTGTTCTAGCGCGGGTTTTATGGCCGGACCGCGAATGGCTACTTATTATGCAACGAAAAATTATGTTACTAAACTTACCATGGCAATTAATGAGGAATTGAGACAATTAAAAAGCAATGTTCATGTTAGTGCTTTATGTCCTGGGCCGGTGGCAACAGAGTTTAATAAAGTTGCGAAGGGAAAGTTTAGTGTAAGAGAAGCTGATAGTAGAAAAGTAGCAGAGTATGCGATTCTTAAAACTTTAAAAAATAAAATGATTATTGTGCCAACTTTGATGATGAAAGTTACATTGTTTTTAAATAGATTTGCTCCATATAGATTATCTTTGGTAATTGCTTATCATATCCAGAAGAGGAAAACGCGGTAGAAGTTTATAAATTAAAAAAATTACCATATAGGTAGCTTATCTTAAATTCAAAATTTGTTTTCTGGTTAGACCAGTTGCTTTCATTATTTTGTCTACTGAAATTTCTAAATTAAGCAAGTTTTTAGCAATATCGAAGCTTTTTTTATTTTCACCAGCAACAAAATTTTCTTCAGCTTTTTCTTCGATATATCTTTCTAACCCATTTTTGGAACTCTCTAAGTTCCATTCTCTTACATATTCGATAATAGCGTCCATATTCTTTTTTTCTTCATCTTTTTTACTATACAATATTCCTTCCCTCTTTTCCTTTTAAAAACTGCTTTTTAGAGCAGTTACTTTAAACTTAAGATTTCTTTTCTGGTTAAACCTGTTACATCAATAATATCTTGAATTTTCATCTTTTTATTAAGCAAGTTTTTAGCAATATCTACACTATTACTAGTTTTTGTTTCTTCTTTTAATTCTTCATCATGTTCTTTCATATATCTTTCTAACCCGTTTTTAGAACTTTCTAAGTTCCATTCTCTTACATATTCAATTACATCATCCACAATACTCTT
>CANQHE010000049.1 GCA_947623735.1 uncultured Bacilli bacterium
CGAGACTCGTTTTGAAGTAGGCTATCATAAAATTGCCACTATCACTGTTCATAAAGATTTAACCGCCTCTAAATGTGGTGTTCTCTATGAATATGAATTTACCAAAGTAAACCGGGCTTGTTCTATCTATGAGGGCTTATTTTATGGTAAAAGTGGGGAACAAGTCGATTTTGATACGTATGATGACGAGTGTAATTCCCATTATTGCGTCCAAATCGGAGATAAATATTATGGCAAAAATGGTAAAAAAGTTGACGAAGAAAAATACCATGAAGATTGTGATGAAGTAGAGGATACTAAATATTGTACCGCGGAAGAACATGATGAAGAAATAACTTATTATGATAACGAAGGTAATACCGTCGAAGAAGAAGAATATCTAAATGATTGTTTTTCCCATTTTTGTGAACAGGTCGGAGAAACTTACTATGATAATGAAGGCAATGCGGTGGAAGAAGAAGAGTATTTAAATGATTGTTTCCCTCATATTTGTGAACAAATCGAAGATAAATATTATGATATTGAAGGGTCTCCTGTAACCGAAGCCGAATTTCATGCTAGTTGTGATAAAAAAGAGTTAATAATTTGTGGCATTGATGATGACGAAAACTACTATGATAATGAAGGAAATAAAGTCTCCAAAGAAGAATACGAAAAAGATTGCTTTACCCATCATTGTGAAGTAATTGATAACACTTATTATGACAATAATGGTAATGTTGTCGATAAAGATACTTATAATAAATATTGTGTAACTCCCGAAACTCCTAAAACTGGTTTAAATATTCCTTTAATTATTACTGCTGTTTTAGTTGTAATCGCGGGTACCATCTTTACTTATGTTAAAAAGAAAAATAAACTTTACTAAAACAAGCTTCTAACTTGTTTTTCTTTTTTTAAATTTTATGATATAATCTTTATAAGAAAGAAGGAATATCATGGAACTAATTCAAGTTGGAACTAATACTTATTATCTCCAAAATAACACTAATATTGGTCTATATAAAATAAATGATACCGACGTTTTTTTAATCGATTCTGGAAATGATAAAGAAGCTGGTCGTAAAATAGTCCAAATTTTAACAGCTAATAATTGGCGTTTAGTAGGCCTTATTAATACTCATGCGCATGCCGACCATGTTGGCGGTAATAAATTTTTACAAGACCGGACTAATACTTTAATTTATAGTTTAGGTATCGATAAATCTATTATTGCTAATCCATTATTAGAGCCAGCGCTACTATATGGGGCAAGTCCTTTACCTGAACTAAAAACCAAATTTTTAATGGCTAAACCCTCCATACCTAATGGCGATATAGAATCATTACCATCCGGCTTATCTTATCTTAATCTAAAAGGTCATTACTTTGATATGCTAGGAATTAAAACTAGTGATAACGTTTATTTTTTAGGTGATGCCCTAGCAAGTATTGCAACCATTAATAAATATCATATTTTCTATCTTTATGACGTAAAAGAGTACCTAAATACTTTAGCTTATCTGGAAAACTTAGACGGTTCTCTATATATTGCCTCTCATGTAGAAGCTACTTCTAATCTAAAAGAAATTATTGCAGTAAATAGAGCCAAAATCATGGAAATAATAGATTTAATTTTAGGTATCACCACTAACCCCACCACTTTTGAAGATATACTTACGTCTTTATTTAACCACTATAATTTAACTTTAAACTTAGAACAATACTATTTAGTCGGTAGTACAATTAAAGCCTACTTAACTTATCTATATGAAGAACATAAACTAACCTATACTTTTATTGACAATAAAATGTTTTGGAAAAATATCTAATTTTTAAATTATGTGTTATAATAAAGTAGGAGGATAAAAAATGGATTTAAAAAAATTATTTGGTTTTGAAAACAAAAATGTCGTCATAACTGGGGCGGCTTCCGGCATGAGCAAAAGTGCTTGTGAGTTATTACTTGAACTAGGTGCCAATGTCTATGCTATCGATATTAATACTATTGATTTACCAGTTAAAAAAGCCTTAAAAGCGGATTTAGGCAATCTTGCCGAAATAGATAAAGTTCTACCAGAGTTACCCTCTAATATTGACGCTTTATTCTTATGTCATGCTATCGCGGGCTATAAAGGTAAAGAATTAGAAGTCCAATTAGTTAATTTCTTTGGTCAAAAATATCTTACTGAAAAATTATTACCGAGAATTAACGACCATGGTTCTGTATCTTTTATTTCTTCTGTCGGTGCTTTCAGTTGGGAACAAAACTATGCCAACTGTTTAGAAGTAATTAATATTACCGATTGGAATGAAGCGGTATCTTGGTATAAGAACCATCCTGAATTAATCGCTAATTCTTATGTTTTTGCTAAACAATGTATGAACTCTTATGTCAATTCCAAATGCATGAGCCCCGAATTTATCGACCGTAAAATTCGGATTAATGCGATAAACCCTGGTTATACCCTTACTGGTCTATCTGATGATTTTAATAAATCTTCAAGCGCCACCGGTAATGCTGAAGAGGGGAAAGCCATGATTGAAAATATGTTTATTAATGGCTGGAATGGTTATGCTGCTAGTCCTAAAGATATGGGTTATCCTTTAGTTGTCGTAGGAAGCTCTATCTGTTCTTATATGTCTGGACAGTGTATCTATATCGATTATGGTCTAACTTCTAGCTGGCGCCATCAAGCCTTAATAAACTCTAAATAGCGATTAATTCTCATTTTTTAATGTAAAGGAAGTGTAAAAAATGTCTCTAAAAACTAATTTAAAATCTTGTTTCTTTAAATGTTACAATGAAGCCGTCGGAGTAAATATCCACAAAAATAAAATTTTAGCCCACAAGAAACCCAATCATTTAAACCTTTTTTCTATTTTATTAATTGTCACTTCATTTGTTTTCCTAGTAAGTATTTTACTTTTGCTAAAAGGTTTTATCCCTGGTGGTTGTTTCTTAATTTTTCTTGATTTAGTAATTATTTTTAGTAATCTTTTAAATTGTTTATATCGTTATTTTACTTACCGCAAGAAAAACTTCCAATCCACCATTATCTTCGATGAAGAAGGCCTAACCGATACTTCTTTTATGGATATTAAAATGACTTTTAAATGGTCTAAACTAAAAGCTTTAGTCGTAAAAAAACATACTTTAGTAATCTTAACCGATACTCCTTGCTATTTCTATTTTAATAAAGAATTAGAACCCTTATTATTAAAAACTCTAACTAAATATTGTCCAAATCTTTTAATTATTCAAAAATAAAATTTGGCTATTTTAGATTTATATGTTATAATCTGATTAGAAATATGTTAGGAAGGAAGTATGCCGTAATGAATACATTACAAGAAGTATATGATAATTTGAAACGCTATAATCCCGAACTTCGAATGATTAATAATGATTGTTTGATGATTGATTTAACTGATACTAAAAGAGTAATCGCCTATGAAGGTAAAATTGAAATTAATTACCGTCGTCGCATTTATGGAGTGGATTATTGGGACCGCAACTATATTAAATGTGAAGATTTTAATACGTTAAAAAATGAATTAAAAAAGCTTATTAAAGTAAAGAAGTAGTTTTCATACTACTTTTTATTTGTTATAATACATACAGGTGATAAAAATGATTTATGATATTTTAAATAACTTAAATATTAAATATGAAGAGGTATCTCATAAACCGGTCTATACTTCTAAAGAAGCTGAATTTATTAAATCAAAAATTTCCGGAATTGGGGCTAAAAATTTATTTTTAACGGATAAAAAAGGCCATTATTATTTAGTTTTAATGGATGATACCAAAAGAGCGGATTTAAAAGCTTTAACTAAAATAACTAACTCTAGTCATTTAACTTTTACTAGTGATGAAGAATTAAAAAATATTTTAGGCTTAAAGCGGGGAAGTGTAACTCCTCTAGGTATTATAAATGATACTAATAACTTAGTAAAACTCTTAATCGATAAAGACTTACAAGCTAATTATCTTTTAATGCACCCTTTAATTAATACCAAAACTATTAGTATTACTTACGATGATTTAATTAAATTTTTAACTTATTATAATCATGAATACTTATTAATTAATATTTAAAATTGTGCTTAATCACGAAAAAACTATTGCAAAACTACCAATATTATTGTATATTTAATATATAACATATAGTATTGCAAATAGTAATAATTAAAAAGTTTTGACAAGTTTTGTCGAAGGTAATGCAAAATTATTCTAATTGGTGTAATATATGTTTTGGGTAAAGGAAGAAATGTATATGAAAAGAATAAAAGTGTTTTTAGTAACATTAACAATGTTAGTTTTTTTAGTAGTAATATTTATTAATAAACCAACTTCTAAATTTAAAACCGTAGAAGAACATATAAAAGAGGGTAACACCATCGCTTTTATGCAACAAGAAAAAGATGGCTCATACAAAAAAGTGGATGATATCCCATACGGCTATGATTTTAATAGTAAAAAAAGTATATGTAGTAACAATGCAACCCCAACTTGGGAAAATGGTAAACTAAAAATAAATAATTTAACAACCAAAAATACAGCCTGTTATTTATATTTTGATAGAAATAATGCGACTGAAACTTTAGAAGCATTAGGGTTAAAATCAAATGGAACAACCGGAAATATAACAGGCCCAGCATGTGATAATGATTCTAATTGCGGAGATACAACTGTAAAGAGAATGAATCAAAATGGTTTATATTATGCCGGAGAAGACAATGACGGAGCAAGTTATATATTTAGAGGAACAATAAATAATAATTGGGTTAAATTTGGTCAAACAAGCAATAATGAAGATATTTGGTGGAGAATTATCCGATTTAATGGCGATGGAACGATAAGATTAATTTATGCTGGAAAAGGAAATGCTGCACCAAATAATAATGGAGAAAATGCAATAGAAAATCAAGCATATAATGCAGCATTTAATGACAACACATATGTAGGATTTTATAATCAAAATGGGCTAACAACTGCTTATCCAGCAGCTCATGAAGGAACGAATCCAAGCGATATAGCTAAATCATTAAATACGTGGTTTGCTGAAATCACAAAATTATCAACAAATTATATAAAATATATCGATGAAAATGCAGGATTCTGTAATGATAGAACAATAGCAAACAGTACTCACGGAACTAATGGTTATACAAATAAAGGCTTTGGAAGTGAATATACTTGGTATGCAGCATTTGATAGAGTAGCAGAAAGTGATAGTTCAAATAGTTATAATAAAACAGAACAAAAACCAACATTAAAATGTACAAATAAAGCAAGGGATTTGTATACGTGGAAAGACCATACAAAAGAAGGAAACAAAATATTAGAAAATCCAGTAGGATTAATAACCATGGATGAAGCAATACTCGCTGGAGGATTTATGAATCAAACAAATTCAAGTTATTGGTTATATGCAGGAAGTTCCTATTGGACGATAACTCCAACACGTAAAAGTACTTCTGACGCTGATGTGTTCGTTATAGTTGAAGATGGAAGCATAGGCAGTTATAGAGTAAACAACACTAATCTTGGCGTGCGTCCAGTAATTAATCTAAAAGCTGATACTAAATTTAAAGCTAGTACTGACAATGGAGAATGGGGAACAAAAGAAAATCCCTATATAGTGGAGGTAACAGAATAATGAAAAAGAATAAGAAATTAGTAGTAATAGTATCTGTACTTCTATTAGGAATAGGAATATCACTTGCATACTTTTTAGGAAAAACATTGTTTACCGGAGATGGAGCCACAACCAAAGGAACAGTAGCAACCTTAAATGGAGCAACATTTACCATAGAAGGTGAATTAAAATTTAATGATGAAAGTATATATCCAGGCCATAAAACAGTATCAATAATTGTTGGAACCGCAACCGGAGATAATGTACTAATACCATACAATATAATCTGGACCGGAAACAATGGATTAAATACAGACTTAAAATATACAGTATATAAATCAAGTGATAAAAAAGAAGTAAATGCAACATGTGAAAAGAAAACAAAAGTAAGAAATGGAAAACAATATTTAAATGAAGATTGTAATATAAGTGATTTAAGTGGTTTAGAAAAAGTAAATGAAGGAACAATAGGAAAGAAAACAGAAAGTACAGAAGTATATGTAGCAAATGAAGAATTTATCACAGCGACTAATCCCTCAACTAAAGTATATTATTATGTAATAATTGAATATCCAAACTTAGATAATGACCAATATCCAGATGATATAGGTAAAAACTTTAATGGAACATTAAGTGCAAAACTAAGTGAAGCAACAGCAGATATAACAATCACAACAATCTACCAACAACAGGAAGATAAGAATTACAAAGAAGTAGAAACAATCCCAGATACAAAAGATTATGTTTTAAATGAAAAATCAAGTACATGTACAAATAGTGCCACACCAACATGGAGTAATGGTTTAATAGTAGAAAATTTAAATAAAACCGGAACAGAATGTGAACTATATTTCGATAAAAAGAAAACAGCCGAAGAGGTCTTAGCTGATTTAGGATTGCAAAAATCACAAACTGGTTGTCCAACAGAAAATAATAGAGAAGTAACAGTAACAGGAGTAGAGGCTTCACAAAAGTTAATATGTAGCACCCAAGATGATGATGGGGAAAGCTATTATTTTAGAGGAACGACAGATAATAATTGGATTAAGTTTGGTCAGACATCTAACAGCCAAGATATATGGTGGCGAATCATCCGAATAAATGGCGATGGAACTATAAGATTAATTTATGCTGGAGAAGGTACATCACCAACAGGGAATGGTGCAAATGCTTTAAATAGTATTGCATATCATCCAACGTATAATGATAATACATATGTAGGATACTATTATGGAACAACTGGAGGTAAAGATTTTAGTAAAACTCATTCCAATACAACCGCAAGTAATATAGCAACTCAAACAAATACTTGGTTTAGTAATACTACTAATTTGAACGAAACAGCCCAATTAAATCATATTGATGAAAATGCTGGCTTCTGTAATAATAGACAAATAAGTGACACTGCTCAAAAGTGGTGGACAAGTGAAGGAACATCAAATAGAGGAACTGGTTCTGTTTATACAGCATATAAAGGATGGTATAATACATTTCAAACAAATGGTTCGTGGAGAACAGATGTAAATTATGCAAGCTTAAAATGTAGTAGTAGTGCTGATAATTTTGAAGAAAATGCAGATTATAATAGAGATTATTATACATGGGAAAACCATGCTAAAAGAGGAAACCAAAAATTAAAGCAACCAGTAGGGCAAATAACAGTAGATGAAGTAATACTTGCCGGAGGATTCGGAGGTCAAGCAAACTCTGGATATTGGTTAAATGTTGAGCATGAATATTGGACAATGTCTCCGTGGAGCATGTACACCAACGGCAATGCTTACGTGTTCGGTGTGTATAATAATGGCTACCTCGACCGCAGCGACGTGCACAACACTAACTTTGGTGTGCGTCCAGTAATTAATCTGAAGGCTGATACAAGCTTCACATTCACAAATCCAGACCAACCAAAAGGAACGACAACTAATCCATACATAGTAAATTAAGCGGTTTTATGGTAGCAAGCTATGTATGAGTTAATGCACTTTCAAGGAGTGTAGTGTGGTGGTTCAAAATGAAACTCAAGTCTTAGATAAAACTTA
>CANQHE010000050.1 GCA_947623735.1 uncultured Bacilli bacterium
ATTTAAAAAGAAAAGCCTAATTTCAATAAAAATTAAACTTTTTCCTTTTCTTCAACTGTCAAACTCGGGTTATATCATAAAATTATTAATTGTTCTTTTATTTTTAAATTTTTACTCAATTTTTATCACGACATTTATGATATTTATGGATATGCCATTTGTTTCTTTATTCATTCAACATAAATTTAAGTATATTAAAACTCAAACTATAAGCTTGAGTTACTATCAATCTGGTGGAGTAGAGGAGAGTCGAACTCCTGTCCAATATACCCTATGATACAACGTCTACAAGTTTAGCTTGATTTAGAATTCATTATTTTACTGGCTCAAGACTAACCTATAAAATAACTAGATTAGATAAAAATTCATTTTATTAGACTAATCAAATAATAAAATATAGCTTATATGTATGAACCCCTAAGTAATCTATAAGCAAATTACATAGAAGCCGCTTCAACCTTATTAATTAGGCAAATGCAAAAGCATTTGGAGCGAAAGAACTTTCATTCTTGTCATTTAATTTTAAGTTTAGACTTAAGGCGTCACTTCCACTTGCAATCATATCTAGTAATACATGTCGATACCAAATAGCTACCCCATGTAACTAGATTATATCATAAATAGAAGAAAAATGCAAAAAAATGCTATTACTTCATTAGAGCAATAGCCACAATAACACCGATATTAATAATTCCATAAAGGAGAATAGCAATATTTACAAAACCAGATTTAGCGGGTAAGTTTTCTTTTTTAGTGCGAGTTAGTTTTAATTCATCAGCAATATTCATACTTTCAGTATTACCGAGATGTTTGTTTTTATCATAATATTCGTCAAGTTTTTTATTTATTAAGTGTTTTAGTTCGGAATTTTCAGGGATATTTGCGATACCTAGCTCAACTCTTTTAATGAGATTACGATTATATTCATCTAAATAGTGGGCATTATCTACAGCATCAAAGTAGCAATCCATATATTTATTTACAGTTTCTTCTAAATTATTGGTCATTAGGCAGCCTCACTTTCATGATATTCGGGTTTAATAAAAGGGTCATAAGCGTGTTTTTCGATTAGCTCTAAAAAATCAGATAGACTACGACAATCTTTATTAAGACGAATAATATTCATAAATTCTTCAGGAGTAGTGTTCCAAGCATCTCCCGGAAGAGTTCTTAGATCAAAAGTTAAAGTCTCATTTGCTAGGACTTTACCATCTACTTCGTATATTAAATTATTATCAATACAATTTAAACCTAAAAGGTTAGGATAAAACTCTAAATTTTGACGGAAAATAAAATCATTTATATTAATTATTCTGCTTTTACTTAAATCTTCATTCATCGTTTTTTCTCCTACTTTCTCTATTATTTTAATTGTATCAAAAAATTAAGTAAAAAACAACACTAAACAAATAAAAAAATATGTAGTATAATGGTTTTGGGGTAATTTTATGGAAAAATTAGATAAAAAATATGTTATAGAAATGAGTAAGAAGAAAAATGAAGGGGAAAGAATGCTTAAATTTAGGCTTAAAGCTTTAGAAGCATTTAATAGTCTTGATAATCCAAGTTTTGGACCAAAGTTAGATATTTCCTTTGATAAGATAACTTATTATAAAGATAATAAAACTAAAATGGCTGATAATTGGGATTCAGTTAATCCTGATATTCGCGATACTTTTTGTGATTTAGGAGTTATTAAAGCGGAACAAGATTATTTATATGGGGTTACAAATCAGTTTGAGAGTGAAGTTGTTTATCATAGTATTAAAGATAATAAAAGTGGGATTATTTTTACAAGTACGGATGAAGCTTTAAAAAAATATCCCGATTTGTTTTGGAAATATTTTAATAATTTAGTTAAGTATGATGAAAATAAATATACAGCTTTAAATGGGGCTTTTTGGAGTGGGGGTTCATTTATTTATATTCCTCGATATACCAAACTGGATAGGCCTTTACAAAGCTATTTTCGAATTGATAGTGAGAATTTAGGCCAATTTGAAAGAACAATTATTATTGTTGATGATTATGCCGAGTTAGAATATATTGAAGGATGTACGGCGAGGAGTTATTCTTCAACTAGTTTACACGCGGGAGTAGTGGAAATATACGTTGGTAAGGGAGCTAAATGTAAGTATTCAACGATTCAAAATTGGAGTAAGGATGTGTACAATTTAGTTACCAAAAGAGCTATAGTTTTAGATGATGGAGTAATGGAGTGGATAGATGGAAATATTGGGTCTAAAGTGACGATGAAATATCCAAGTTGTATTTTAAAAGGTGATAATTCCCGCGGTAATTCGATAAGTATTGCTTATGCCAGTGAAGGACAAGTGCTTGATGCCGGTGCAAAAATGATTCATATTGGAAAAAATACGAAAAGTAATATTGTTTCAAAATCGATTTCTCTAAATGGGGGAGTTAGTGTTTATAGGGGAACAACAAAAATTACGAAATCAGCGCTAAACTCACGGGCGACAATAAAATGTGATACAATTATTTTGGATGATAAAAGTCGGAGTGATACAATTCCCAATAATATTGTTAGTAATAATACGTCCTTTATTGAACATGAGGCCACAATATCAAAAGTTAATAAAGAACAATTATTTTATCTCATGAGTAAAGGATTAAGTGAAGAGGTGGCGAAAGAATTATTAGTTATGGGCTTTATTAGTGATTTTAAACATGAGCTACCAATGGAATATGCAGTAGAACTTAATAGATTATTAAAAAGTTATTAAAAAGGTGTAAATATTGTGTAAAATTTGAAAGAAAATGGAAATTTACAGATTTTAATAAATTGGCTAGCAGATTTAGGTAAATTGGCTAAGCAGAAATAATAGAAACTGCTAAGCAGATTTAGTTAAATCTGTTTTTTGACGTGGGAAAATTTTTCTTTTATATTTAATTTAAGAAAGGAGGAATTATATGAATTATGTTACCTTAGTGGGAAGACTTACCCAAGACCCGGAAGTTAAAATTAGTGATGATGGAACAGCAAGAACCATTATAACAGTCGCAGTATCGCGGGATTATAAAAATGCGGATGGGATATATGAAGCTGATTTCATCAAATGTGTCTTATGGAATGCGATAGCAACGGCCACAAAGGACTATTGTCATAAAGGGGATGTAGTAGGAATTAAAGGAAAATTACAGACACGAAGTTATGTTACGGAAAGTAATGAAAAGAAAAAAGTAACAGAAGTAATTGTGGATAAAGTAACATTTATTTCATCACATGAGACAAAAAAAGCTTGATATTTTATGCAATATGCTTGATAATTAGTAAAAAAAGCCCACTCTTTTTTACTTGAGGTGGAAATTTTACACATAAAGTCCAACTAAAGTTATAATCTGTTTATGAATGAGGGTGATGGGATGTTAAACGGAGGAAGACTAAGAGAGGTCCGTAAAGGAAAAGGTTTAACACAGACAGAGTTGGGAGATTTAATTGGTGTTGGAAAATCAGCAATATGTTGCTATGAAAAAGAAACACGTAATCCAACTTTAGAAGCAGTCATTGAAATGATTCATGTTTTGGGCGTTAGTGCTGATTATCTAATTGGCTCAGACTATCTTGTGAAAACTGTAAATAAAGATAATAGGGAAGAGTTTGTCCAAATGACTCGAGAAGAGATTATCTTTATTCAAGAACTTAAAAAAGATAAGATGGTTTATGATATACTACTGCAAGAACCTAAACGAGGTGCTGACCTTATTAAAAATTGGCTAAATTAGTTTTAGCTGATTTTTTTTGGCATATAATTTTTTAGGTGACGATGTTTTGAAAAAATATTATCAATATTTGGGTTTAGCGATGATTATGGCTTTTAGTTTTTATTATACTGAAAAAGTAGCAAGTATTGTGTTAAATAAAAATCCTCTCATGCAAGAAATAAAAAAAGAAAAGAAGAGTTATGAAATAGAAAGTGTAAATGCAATAATTGATGGTGAGTATATTATTCCAGGATTAAATGGGATAGAAGTAAATGAGACAGAAACTTATTATAATATGCAAAGTGAAGCTACTTTTAATAAGTATTTTTTAGTTTATGACCAAGTAAAACCAGAAATATCACTGGAAAATAATAAAGATAAAATAATTACAAAAGGTAATAGTAAGTTACATAAAGTAAGTTTAATCTTAGAAAGTAATGGGGTAATTAAAGATTATTTTGTAAGTAATAAGATTAAAGCATCAATTTTAGTAGATAAAGCTACTTATCAAAAAAAGGGATTTTTAGAAGCGATAAATAATGATAAAGATAATTTTAAGAGTTTAGAGAATAGTTTAAATGAAACAAGAGAAAATAAAAATATTTGTGTTCTTAATGCCGATATTAAAGATAAATGTCTTAAGTATCATAATTATTTAGTGGAACCAGAACTAGTACTTAAAGAATCTAATTTGATTGATATAAAGAAAAATATTGGTAATGGAAGTATTATTTTGATAAGTAATAGGGCTAAGTTAAGTGATGTTAAGTTACTTCTTAAAGAAATTAATTATAAAGATTTAGAGATGGTGTTTTTAAGTGAAATAATTACCGAAGAAAATAAAGAGGGATAATAATATTAGAAGATGAATATATTTTAAAGGGAGGCAAAAACTTACTTTAAAGATGAATTATCTTTAGATTGAGATAAAGGACTTGTCAGATAATCAGTTTTTTGATATAATTAAGTTTATCTTAAAACTTTTTTTCTTTATAGTTTAATTTGTTAGGAGATGATTTACTTTGAGTAAGATAAAAATTTTTAGTTTGGGTGGACTTGATGAAAATGGCAAGAATATGTATATAATGGAGATAGATAAAGATCTATTTATATTCGATTGTGGTCTTAAATATGCCAGTGGTAATATGCTTGGTATTGATTATATTATTCCAGATTTTTCATATTTAGTTAAAAATAAAAAAAGAATTAAAGGGTTATTTATAACGCATGGACATTATGAAAATATGGGAGCAACGGCCGATTTATTGTCAGTTATACCTAATTTAAAAGTGTATGCGACGAAGTTTACGAAATATGTTTTAATGGAGATGGGGGTTAATAAAGAAAATATTATCGAAATTAAAGCTCATCGGAAGATTAATTTTGGGCATATTAGTATATTTCCAATAAGTGTATCCCATAGTGCACCAGATGCGGTGATGTATGTTGTTAATACGAAAGATGGAGCAATATGTTATACTGGAGATTTTATCTTTGACCCTTCAATGATGGGGGCTTATGATATGGATTTAGGTAAAATTGCGTATATTGGAAAGTTAGGTGTTTTGTGTTTACTTTCCGAATCAGTTTTTAGTGAGAATATTGGCCATACTTCTCCAAATCATAAGTTAGAAGAAACTTTTAAAAAAGCAATTAAAGATGCCAGTGGAAGAGTTATGTTTATGGTTTTACCAACTCATTTATATACAATTCAAGAAATATTTAATGCGACCCAAAATAGTCACAGGAAAGTAGTTATTATGGGAAAAAGATTACAAAATATGATTAATTTTGGCTTAAGTAATGGTTATTTAAATATTGATAATGATACTTTAGGAGATTTAACTAATATTAATGATAATAATGCCATATTACTTATTTGTGATGATAAAGCAAGTCCATATGCCGCGATTAGTAAAATATATAATGGTTATGATAAGTTTATTAAACTTAAAAAGACGGATACTATTTTATTTTCCGAACCAAGATATGACAGCAATGAAAAATTGTTAGTAAAACTTGAAAATGATCTTGCTGAGGTTGGTTGTGAAATTGTTAATATTCCAAGTGATAAAACCATTCTTCATCATGCTTCGAGTGAAGATTTAATGCAAATGATTAAGCTTATGCGCCCAAAATATTATATGCCGGTTAAGGGTGAATATCGGTATATGGTTGGGAATGCGGATTTAGCAAGTAGTCTTGGAATGCCGAGTGAAAATATTATTTTAAAACAAAATGGCGAAGTAGTAGAATTTGATAATGGTAATCTTATAGAATCAAAAGAAAAAATAAAAGTTAATGATTGCTTAATTGATGGGAAATCTAGTGATGATATAGGAGAACTCGTTATTAAAGATAGAGAAATGTTAAGTGAAAATGGAATTGTTTTAATAAGTGCGACTATTTCTAAAAAAGATAAAGTTTTACTAGTGGGACCAGAGGTTACCACGAGAGGTTTTATCTATATTAAAGATAATTTAGATATGATCGCTGAAATTAAGAAAATTAGTTGTGCGATAATTGAGAGAAATATTACCCCTAATTATGTCGATTATAATAAAATTAAAACCGAAATAAGAGATGAATTAAGTAATTATTTATATGGGGAAACAGAGTGTAAACCAATGATTATCGCTGTAGTACAAGAAGTTTAGGAGGAAAAATGGAAGATATTAAAAAAGTTTATAAAGAAATAAAAAAAGGGGAAGATTTAGGGGAAGATGGCTTTAAAAGAATAATGGCTATTCCTTTTAAAGATAGATTAAAATTAATTAGAGAAATGATTTTAGATGGTCCAGAGACCGATTTTGATTTTTATAAAATTGAAGCTTTAGCTAAATATAGTGCAAGTGATGATTATTTTCAAACTTTAGCTATTATTAGATATACTATTAAGAATTTATATACCAGTAAAAATGAAGGCTGTAAAGCTTTGATTCAAAAATTACAAGATTATCAAGAAGAGTTAGTAAATGATTTAAAAGGAAAAAATTTAGATTATACACCATATTTAGTAAAAATGGCTAATAATTATAATGCGGTAATGCAAGATATGATTAGACTTAGAAATACTAGAGGAATGATGGCTAGTTTACATTTATATAATCAAGCAATGGAAATATTTTTAGAAGCAAAAGATACCGGTTATGCCGTAGAAATTGCGAAAAAATTAAGTACTTTATCTTTTGTAAATGTAGAAAGCGAAAGACTTATAATTGTAACTATTAAAGAATTTTTAATGGGACAAAAATTTGATAATCCAGTAATTCCTAGTTCAAGATAATGGTATAAAAGTTTATTTTTCACTCATAATAATAGTGGGTGAATTTTTTATGGAAAAAGATGTGAATGTTGAATTTTTAAATTTAATTTATCAAAATGCTCAAATGGGATTAATTGGAATTGATGCTGTTAAAGATAAGGTAGAAGATAAAGAAATAGTAAAACTGATTAAAGAACAACGAAAAGAATATGAAGAAATGTGTCGGTGTGCCGAAAAGATTTTAGCTAAATATGGAGCATCAGAAAAAGAAATTGGGGTTTTACAAAAGTTAGCAAGTAAAATTATGGCCGAAGCGATGAGTATCAATAAAGAAGATAAAAATATTGTAAAACTTATGATGGAAGGTAATGAAAAAGGGGTTATTGCCATAAAAGAGAAAATAAATATGTATCAAGATGATGAAAGAATTGCAACAGAAGTTATGGATTTAGCTAAAAGATTATATGAAACTGAAGAACATAATAGAGAAGAGTTTGAAAATTATTTATAACTCTTTTTCTTTGGTTAAAATTTCACAGTCAAAAAGAGTAAATTAATTTAAAAAAGGAAACTTTATGAAACATAAGAATTAAAAAAGTCATAAAGTTTTTT
>CANQHE010000051.1 GCA_947623735.1 uncultured Bacilli bacterium
TGCTATTCAATAAATATTAAAAATATGTTATATTATTACTAGCAACGGAAGATTATATAAATTTTTCGTTATTGGAAAAGAGTTGTAGATAACTACGACACTCGCTCCATTGACGAATCTGTTCGAACTTTTCGAACATTCAAATACATTTCATCTCTATCTTGAGATGATTTTTTAATATCTTCTCCATTATTAAACGAATAATTTAATCTGTTCTAATGGTTTTATTAATCATTTAAAAAATCCAATATCTAATTTTCTTCGTTTAATTCAAAATTTTTCTTTTCTTCTTCCACAGCAATAATTAGTTCTTGCTCTGTTGGCATATGTAATTTATATTCCGAAGAGAATATTGTTTTATTGTCTTTTGGAAGAGTATACTTTACAACTGTCTCATTTTTATTTGTTGATAGTAATATCCCAACTGTAGGATTTTCATCATTTTGCTTAATTTCTCTATCATAATAATTAACATACATTTGCATTTGTCCAATATCTTGATGTGATACTTTTCCAATTTTTAAATCAATGATAACAAAACATCTTAAAAGTCTATTATAAAAAACTAAATCTGGATAAAAATGATCTTCTTCTAAAGTTAGATTGCCAACATAACTAAAGCCTTTACCTAATTCTAGCAAAAATTCTTTTAAATGCTCTATGATATTTTTTTCTAAATCAGATTCTAAATAACCTGTATTTTCTTTTATATCTAAAAACTCTAAAACAAAAGGGTCTTTTACTAAGTCTTTATTTGTTTTTAATACTTGCCCTTTTTCAGCTAATTCTAATATTTTTTCTTTATCGGCAGATAAAGTTAATCTTTCATATAATAATGAATCTCTTTGCCTTTGAAGTTCTCTAACGCTCCATTTAGAATTAATTGTTTCTTTTATATAAAAATTTCTTTTAGGTTCTTCATCTATTTTTATGAGTTCTAAATAGTGAGACCAACTTAATTGCGACGACACTGTTGTCGTAATTGGAAAACATACATAAAATTTTCTCATTCTTTCTAAATTTCTTTTGGAAAAACCTTTACCAAATTCAGCAGTTAATCTTTGTGCTAACCTTTCAAGCACCGCATCACCATAACTTGCTCTTTCATCACCTTGTTGCATTTCCATTATTGCTTTACCTATATTCCAATATAAATTAAGCATTTCAGTATTCACAGTTTGATATACTTTATTTCTACTATTTATAATTAATTTCTTTATATCATCAAATATATAATTTATTTCATTATCATTCTTTATTAATTCGTTAATCATTAAATACCTCCAATTATTTACATATTAAAGCTTTTATGTATAAATTACACAATGAATGAAATTTTTTTCCATACTCCCATTGTATTTTAAGTATAATTCGTATATAATTTTTATAGAAAAAGAACATGGTTCATAACTTGTAGCTTTATCGCTCCAAATTTGATTAATAAATGCTAACACAAAAAATAATATAATTTAAATATATATAAGGAGGTATTTCATGAATCCCTTTTACTTAAATGTCCCAACTAATAATCAAGGAGGATATCTTAGTAGTGAACAAATTGATCTTCTAAAAATTATCAATTGTAATTCTTATCAAGAAATAATTACTTTTGTAAGTGAATGTGCGCAATTAAATGGCCTATTTAAGGAAGAAGAAATTAAAGAATTTACTACTAAAGATTTAGAACAATTAAAACGTTTCATCTTTAAAACTTATCAAAATACTTTAGTTCCTCATACTAGTGATCCAGATACTATTATAAATAATACCTTAATTCACTTAAATATTACTGATGAAGATATAGATATTATTAAAAAAGCTTACCAAAAAAGAAGTAAAGAAGGAATAAAATATATATGTTCCTATCTAAAAAATAGATATCCTAAAAACTATGAAGAAATTCTAAAACATGTCCATCGTTTTATCTCTATAGAAAGAGACCAAAACCAAGATTCCAACTTATATGATGAATTATTAATGTTAAATGAAATATTAGGAGAGTTTAATACTTTATTAATTGGCTCGGGAAGACCAGAAGTAATTATAAATGAATTTTTTGAAGATGAAAATCAAAGATATGATTTCTATTTTGCCAAAAGAGATTTAGACTTTGCTTTAAAAAATAATAAACACGTAAGATTTCATTCACTCTTAACCAAAGAAGCCTGTGAAAGTTTATTTGCTGGTAAAACCAAAGATGAAATATTAAAAATACTTACAAATTATGTAAAAAGAACAATCGACTTTATAAATGAATATAACTCTACCCATAAATTAACCGATGGTACTCCAGTTATTAATGCTGTTGATTTATTAAATGAAATTGTAAGTTTTGATAAAAATACCACCGGCGAATATGAAAATATTTGGGAAAGTAACTACGGAATAAGCATCAAAGATATTTGTGAAGTTTTTGACTATGCTAAAAAACATAAACCTGAAGGTGTAAGCTTTTTATATAACGAACCTTTCTTAGAAGATGCAGAAAGAAGAAAAAAAGTATTTGAAGTTCTTCTCTCTTTAAACTCCACTTCTAATGGTTTAATTGATACTTTAGGCTCCCAAATGCACATTACTTTTGGAACAGCCCTTCCCCAAATAATAAGTTGTTTTAACGATTTTAAATATCTCCAAGATACTGAACATCTAAAGATTCAAATAACAGAATTTGATTTATCTTTAAGTGAAGCAGAAACTCTAAAAACTATTGGGGATACTCCCAAGTTTACTCATGAACAAGTCTATGAAGCTAAAAAGGAATTAATCGCTGATATATCCACTATAATTAATCATTCTCAAGTTCAATTAAATGGCATTTCATACTGGTCTCTAACCGATATTACCGATTGTAATTTAGAAAGAATCAGAACAAATCTTTTAAAAAAAGGCCTAATTACCAATATTGATGAAATAAAAACTGTCTGTGGAGGATTAATTCCAACCTATTACATTACTAATATTATGACTAATACTAATAGTGCCATTCATAAATAACTCATAAGCAATTATCTAAATTGCTTTTTTAATTGGTAACTTTTTATAAACTAAAAAGCCTAAAGCATTTACTAAAAATAATATTTCTAAAGATTGCTTTTTACTTCCTGTACTGGGAACACTTATTCTTATTCTTCGTTTATTTTCTAATTTTAAAAATACTGTTTCTTCTCCAATATCCAAAATTCTTTTATCTTCATCATTAAAATAACCATCTAAAGCTTTTATTTCTTTTAAATAGTATTTCCCATAAGGTAATTCTCCCTTTATTTTACCATTTTTATCTGTAACATAAACTTGAACTAATTCCTCATCTAAATTATATACACCAAACTCTACTCCCTCTAAAGGATTGCCTGCTTCATCTGTTTTTAAAATTTCAAAATTTCCTTTAATTAAATAATTTTTTATTTCTATATTTTCTTCTACCACCGGTATATACTGATTAATATAATTTAAATCAATTTCATATACATCATTATCTAAAACATATCCATCTTTAGTTTCCAGTTCTTTTAAAAAATACTTCCCTAGTTCTAAATTATCAATTACGATTATCCCATCTTGATTAGTAACATAAATACCAAGTAATTTATTATTTTCATCATATAAACCAAATTTAATTCCCTTTAAAGAAACAATAGTATCATCTAAGAACACTTCTCCCACCTTTTTTACGATTATTTTTCCTTTTACTCTTTTATTTGGAAATTTAACTTCTAATATATTTCCTAAATCTTCATCAAATATCAATTCTGCTTTATCATCAATTGCAAATTCTACTCCTTCATTATTCCAAAGATAACCTTTTATTTCTTGATTAACTTCCTCAATTTTATATCGTCCCGCCTCTAAATAATCCGGCAAAACCAAAAAGCCTTTATCATCCGTTACAAAAGTACATATTTTCTTTACACTTGGATAACTTACTATTTGACATACATATTCTTCTGTATCAAGATTTTTAATTTTAAACTTAATTCCCGCGATTGGTAATATTTCATTTGTCTCGGAATCAACTTTCACTATTCGAAGTCTTGCTTTAAGAAGTTCATTATTAACAACTCTTTCTAAATCTTGATAAACTTCAATTTTAAAACATGGTGCCAAATTAGTTTTACCATTTCCTTTTTTCTGACAGACATTATAAACCCCATAAGGTAGTTCTATTATCGCTTTTCCCTCACTATCGGTTGTAATAGAAGTAACATACTCTCCATTCCTATCTAAATATATATCAAATATTGCATTATCCTCTGGTAAAACTACTCCACTACCTCCATTTGACATTGTTTTTGTAAGTTTAAAATTATACTTTTCTACTTCTTCATTAGATGTAATTTTAATTACTTCTTTATTATTCTTTATTTGAAATTCATGTTTTGTTAAATCAAGTTTAAAACCTAATGGAGCCTCTATCTCTTTAATGTAATATTCTCCATATTCTAAATTATCAAATTTACCATAACCATTTAAATCCGTAATAATTTCACCAACGAGCACATTATCTAAATTATAAATTCCATATTTTGCCCCTTTTAAACTTGCATCTCCCAAAAAATCTGCACTTTCTTTATAAATTTCTACTGACCCTTTTATCTTTTCATTAACTAAATCCATTTTTATTTCATAATTATTATCTGTTATTTTAAAAGTATAAACTTTATCACTTTTAACATATCCTAAAGGAGCTTCTACCTCTTTTAATGTATACGTTCCATTATCTAAATTTTCGCATTTACCTACACCATCATCATTTGTAGTAATACTACAAACTTCCTTCTCTTCTTTATAAACTTTAAATTTTGCTCCTTTTAACTTTTTTCCCGCTTCATCTTTCTTTAAAACTTCTACTTTTCCTCCTTTAACTTCTCCTACAATTTCCACTTCTATTAAATCAATATTTCCCGGAACTACCATATTTTGCGATTCACTACTAGTTAAAAACATAAGTTTATTTTGATATACATCCCCTTTAACTAACTTTACTTTTGCTTCTCCTAATTTCTTACCCGTTATAATTAATTTATCGCCCTCTATTTTAGCCTCACAATTAGTCATACTACTTATTTTATAATTCTCTAAAACTTGATTACTATCTTTTAATTCTATTTGTTTATTAATATTTACACTAAATTTACTTTTATCAAACTTAGGCTTTACATCATGTTTACTAATCAAATCATTTATTTCCGTCATTGCTTCTTTTACTTCATAAGGGTCATCAATTTTACTACACTCCGGATTACTACAAAGCGTATCAGTAAAAACCTGATTTTCCATAACGCGATAAATAAGCATTTGACTAGCCAAAATATAAGCCGTTGTCTTATGACTCTCATTATAACCATATCCATAAAAGGCAATGAGAGCCATTTTCTTTAACTGTTCACTAGTAACTTTATTATCTCCCACATTTTGAGTATCATTAACGTTTTTAAGTAAATTATCATCATCATAAAGATTCATATCATAATCCACAGTGGGATAAAGTTCTTCTGTGGGAGCAAAACAATAAGCCTTTTTATCCGCATACTCGCCATCAGATATTCTATAATCTAAAAGTTGACCATACTTACTATAATATCCATATTCATATTTAGCATGATAATAATAACCTAGACTAACCCCTTTAACTCTTGCACTTTTCGCTTCTACACAAGTACATAAAGAAAAGCTTAATACCAATGTAAAAAGTATCAAAAATAAATATTTTTTCATAAAAATCCTCCATAAATAATCATTATTTCGGATTATAATTTAGTAATTTAAAAATGCTTCGTTATTTATGATACTCCAAAAACTAAAATATTGCAAACATTTTTTAATTAACAATTGTAGCGACAACATCAATAACAAAAAATATTCCCAATATAACTGTTACATAATATGGTATTTTAAGAGCAAACTTACTTAAAAAAGGTCTCACCAAATAATTAATAATTATTGCAAATATACCCCAAAAAAGGGCCACTTCCAAAGTTATATAATGTCCATAATTAAAAGTCATATTAGTATAATCCCAATATACTCTATGCATTAACTTTTCTATTAACATACCCCCACTAAATTCAATTAAAGTAATAACTATTGTAATAATTATATAAAAAAGTAATACTTCTATTCCTTTCTTTAATTTTAATCTTTTAAGTAATTTATCTACCAACATAATTGCAAATATAGCAAAAGCATAAATAAAAGTCCAAGGCCCATAAAGTATGCCACTATTAAAATAAGAATGCGTAAAAATATTTAAAATATTTTCAAAACAAAATCCCAAGAAAGAATATATAAAAAAAATATTAACATAATACATGATACCACTTCCTTTATTTAATATACCCATTATAAACAAGTTTTGTATCTCGAATCACAATAAATGCATTATCATCTATATCTTTAATAAATTTTGTAATCTCTTTAGTTAATCTACTTTTTACATCAATAATAAGTAAATCTTTTTTAACTCCATATTCATCTTTTAATCCAATCACGGACACTCCTAAACCTTTATCTCTTAACTTATCTATTAATTTATAATTATTTCTAACTGTAGTAACTTCAATTGTATTAACATCTTTAACTAATCTACTTGAAAGCATACAACCAAGATATGTCCCGGTCGCATAACCCGCTGCATAAGATATCGGAATTAATATACTATCAAAATTCGTATTAAGAGCCCTTCTCGCGGCAATAAACCAAATAAATACTTCTAAAAAAGCCAGTATTGGTAAAATAAAACTTTTTCTTTTAACCATAATCATCGTTCTAAAAGTAGCAATCGTAACATCAACAATTCTTGCTAAAAATATAATTAAACATGTAAAAAGCATAATATCACCCTTAATATTATGCTTAATATTTAAAATTACATAACTTTTAATACAGCAATTATAATTATAATTATTATAACTAATATTATTAAAAGTGCTCCTAAATATTTATTCTCTTTATGCTTTTTATAATCTCTATCTATTGTATTATTTGTATATTTATCTGAAAGCAACTGTACCGTTTTATTATCATCTTGTTCTCGCATTAAATTTTTTTGCATCTTTATTTGTTCTGTATCCATCATTGCTCCACAAGATTTACAAATATAACCATGACTAGGTAAAGCAGCACCACACTTTTTACAATACATAACTACCACCATCTATATTTTAACCTAAAAATTATCAAATTAATATCAATTTATTTCAAGATACATAATATTTACACTCAATTTATAAAATCCCATCAAATTTTGATGGCTTTTTTTGAAAAATGTAAAAAAAAGTACCCAAAATGCAAAAAAATAAAGGAAATTGAAGTTTTAGTGGTAATAAATAAAAGTGAAGG
>CANQHE010000052.1 GCA_947623735.1 uncultured Bacilli bacterium
ATAATTTCTGACTCCTTTTCTTTATTGTAAAGAATTTCTAAATGTTAGTCAACTTTTTTAAGATGATTAATTTTTATGGAATTTAAAATTTAAAAAAGTAGACAGTTGTTTATTGTCTACTTTAATTTTAGTTAAGATATTATTTTGGCAATCTTATACTTTTAGCATTTTTCTTACTATCATTTCTTTTTCTCTCATCTATTCTAGAAAAATTAGTAATATGGGCTTTATTAAACTTAACTAAATCTTCAGATTCAATATGGATATTTTTATCAAATTTATTGATATTATGGGCAAATTTATCTATTGTAGAGGATTTCACGTCTACCTTATTATTTTCAATTTGATTAAGATATGATAAAGTTGTTCCTAAAATTTCCGCAAATTTTTCTTGAGATAAGTTATATTTTTTACGATAATATTTTAAATTTATTGATAAAGTTTCACATAAATTCATTTTTTGGCCTCCTTTTTTATTTTATAAGTAGGCGAAAGAAAAGTCTTTACTAGTGAAACGAAAGAAAATGCAGAATTTCTATATACAAATAAGTAAATAAATTGTATAATAAGGCAAAAGGAGGAAATGTGAAAATGACTAAGTTTTGCATGAAATGTGGGAGTGAAATACCTGAAAATAGTGAATTTTGTCCGAAATGTGGAAAGAAGTTAGGAGGCTCTAATTCTAGTGCTGGGAATCGGAACGTTTTACCATTTGTTATCGGTGGAGGAATTGCTATTGCTGTGGTTGTATTAGCTATTTCTTTAGTGCTTGTTCGTGGAGGTGATAGTTCAAAAAAGGTTACTGGGGAAAATATTCTTGAAAGTATTCCTGGTGGAAAAGATTCAGAAAATGAGACAAAGGAAAATAGTCCAGAAAGTGTTGCATTAGAATTTTGGAAAGCATATTATAGTGGAGACGCAGATAAGTTTGCACAATTAATGCTTCCAGCCGAATATGATTCATTAATAGATGAAGAATATGATTCATTAGAATCTAATTTAAAAGAGGATTTTAAAGAATGGGCAAAAACTGCAAAAGAAGAATATGGAACAATAACTTTTGAATATGAAAGTAAAGAAAAATTAACCGGAGATGAACTTGATGAGAATAAAGATATTTTATCAAGTTTTTATGGAATAAATATTTCCGAAGCATATTATGTAACATTAAAAGTAACAGCAAAAGGTACTACGGATAGTTTTGGAGGAAGTGAAGATTTTGCTGTTGTCAAATATGATGGCAAATATTATGTTTTTGCTTATGACTTTATGTGAAATATTGAAAAGATTGTAAGAGGTTTAGTATATGAATGATAATTTAAAAAAAGGAATAATAATAGCTGTTACTACGGTAGTTATTTTTGCAGTAGTATATCTAGTTTATGCGATAATGGGATAATAGAGGAGGATTAAAATGGAGTGTTATAAGTGTAAAAAAGAAATAAATGATAAAGCGAGTTTTTGCCCAAACTGTGGCGCTGATTTAAGTAAAAAAGATGATAGTGTTGTGTGTTCTAAATGTAAAGCAAAGAATAATATTGGGGCAAGTTTTTGTGAGAACTGTGGAGCTAAATTAAAGGAAGAAACAGATAAGTGGAATTTTGATAGCAAAATTATTACGATTACTTTTTGGATATGTGCGATATTAACAACCTATCTTATAAGTTGCCCAGGATTTCTTAGATATTTGGAGATTGAGGCAAGTGGATTAGGTTGGGTATTAATTGGTTTTGGGATATTTTTAATATTATTTAAAAACAAAGAAAAAATTGATATTCATAAAGAAGTAGATAACATAAAGAAAATAAAATTATCTAAAGTCCAAATAGGATTTCTATTCGTAATTTCAGGGATATTCTGTTTATTAGGTTTAGGGAGTCAAATTCGTAGTCTTAGTTTTTATTTAGAAGAAGGCTTCATTTTATTTGTTTCATTTATAATAATGCTAGATGTAATTGCTTACAAAAATTTTAATAAACTAGCCACTGTTGGGCAAATAGCTTGTTTATTAATAAGTCTAGTTTGCTTTGGTTTTTCAATTCAACAATATGGTTATGGCAATGAACTTAATTCTAGTTATGAACATCAATTTGAAAGTTTTTGGTATAACGGAACTGCAAATCCGGGAAATGATAATTTGGAAATTTCTAAATACCTTATGATAGCGGGTATTGTATTTTTAGTCTTATTTGTGGTTATTACATTTTATAAAAAAAAGAAACAAAATTAGGAAATAAGTGTTTGAGGTGATTTGAGTAATGAATATGATAATTTTGATTGGGTTACTTGCTTTTTTAATAATACTAGGGGTAATTGTTTACAAAAATTTTGCTAAATTAGCCCCTTTTTTACAAATAGCTTGTTTAATAATAAGTTTTGTTTGTTTTGGTTTTTCGATTCAACAATATGGTTATGGCAATGAACTTAATTCTAGTTATGAAAACCAATTAGAAAGTTTATGGAATAGTGGAACGGTTAATCCAGGAAATGATAATTTGACAATTTCTAAATATCTTATGTTGGCCGGTATCGTATTTTTAGTCTTATTTGTAGTAATCATGGTTTATAGAAAAAAGAAAAAGAATTAGAAAATTGGTGTTTGAGGTGACTAAGTAATGAAAAGAAAAATATTAGGACTTTTAATGGTTGGGGCTTTAACTTTAGGTTTAACAGGTTGTGGAGATAATATTATAAGTAAAACCAGTACTAAAGAATCCAATAAGGAATTAAACAATAACGATAACAATTTAACTTGTAGTGGTAAAACCAGTTTAATGATAGATATTGTCTATTCAAATAGTGATGAAGGCATAAGGATAGCAGCTATAGAGCGAAGTAATGAATATATTGAAAATGGTAAATATACCTTTGTTTATAATAATGATGGTTTAACAAATATTACAGGCAAAGAAATTTTCAAAAAATCATTTAGTACGGAAATAACTGACGAACAGATGAAAGAAGCAAATGAGGAAGAAGCTTTCAAAGCATATAAAGATAGCAATAATAAAGTAGTTATTGAATATACTTTAGATAAAAATGATGATTTGGTTAAGGCATTAAAAAATAAAAATAATTTAAAAGAATGGCTAGAAGAAAATACTAATCTAACTTGTAATGGAGAATAATACATTAGATTATCAAAGGAGGAATTTATGAAAAAGAAAATATTAGGCAGTTTATTAGTTTTAGGGACATTATTTATAATAACAGGATGTGGAAATAATAAAAAAGAAGTTGAAAAAGTTATTTTAAAGGATGATTTATCATTTGAAATTAATGAAGAAGTAATGTTATTTTCCTTAATTAGTGAAAATAATAAAGTTGAAATTATAAGTGAAGATGAATTAATTGATACATCAAGTTTAGGCAAAAAAGAAATTACAATTAAATACAAATCTGATGAAGGAGAAAAGGAACAAATTGTCAAAATAAATATTATAGATACACTTGCTCCATCTATTGAATATACAAAAGAGTTAACAACAACTGAAGGAATTGAAATAGATTTATTAAATGGAGTTAAAGTAACGGATAACTCTAATGAAGATATAACTCCTACAATTGAAGGAAACTATGATATTAATAAAGAAGGAACATACAATTTAAAGTATGTTGCGGTAGATAGTAGTGGCAATAAAACGGAAGAAGAATTTGTTTTAAAGGTAAATAAGAAAGTAAAGTATATTAATGTTGGAGTTAGTACTTTATATTTTGGAAAATATAAAATGGAAGGTGACATACCAGAAGGATATACGGGAACAGTTACAATAAATGCGGATGGAACAGCCACTAGTACAGGTTATTACTATGATTCAACAGGCCATTTTGTAAAAAAGAATCTTACTGGTACATGGACTGTTCAAGAAAAATCTATTGGAGGCTTAGTAGGTGGTCCTGAGGAATTTGTTAAAGTAGATGGAATATTCTTTTCGTGGTCTACTGGTGAAAAAATAGGATTTGGTTTAAGTACGAAATATTTTGGTGACCAATTCCATGGTTATACTTGGTATAGTGAATAAAAAAATATTAATTAATAGAAAGGAATTAATCAATCTATAATTTATATAAGATTGATTAGATAAGGAATTTATGAAAAAGAAAATATTTGGAATTTTATTGATTGGAACTACAGTTATAAGTTTAACTGGATGTGGTAATGAAGTAACGAAAGTTGAGGAAAAAGCTAAAAATAAAGTTTTAACCTGTTCATTTTCGCACTATAATAGAGAGATAGTTGATGAAGTTAGTTTTATATATGATTCAGAAGGTAAAAGTTTTTCAAAGGCGACTATGAGACTTATTGCTAACTTAGATGATTTACAAAATAGTTTTGTTAAAAAAATAAAAGAAGCCGAAGATTTATCGACACTATGTAGTGAACATACTGATGCTCCTTTAAAAAAATGTGACGCTAAATTAGATGGAGATACATTTACAGCTAATATGGATATTGATATCGATAAAATGGATGATGACCAAAAAAATACATCTATTGATGAATTAAAAAAATATTTGGAAGATAATTCAACTGAGTCATCAGTTATTACGTGTACAATAGAAGAAAAATAAATAAGAAGGAAAATATGAGTAAGTTTTGTGTGAAATGTGGTAAAGAAATGCCCAAAGAAAGTAAATTTTGTCCGAAGTGTGGAAACGAAGTAGAAGGTTCTAATTCTAGCACGGAGAATAAGAAAATTTTACCAGCTGTTATCTGTGGCGGAATTGCTGTTGCTGTTGTTGTAATAGTCATCATTTTAATTGCTAATCTTGGTGAAGTTAGTTTAAAAAATATTACGAATGAAAATAGTTCAAAAAATGAGATAAATAAAAACAGTCCAGAAAGTGAAGAAAATGACAACAATTTAGAAAGTGATACAGATAAAAACAGTCCAGAAAGTGTTGCATTAGAATTTTGTAATGCAGGATATAAGGGCGATATAAATAAAGTTATAGAATTAATGCTTCCAGGCGAATATGATACATTACCAGCTGATGATAAAGAAGACATTGAGGTTGGTATGAAAGAATATGCAGGAATTAGTAAATATACATGTGAATATGAAAGCAAAGATAAAGTTACAGGTGATTATCTTGATGAATATAAAGATGGGTTGAAAGAATATTATGGAGTAGATATTTCCAAAATATCAGAAGTATATGTTGTAAATTTAAACGTAACTGAAAAAAATGCTTATAACGACTCAAGTAGTGAAGATTATTATGTGGTCAAATCTGGTAACAAATATTATATTGATTGGTACGGAAGTTTTTATATAATTAAATCCCTTGGTTCCTTGGATTTAAGTAACTAATAAAAAGGAATTTTTAAATTAGAAAATTGGTGTTGAGGTGATTCAGTAATGAAAAAGAAAATTTTAAGTATATTATTATTGGGAGTTTTAGTTGTAAGTTTAACAGGATGTGGTAATAAAGGAGTTATTGTTAAAGATAAATTGGATTTTGAAATAGATAGTGAAGTTAAAATAATGTCACTTATTAGTGAGAAAAATGAATTTGAGATAATTAATAAAGATGATATTGTTGATACAAGTAAAATTGGCAAAAAAGAAGTAACAATTAAGTATATAGATAATAATAAAGAAAAAGAACAAGTAGTAAAAATTAATGTTGTTGACACAACAAAGCCAACTATAGAATATAAAAAAGAATTAACTACAACTGAAGGAATTGAAATAGATTTATTGGAAAATGTAAAAGTAAGTGATAACTCAAAAGAAGATATTGTGGCTACCGTTATGGGTGAATATGATATAAATAAAGCTGGAAATTATAATTTAAAATATGTTGCTGTAGATTCAAGTAACAATAAAACAGAAGAAGAATTTACATTAATAGTTAAAAATTTGCCAACATTAACATTAGGTAAAACCTATTACAATAAGGATAATATGAACAATGGAGGAGCAGCATTTATAACGGAAATAACTTTAAATGAAGATATGTCTGTTAAATCCTCTACATGTGCAAAAGACGCAGGATGTACGGAATATTTAGGAAATTTTACA
Organism: uncultured Bacilli bacterium; assembly: GCA_947623735.1. Classification (GTDB taxonomy): domain Bacteria; phylum Bacillota_I; class Bacilli_A; order RF39; family UBA660; genus Caccenecus. The sequence goes on from CANQHE010000052.1 coordinate 6,030, forward strand.
ATAAGTGGCTCAACTTTAACAATTATTTTGAATAAATATCAAGATGTTAATGGTTCATGGAGAGTTTTACCTAAAGAAGCACAAGAATCTAAAAAATGTACAATTGTAGATGATAATATATTTATTAATAATAATGTGGAATATGTTATTAAATAAAATGGCAAAATTAAAGCAACTGCAGCAGGTTATAAACTATTCACTGATATTGAACCCTAAATTATTAGAAAATAATCATTAAAAAAATTACTATTTAATAAAGTAATTTTTTTTATATTTTAAACCCCTTCCCTTTTTTGTTAATTTTTTGCAAACATTAAAAATCAACCTATTTAGAGTTGATATTTGTATTAAGTTCAAACCTAAAAATTCGAACAGACTCGTCACTGAAGCAGATAGCGGAATCGAACTCGGATTTTAAGCTTGGGAACCTCACATTCTACCATTAAACTATATCTGCATATAAACAGTAAAATTTTATTATATTTTAAATTTTATTAGAGGCGGCAATTAAAATGTTGTATTATCTCTCTTAGGGGAGATTTAATTAATTTTATTTTTAACTTGCTTTCAAAAATAATTTATTGTATACTAAATACAGATAATAAGGTTGATTCTTAAATTTTTTAGAACTTAAAAAGACTGAGAATAAAGAAGAAAGAAAGGCAAAAATTCTTACTGAAGAATACTCTCAAGAAATTAATAAATGTATTGCTTATCGTTTAAGACAAATAGAAATGTTTCATATGCTAATTTTAAAATAAAGGAGAAAGAAATATATGGCTGTAAAAGTTAAAGTATTAAATAAAGAAATCATTACTAGTCAACGTCAAAATAATCAAGCAAAAATTCTTACACCTAAATATGTTAGAGAATTAAACAAAGGGATAGCTCAAAGAATTATAGAAAGCGAAAATGCTAACTATCAAGCATGTCAAACTCTTAGCTTAAAAAGAAGAATTTATCGATAATTAATTTAAAATGTCATATATAATTAAAGGAACTAAAATCTTTCAATAATACGCTTTCTTAGAAATTATGTAAAAAGGAAATCCGTCACTAGATTTCCTTTATGTTTTTAATGGAGCGAGTGTCGTAGTTATCTACAACTCTTTTCCAATAACGAAAGAGTACATATAATCTTCCGTTGTTAGTAA
>CANQHE010000053.1 GCA_947623735.1 uncultured Bacilli bacterium
AACCTACCTTTTTATGATAATATTATATCAAATTTTCTTTGCGAAGAAATTTTTTTCAAATTTACTCTTTTTGGCTGCTTTATTAAATTTTATTTGACATATAAACGTTTGTATGCTATAGTTAAGCTAGAGGTGAGAACATATGAATAATAAAATTAATAATTTAAATAATAATCATTATCATATAAGTCAAAATTTAAGCAATGATATTGATAATGTACTAAATAACACAAAAGAAAGAAATCCTGTAAAATTAAGAGATTATACCCCAGATGTTTTAATACAAAATAGTATAAACAAATAGGCAAAGAATTGATAAACGTAAAGCAAAATGGGATTATTAAAAAGTATGATAATATTAGTTATATTAAATAATTTAAATTATAATAAACAAGAGCTTGCTTATATTGAACTTAATCCATTATGCCAAACTAATAAAGATATGTTTGAATTTTAACCAATAAATATGAAGATGAGACTAATGAATATATTAAAAAAATAAAAATGAAAAATTGTAATAAATGATAGGAGGAGTAAAAATGTGTAAATTAGGAGATATAATTGTTATAAAAGAATTTAAAAATGAAGAAGGAGAAATAATACCAAAGCATTCTTTTGTAATAATTAATGATGAACCCGACCATGTAGAAGGATTTAAATATGATTTTATATCAAATATGTTGTGTAGCTTTCACAACGAAAATCACAAAAGAAAAAAGTTAAAATTTAAAGAAAATTTACCTATAAAGGAAGAAAAAATATCTGGATCTAATATCAACAACAGAGAAGGCTACATAAAAGCTGATCAATTATATTATTTCGATAAGAGAAAAATAGAATATAAGGTAATAGCACATATAGACGATGAATTATTAGATGAATTAGTCCAACTAATTCTAAAATTAAAAGAAGAAAATTTGTTAAAAACTATATATACAAATATAAATTAATTTGACAAGATTACTTTAAAATGATACAATTACTTCCAATTCTTATATATTTTTTTAGAAAAAAAGTGTATAATATAAATGAAAGGAGTTGCTATGAAAGAAAAGAAGACAAATACTTCTAAATTTCCAAAAGGTTTCTTTACTAGTATTAAGCCTTGCAAAAGCATTCATAGTAATGAACCTAAAGAAAAAGATATTCCATTTAAATGGAGTGAAAATGTATTAAATGGAAATAGTAAAGTGAAAATCGTATCATTAAAAAAATAACTAGTCAAAGTGACTAACTTTTTTTAATTTACAATAAAAAATACATGACAAATAAAAAATGGGAACCCTTGATATGAATAACTCCCCAATGACCAAGCCCTTTTATCTTTATTAAATTTTATTTGACATATAAACATTTGTATGCTATAGTTAAGCTAGAGGTGAGAATATATGAACAATAAAATTAATAATTTAAATAATAATCATTATCATACAAGTCAAAATTTAAGCAATGATATTGATAATGTGCTAAATAACACAAAAGAAAGAAATCCTGTAAAATTAAGAGATTATACCCCAAATGTTTTAATAAAAAATGGTATAAAAAATTATCCTATGTATGAAAATCCATCCCATATTAGAAAAAATATCTTAACAGCAAGGGAAGCTCAAAATTTAGGATTATCTATTATGCCTAAAGATCATTATCATGGTTTAGGGAAAGATATATTTATTAAAGTAATAGATAGTTTAGATGAACCAAGAGCTATTTTTAAAAGAACTAACAGTAATGATTATGTGTTATTAACAACCATTAAAGATAATAATAATAGAAGTATAATTGTTCCAATTGAAATAGAAACAGATACTTATGTTAATCGAGTAAAAATTGATACTAATAGGATAAAATCAGTTTATGGTTATGATAAAAGTGTAAATAATTTAGAATTAAATGATTATATTAAAAATAATTTAAGTAAAAATGAGTTTATAAAAATATATGAACAAAAAAAAGAACGAGGTACGGGCTTTAGCACCGTAGCAAGTTCTTCTAATAATAGAATAGCACAATCCCCAGATAATGTCAAGGCACCTACTTAGTATTTTATGCCACTAAGTATCATCTATTTTTTACCGCAACTAAATAATTTATCTTAACCCCTTCCCTCACAAATTTTTCCTCATACTCGGTAACTACATTCGGAATCATACTATTTGCTAAATCTAAATTTACATCTAAAAACTTATAACCATAATTACTTAAACTAACTAAAGAACTAGCAAATAACCCCAAATTATCTGTTTTCATTATAATCTTTTTCTCATTCTTAAATATTTCATCATATATTTTTAAAAACACTTCACTTGTAAGTCTTCTTTTCGCCTGTCTTTTCTTTGGCCAAGGGTCCGAAAAATTAAGATATATAACTTCTATTTCTTTAGCCAAATAAAGACTTAAATCTAAAGCATCCATATTTATAATCCGTAAATTATCTAACTTTTCCGGATATTTCTTTATGGCTCTCGCAATTACTCCGGTATATTTTTCAATTCCAATAAAATTTATATCGGGATACCTCTTCGCCATATTATAAATAAAATCCCCTTTACCCATCCCAATTTCTAAATGAATAGGTTTATCATTATTAAATTCTTTACTCCAATTACCTTTAATATCTTGATTCTTTATTAAATAAGTACAATTATCAAGAAATACCTCTTTATCTTTTAAATTTCTAAGTCGCATAGACACATAACCCTACTTTCTACATATAATAAATTGAAAGGAAAAGACCTATGAAAAAAGACAGAAATATGTTTTTTAATGAGTCAAGTTACATTAATCAAGTTGGATTTCCCAATCAAAATTTTAATCAAATGAACATTCCCAATGTTACTAGCAGTTATTCCAACAATGGTTTTTATGCTGGTCCCTTAAATAACGTTCCCCTAAATTATACCACACCAACTCCTGGAAATCCAAACAATATTGATTATAATGATATTGAATCACGTTTATCTAAAATGGAAAGACAATTAAATCGCTTAGATATTCGTTTAAACAAACTTGAAACAAATAGTTTATATACTACCGATGATATTGATAATACAACTAATGTTTATATGGTCTAATTTTAGGCCTCTTTTTTATTTTTAAGAAACTTACATTTTAATTTTTCGATAAAATCATTCCCTAAAACTTCCTTAATAAGTCCCATTTTAAAAGCCACAATAAAATATGATATTGCTCCCACAATAGATATTACTCCAATATAAATTATCGCATAAAACCGACTTTCCAAATTAACATTAATAAACATCTTCATGAGTAACACAACAATTATCATCGTTAAAAGTGGTACTAAACTTTTCTTAACAACTCTAAGTATTTCCCCATATCTAAAATTATATTCGCGTCTTAAAAAATACATTGCTAAAAAGATTGTTGAACTAAGTCCTACCGCGGTTGCAATCGTCGCTCCAAAATAAGCTGGTAAATGTAATACATCTAAAAGTAACATAAATGGTGCATCTAAAACCATATTTAAAAATATTCCCAAAATCGAACTTATATAAACTAATTTAAATTTATTCATACTCTGTAAAGTATAATTAGCAATTGAAAATAAATTAGTAAATAAAGGTGAAAAAATACCTATTGCTAAAATATTTGTTCCAATACTATTATATCCATAAAAAACCGACCATATCGCCGCACTAAGTAATGATATCCCAACACACATTGGTAAACTTATAAATATCACAATTTCAATTGCTTTATTAAATTTATTATTTACATCATCATATTTTTTTAAAGTAAAAGACTCCACCATATTAGGTACTAAACTTGTTGCCATACCAAGTCCCACCGAAGTTATAATAATAAATATTTTCGCGGCCCAAGTACCAATCCCGGTAGAAATAAACTCTACTTCCGATGCACTAAAACCTAAATAATCCATTACTCTTAAAAGAATAATCATATCGACATTATTATAAATCATAAAAGCCACACTTATTATTACAGAAGGTACAGCATACTTAATAATTTTCTTTATTATTTCTTTATTTGTAACATCATCTTGAACTTCAAATTTTTTATCTAAACTAAGTTCCTTTTTATTTTTATTAAGTTTGCCGAGCATATAAATTAAAGCACAAGCACCCCCAATAAAAGCTCCAAAAACCGCGATACCAATAGTCTCTCTTGTATCAAGTCCTAGCACATTAACAGCAATATAACTTCCTCCAATAATAACTGCTACTCTAAAAAATTGTTCAATTACTTGAGATACACTAGAAACTGATATAATTCTATGTCCCTGAAAAAAGCCTCTAGATACACTTAAAAACGGAAAAACAAGTAAGGCAAATGAAACACATCTAATAACAAATGCAACATCATCTACCGTATTTACAAGTTCTAATTTTCCCAAAATTAACATGGCAATTGGTTTTGCAAATAAAAACAAAATCAGAAAAGTTATAATTGCAATTACACTTAATATTCTTTTTCCTATTTTAAATGTTCTAACTTTTGCTTCTTGTTTTTCTAAAGTATTATATTCATTTACGAGTTTTCCTACAGCATTCGGAATACCCGCGGTCGAAATTTCTAAAAACAACCCATAAATATTATATGCATAACCATATAAAGCTCTTCCCGCTTCTCCTACTATCGCACAAAAAGGAATAACATAAAGCATTCCTAGTATTTTTACTATAACTATTGCCAATGTCGCAATAATAGTTCCCTCAATAAATGAATTTTTTTTCAATTTCTACACCTCAATTACTCTTTATAGATAATCATCGCCGTAAAACAATAGACTTGCTCTTCCCCAAACATTGCAATCGCTGTTTGTAATTTAATGTCCACAATTTCTCCTGTTGATTCAGCTAAAAAGCCATTAATTCGCTCTTCCAAATCTTTTTCATGCGATTCATCATATAATTTAACTTTCAACACTTTCATCACCCAGGATATTATATCATATTTAATCTAAACCAAATGTCGAATTAAAGAGTTCTACAAAAGCTTTTATAACTTCTAACTTCTGTTCTTGTCTAGTTTTCCCATAAACATTAATATTTGTCCAAAAATATCTATCAACGGGTCTTAAATAAAGACAAATATCTACTTCACTACCTTTATCTTCCTCTGTTAAAAGCTTTCCAGTTATCCCAACTCCAACATCACTACTAGAAAACTTACACACATTAAAAGCCATCTCTTTAGCAACTTCCGCGCTATAAACGGAATAATTATCAATTGTTTCTTTATTAACTCCCATCTTAATTTTATGCTCTGTACTATAAGTAACGGCGCTATAATTAAAAACATTACTTGCTCCTGGAACATCAGTAATTAAACTAGCAAGTAGCCCTCCTGTACATGATTCCATCGTCGCAATCTTAAATCTTTGTCCTGATAAATAATCTACAATTTTAGTTAAATCCATAATTAAAACTTTCCTCTCTCTTCTAAATTTTATCATAAAATAAACCTAAAGTACACTTCTAAAGACAATTAAACGTAAAATAAACCAAAAAAAAGATTAAAAACTTAATCTCTTATCTGTAAGGCATTGGAATATATCCGCCATATGAATTATAAGCATATGGTCCTGCTGGTGGATATGGTGGCCGTGGTCCATAACCTCCATTTGGAGCTACATTATAAATTGGTCTTGGTCTTGTAAGTCCCACTGCGGCACCTCCAACTAATGCTCCTGTTAAAAAAGGAAAAAAGAATTGTCTTTCACCACCCTGAACACCATATTGTCTAGCATAATAAGGATATTCCTTTTGATAATTCATGACTTATCACCTCTATTATAAATTATGTTAAAAAACTAAAAAGCTCTAAGTCAAATACCCAATTAATTAAAAAGAACTATTTCTAGTCCTTTACAACTTCTGTTTGATACCAATAATATCCTGTTTCATTTTTTCTAAAAGTATGTTTATATTTTGGAAACTTATCAATATTATCCAAAAAATATTTATTTAATTCTTCATACTTTCCTGATAACGATGTATCAACTTCATATTCTTGATTAGTAATAACATTTTTTAAAACCATCAAATCATAATAACCATATATTTCATAAATTATCAATTCTTCATTACTTACTTTATAATCAACTATTTTACTAAAAGACATATAAGATGTTCCACCACAATTGCTAACTCCATAAAACTTACTACTATTACTATCATAATAATAACACATATATCCAAGAGCCGCATAACCTTGACTTGGCTTAGTTAATGTTATATCACTTAAATTATACATTTCTTTTAGCAATGTAAAAAAATCATCTTCATCTATAACAAAATTATAAACAATTTCTTCACCATCAGCATTATTATAAAAAAGATTATTAATTTGATTACAATTATCATTTTTTCGACATAATGCATCTAAAACCATTCCATATATAATTTTTCTATTAATCTCATCTATATTTTTACTGCGATAAAAATAAACATTTTTATTGGTATCTTTATCATGAACATATGGTACATAACCTAAATACTTTCTAAGTTCTTCTTCACTTAAAGTTATCTCCTCTTTTTCATTATCTTTATTATCAGTACTTTCTTTATTCTTATCATTTACTTCATTATTTTCTGTATTTGTATTATCTTTATCTCTCATTACTAAATAAATAGAACCACTAATTATCGCTGTTACTAATACTAAAATAATAACTAAATAAATACTTTTTTCTAATTTACCCATATAAACTCCTCTTTTTCTTAAGTCTATTTAACCATAATGAAATAATTAAAACAAGAAAAAATTATACTTTAAACCATACTTTACATTTATTTACATTAAAATCCACGCCTAAAAGACGTGGATTTAACTAAGCCTATAAGGCTCTAATATTTGCCAACCCGCAAATGGAGG
>CANQHE010000054.1 GCA_947623735.1 uncultured Bacilli bacterium
AGTATTAAACTCCCACCCGCGTAGCAGGTGGTTTTTTGTTTGACGAACTCGTCAAACATCCTAAAGGTTAATAAAAACATTTGTAAAAATATTACATATATTTTACAAATGTTTACAGTTATATTATTTTACAATATATGGATTATCGACTGTTCCAGGTGTACCATTACCTTCTAAGACTAAGTTGGTGTCGGCTTTTAGATTGATTACAGGGCGAATACCATTAGTATTAGTTGCTTGACCACCAATATTTCCATTATTATTTAAACGAAACATAACAGCAGTACCATTGACACCCATGTTACTTGGTGATATTGTCCAGTAGTACTCACCTGTATATAACCAAAAGTCTGTATTATTTTGACCCCCAAAACTTCCAGCTAACAATAATTCATCTACCATAATTAGTCCTACTGGTTGAGTTAAAGCTTGATTCCCACGTTCCGTATGTTCTTTCCATGTATAATAATCTCTTTTATAGTCGGTATTATTTTCATAATTTTCAGAAATACTACTACATCTTAAATTTGGATATTGTTTATCTGTTCTCCATGAACCTTTTTGTTGTAATGTTTCATAAAATCCTTTATATGCTGTTACTATTTGACCTGTTCCTCTTTCTCCATCTTGTTCACTATTCCACCATTCGCCTTTTTGATTACTTATTTGTCTATTATTACAGAATCCGGCATTTTCATCTATATGATTTAATTGAGCTAACTCATCTAAATTTGTTCCTGTAAACCATTTTTCTGTTTCTGTTGCTATTGTACTAGAATGTTCATTTGTATGTGTTGCCTCATATGTATCTTGAGCGGCTTTACCATAATAATATCCTACATAAGTACTATCATTATTTTCTGTATTATAAGCAATATTGTCTTTAGCATTCTTTCCATTTCCTTCTGGGGTTGTTCCTTCTCCAGAATAGATTAATCTAATGCTTCCATTTCCATTAATTCGGAGGATTCGCCACCAGATATCTTGACTACCGTTTTTACCGAACTTAACCCAGTTATTATCTACTGTTCCTCTAAATATATAACTTGTTCCATCGTCATCTGGAGATTCATAAACTCCATTTTGGTTCATGTTTTTTTCGTTTCCACATTTTGTACTATCATTACATGATGGGCCAGTTATTGAAGATACTACTCCTTTTACTTCATTATTAGCTAATACTATTTTCCCAGCTTCTTGTAATTTATCTCTTTCATCTATTCTATATGGATTTTCTTTTGTTCCATTTCCTATTAATTTTAAATCTGATTTTAAATTGATTACAGGGCGTACACCATAAAGATTAAATCCGTCACTGCCAATGCTTCCAGAATCACGAACCGTTAATACGTGACTGCCTTCACTATCATCCATATTGGATGGAGTTATAGTCCAATAATACTTACCTGTGTATAACCAATAGCCTGTATTATTGTGTCCTCCAAATCCTCCAGCAAATATAGCTTCATCTGCTGTTATTAGACCTACCGGACTAGTCAACTTGTTATTCCCTTGAGTTGAATTTTTTAGTGTAAATAAATCTTTATCTTTTTGTTCACATTTTAATATTGGCTTTTGAATTAAACTCCAGTCTGTATTATCTTCATTTCTAAATCTATCATAAATGCTATACAATGTTGATTCTGTTCCATGACCTGTATTTAGCCACTTCGAATTTCCGTGATTACTTGTTGCTAATGTTCTATCATTGCAAAAACCAGTATTTTCATCAATATATGTTATGTAATCACTATTTAATTTTGTGTCTTCACTAAACCATTTTTCTATTTGAGTTGCTAAAATACTTGGTGTTTTATTGGTATGTGTTGTCTCATATGTATTTTGATTAGCTTCGCCATAATAATATCCCACATAAGTATTATCATCATATTTTTCGTTATATTTTACATTTTCTATTGCATTCTTTCCATTTCCGGTTGTACCAAAATCATATCCTTCTCCAGCATAAATTAATCTTACTGTTCCGTTTCCATTTATTCGGATGATTCGCCACCAGATATCATCTCCATTTGTGGTTTGGCCAAATTTAAACCAGTTATTATCTATTGTTCCTCTATAAATATAACTTATTCCATCATCATCTTCGGCCATGTATACGCCATTTTGGTTCATGTTTGCTACATCGCCACCACAATTAGTATTGCCTTCCTCACATGATGGACCAGTTACTTCTGTTAATATTTCATCATTAACTTTTTCCTTTGCTAATATTGATTCACAACTGGTTGCCCCGGCTGGACAATAACTATTATTTACCGGATTACTACATACTACTTTTTTATTATCTAATTTTGTACATACTATTTGTTCTTTTTCTGTATCTTCTAAAGTTGGGGTTGTTTTGTTATCATTTATAGATACTGCTTTATTTGGTTCACAGGCATTGCCGGTTGAAGTACAATAACTAGCACTGTTAGCACTTCCAGTTATGGTGCCTTCTACTTCTTTGCCTTTTTTCTTGGTTAAGACTTCACTTATATTATCTGGTGTTGCTTTACTACTGGCTATTACATTTATTCTTGATTGATATGTTTTATTTAATCCCTGTTCGGTGGTGGTGTCATAATCCATCCATAATTTTAAATTAAAGGTTTTTGTTTCACTTGCTTTAATTGTTCCATCATATAAATTATGAGAAATATAAGCTCCTTCAACATAGTGTTCTGTTTCTATTTCGTTATTTAGCTTGGTAATTATATTATCAAAAGTATCACTTGATAGAGCTGTTTTTATATAGATTGGATTTAAACTATTTGGTGATTGATTTAAAGATTCTAAGTTAATCATATAATTTTCGTCTTGATTACAAGTATTTTTAATTGTAAAAGAATAACTATCCCCTTTTAAGCCTTCAACGTCAGTGACAGGAAATGCACCATTAATATTTATTGAGGGAGACTCGCTATCTATAGTAATACTTAGACAACCACTAGTAAAACTATTAGCTAGTGTTTGTTTTCCTCCAGTTGAGATAAAAGCATAGGTTACAAATATTCCTATACTTAAAATTAGCGCAATAACGGCGATTATAATTCCTCTTTTTTTCATACTCTTTCTTCCTTTACTAAACAATTCTAATACAGACTAGAAATTATTTCATTACATTCGACAAAACTTGTCAAAAATAATTTAATATGCTATGTTACGACATATTATCTATTAATAATATACAATATTATAATGCATTTTGCAATACTTTTTTCGTGAACTAGCACATTTTTTTCTTCTATAATCTAGTAACATTTTATTTTAATTTGCCTCTTTTATTTTAGTATGTTATAATAATCAAAAATGGAGGGTTAAGATTGGAAAAGTTTCATATAACATGGCATTATACTAATAAAATAGTTAATGATTTAATAAAAATAAATAGAGCTAAAGAAATTGTTGATTTTTCAGTAATTCCGGTTTTTATTGAGGAAGAATTTATTCATGAAGCTATGAATAAAATGGTACATTATTCTACAAAGATTGAAGGAAATAATCTTAGTTTAAAGGAGGTAATTGTAGCATTAGAAAGTAATGGTGATACTCATGAAAGAAATGTTTTAGAAGTTAGAAATTATTATAATGCCTTAGTGTACTTAAATAATTTATCTATAAATAAAACTGATATTACTGAAAATTTAATTTTAAAAGTTCATAATTTAGTCATTGGCAAAAGTTTAAAATATAAAAATAGTTTTAGAGATGGACAAAATGCAGTTTTTGATTCGGTAAGTAACGCTATAGTATATTTACCACCTGAAGCTAAAGATGTAAAATCCTTAATACATCAAATGATTAATGAGTATAAAAATAATGAAGATATTCCTATACCGATTAAAGCAGGTATATTTGCCTATCAATTTGTAACAATTCATCCGTTTTGGGATGGTAATGGGCGATGTGCAAGATTGTTAGCAAATTATATATTAAAAGTACATAAATTTGATTTAAAAGGTTTTTATGTACTTGAAGAAGTCTATGATAAAAATATTAAAGAATACTATGACTCATTACAAATGGGGCTTCATCATAACTTTTATTTCGGCAGAAAAGATGCTGATATTACAGAATGGTTAGAATATTTTATTTCAACAATGGCCACTACTTTTGAATTTGTTGGTAGTAGAGTAAAGGATTTATATGAAAGCAAAAAAACCGTTGTAAGTATCATTGATACTATGGATAAAAGAGAAAGATGGGTAGCAAATTATATAATTAATAATGGGAAAATAAGAGCTAAAGATATTGCTAATCATTTTAAAGTAAATTTAGATACGGCTAATAATTGGATAAAAAAATGGTTAGAAAATGACTTTTTATGTCGTTATGATAATGAGCAAAAAAGAAATATTGAATATATATTAACAGCTAGATATCATGATTTTTTAGTTTAAGCCGAATTTAAGCCGAAATTAAACCGAATTTAAGCCGAATATTAAAAAAAATCATCAAATTGATGATTTATTTAAACATAGATTTTGCTGTTCTAAGCATTTGGACGGTATATCCATATTCGTTATCGTACCAGGCGACAACTTTTACTAAGTTATTATTAATACTTGTGGATAAGCCATCTACTAAAGCACCGAGGGGTTTGCCGATAATATCACTTGATACAACGGGGTCATAGGTTATTTTGATAGTTTCATTAGAATTAACTTCGAATATTTTATTTACTTCTTCTAAAGAAGTAGCTCTTTTGGGAATAAAGGTAAGTTCTACTAAAGAACCATCTAAAACTGGGACACGATATGCTCCCCCATCTAGTTTACCATTTAAACTAGGGATTACTTTACCGATGGCACTAGCAGCGCCGGTAGAAGTTGGGACAATATTAGCCGCACAGGCTCTTCCTCTTCGAGATAAAATGCCTTTTTTGTGAGAAACATCGAGAGTTGCTTGGTCGTTAGTATAAGCATGAATAGTTGAGGCAAAACCTGATTCAATACCAATAGAATGTTCCATAAGATAAGCAAGTGGGGCTAGGCAATTAGTGGTACAACTAGCCGCGGAGACAACAGTTTCGGTTCCATCTAAAGTATTATGATTAACATTATAAACGATAGTTTTGACATTATCAGACTTGGAAGGTGCCGAAATTAAAACTTTCTTAGCCCCGGCCGTAATATGTTTATAAGCGTCTTCATATTTCGTAAATTTACCAGTACATTCTAGGACTAAATCGATATTAAGACTACGCCATGGTAAATTAGTGGGGTCACTTTCTTTGAATACTTGAATTCTCTTGGTATTATTAACAATTATTTCATCCCCTTCTACTTTAAATAAATCTTCATGAAAGGAATGATGGGTGGTATCATACTTAACTAAATAGGCTAACTCTTCGGGTGTTCCTAAATCATTAATTGCCACGAGGTCAAAATCAGTCGTGGTAAGTATTTCCCGACATGCTAACCTTCCTATGCGTCCAAATCCATTAATAGCTACTCTAATCATTTTTTCCTCCTATAAATTCTCTTAAAATACTACTTTCACTTACATATTCACTACTGATTGAATAAAATCCTTTTAAAAACTTTAATAGACGCCGAGCTTCTTCATAATATAAAGAATCAGTATCGACGGATAATAAGATAGGCTCAGCATAAACCTTTAAAACTCCGACTTCATAAGGAAGCGCAGTGTTAATAATGATACTTGCTTGATGAGTATAAGGGAAGATATATTTTTCTTCACCACTACGGACGGAATCCCAATTTTTAATGGTATCACTAACATTATTGCCTCTGGTTCGGTAATCGCGAATAATCCTTCTTAAAAGACGTAAATCTAAAGTAGAAATATAATTATGACGGTCAATGTTTAAAGGAATAAAGGGACTTAAATAAATTTTATATTTATAACGATTATCGATAAAAGGAGTTAAGTCATCATTTAAAGAATGTAAGCCCTCTATTAATATAATGCTATTTTCTTGTAATTTTATAATATTATTATGATATTCTTTATGACCGGTTATAAAGTTAAAGGTGGGAACATTTACTTCTTCCCCTTTTAATAGACTAATTAATTGATGATTTAATAGGTTAATATCGACGGCATTTAAACATTCAAAGTCATATTCACCTAAATCATTTTTAGGATTCTCCTCGCGTTCGACAAAATAATCGTCGGTTGATAAACATATAGGGTCATAGCCTTTACTGCGAAGATAAGAAGCTAAAACTCTAGTGGTGGTAGTTTTACCAGAAGAAGAAGGACCCGCGATCATGATGAATTTTTTATCCCGGTTACGGATTATTTCTTCACTGGCTTTTTTTATTTCATCGTTAAAATGAAGTTCGCAAGATTCAATAAAGCCTTTGATTTTATAAGTACTCACTAATTCATTTAAATCGGATAGATAAGGAACATTTAACCGCTGCAACCAAGCCTTACCTTCATGGAAGGAAGCAATAATAT
>CANQHE010000055.1 GCA_947623735.1 uncultured Bacilli bacterium
TGTTTAGATAATGAAGTACCAATAATACTTTTTAAAGATGGTAAGCCAATAGCCGCTGGTCGTATAGATTTAGTTTTAGAGTTAGATAAAGAAATAGGTTTAGGAGATATAAAAAGAACTTCGGTATTTGATAAAGAATACACAGCATATCAATTAAATATTTATCGAATCGGATATAAACAAAGCTATGGTGTAGAAATAAAATTTTTAAAAGGATTACACCTAAGAAAAGACAAAAGAAAATTTTATGATTTACCAATTAACGAAGAAATGACATGGAACTTAATAAATGAATATTTTAGAAAAGAGGTAGAAATATGAATATATTAGATATAATTTTATTTTTAATAAGTGCAGTAGTAATAGTTGGAGCAATAGCTTTAATAGTATATGGAATTGTAGAGAGAGATGAAAAATTAGTTCTTGAAGTAATATTTATATCACTATTATTTCTAACTTTCACTTTATTTATTCCGTTTGCAGCTATTGATTTTGAAAGTGGAGCAACAGCTGGTGAAATAACGAGTGTAGATAAAAGCTTCTGGGGATATACGAAAGTATATATTAAAACAACCGAAAATAACGAAGAAGAGTATTGTACTGATGATGACGGAATGGCCGAATTGGCAACGAGAGTAATCGGTAAAAAAGTAAAAATATCTTACGGGAAAAGAGTAGGCCTATACTCTACTAGTCAATGTCACCAAGCACCAATTAAGTCAATTGAATTTATTGGTGAATAAAATGACATTTACTGGAACTAGAATTGAATTACAACAAGCGATATTCAATTTAGATAAAGAGACTTTATACGACATAAAAATTGAAAAGCATAGAGACAAACGAGGATTACAAGCTAATAAATATGCTTGGAAATTAATGACGGAAATAGGGCGAAAAATGACTTTATCAAAAGAAGAAATTTATACAAGAATGCTAAGTGATTATGGAATCCTAAAAACTGATGAGAACGGAGAAATTATAGAAAGTTATTTTAGTCCTAATGTAGATTTATTTAAAATCGGTTCATATTGGAAATTTATTGAATATGTAACCATAAATAACGAAGTAAAAAAGAAATGCTACTTATTAAAAGGAAGTAGCGAATATAGCTCAAAAGAAATGTATGATTTTATACAAGGAATTGAGCAAGAAGCGAAAGCTTTAGGAATAGAAACATTAAGTGAACGGGAGTTTAGATTAATGATAGAAGAAATGGAGAAAGAGGAAAAATATGAAAAAAGATTATAAAAAATACAAAATATTATTAAAAGGAGCAAAAATAAAATTATTAGCAACTGACAATGCAATAATTGTAGAAGGTAATAAATTAGAAATTTTAGCACTTTTATCAACTTTAATGAAAAGATTAGTCGATAATGGAGCAGCTAATGTTGAAGATTTGGCATTTTGTTTAAAATATGCACTTAACGAAAAAGATTTAGAAAAAGAAGTTAGTGAAAATTTAGAAAAGTCGAAAGATGGCTTAAAAGAAATATTAAGAAAAAATTAATTTATACGAGGAGAAAATATAATGAATAAAGTATTTTTAATAGGTAATGTGGTAAGAAAACCGGAGAATAGAGTAACGGCTAGTGGAGTGAGTTTTACTTCATTTACTCTAGCAATAAATAGGAATTATAAAAAAGAAGATGGCTCAAAAGATACGGATTTTATAAATTGTGTATCTTGGAGAAATTTAGCTGATACAATTTATAAATATTGCGATAAAGGTAGTCGTATAGGTATAGAGGGAAGATTGCAAACAAGAAGTTATGATGCACAAGATGGTAATAAAAAATATGTTACTGAAGTATTAGCCGAAAATATGGAATTTTTAAATACAAAGAAAGAAACTACTGCAGAAAACACTGCAAAGGTTACAGAGAATACTGCAGAGGTTGACCCTTACGAAGCGTTAGGGCAAGAGGTAGAAATAACTGATGTGGATTTACCATTTTAGAGGTTCTTATGATAAGTGAGGATATTTTAGAAGAAGTAAAAGAATTAACCAATAGAGATAATTACACTGATATGGAAGAAATAATAGCAGACCTAATAGCAGAAGTACGGTATTTAAAAGATAAATTAAAATATACTAAAGACGATCAAGAAGATTACGATTATCATGAAGATAGCATATTAGGTTTGTTATGAAAGATAGAGAAAAGCGACTTAAATATCTTATATATTTAGAAGCTGAAAAAATAAGATTAGCTAAAATCAAGATAAAGCAATATAAGAAAGAATTAAAAGAATTAGAAGAACTAGGTATGAGTAGAAAGAGGAAAAGAAATGAAGATAACAATGTATGAATTGATAAGACTTATGAAAGATGGTAAAGCACCTAAAAAAATAAAATTTAGAAAGGAAACTTATAATTATCTTGATTATACTAATACTTACGATTTGTTTAACGAATATAATTGGCAATGTTGCTTAAATGACGAAATTGAAATTCTACCAGAAGAAAATGACGAGTGGGAAGATATAGAAGAATTACAAGAAGAAGGCATATTTAAGTTTTATGCTGAAGATACTGGTATAGAAAAAGACGCTGCGGAAGTATTAGATACTTATTTTGAAGTATTAATAATAAAAATTAATCAACTTATTAAAAATCAAAAATACTTAAAAGAAAAGCTGGAGAATAAAAATGAAAAAGATTAAAGGTTCTACACAAATGAAATTATATAGACAAGATAATACATTAATTAAAAAAAGTTATTTTGCTGATATTATTGGTTATTTATACAATAGAGATTTAATAAAATTACCTAACGAATATTTTATAGAAGATGATAATGGGTGGAAATCAACATATTATTACAATTATTACAAAATATTTTGCGATTTTGAAAAATTAACTAATAACGAATACAAAATAGAAAAGTTGGAGGAAAAATAAAATGATTAGTGGTGCAAGTGAAGAAGAATTAGAATTAGCTTGTATTAGAGCTGATATTATGACTGCTTTAGATGAAAAATATGGCAATTATGATTTGTTAGATAAATTAGACGAATATCAAGAAAAAGGAAATTATTACCAAGTAGATTATGCAAATGAAATAACAAAATTAAATGCAGAAAAACAACAACTTATTTCTTTTTTGGAAGATAAGATAAGAAATTATGAAAAAGATATAGAAAATAGCAAATCATATTTAGAGCATAAAGAGTTATTTAATCAAGTACAAAATAATATTCATACAAATAAATGTATTGTTAATAATTTACAAGAAGTTCTAGATTTTATTAATAAAGGTGGTAAAGATGAATAAAGAAGTAAAAAATATATTAAATAAAATAAAAAATGTTTCTGAAGAATTAGATAAAAATAATAAATATATTGAAACATTAGGCTTGAATAAAGAAGAAATTGATAATTTATTATTTTTACTATTTAACGACAATATAACTGACTGTGGAAAAAGAAAGTTAAAAAATTATATTGTAGATTTACAACACCAATTAGAAGAAAAAGACACGGTTATTGATGAAGCAATAGAATTTTTAAAAGAATTTCATAATTTTGAAAATAGGTTTAAATGGTGCGAAGAAGACTATATACAAACAATATTGAAATTAGAAGAAATATTAGAAAGAGATAAAAAATGCTAATAATAAATAAAACAGATTTATCTTATAAAGAAATTGGCAAATTATTAGATGACATAATAGGGCAAAATAAAGGAAAAGAATTTGATAAGAAAGTTAAAACTATAATATATAAAATCGATTGGTTTAATATAATTCAAATTGATGTTTATTATTTAAAAAAATATACAAAAGTTATAGTTTGGGACAGAAGTAAAGATGGTAAGGAAGTGAAATAAAATGAAATTAGAAAAAGAAACTATAATAACAAATGTAAAAAGAAATGCTGTTTATTTTACGCTTATTTGTAACAGTGTATTAAGCCAAAAAGAATATGAAAAATTTTGCGATTTTATGAATAGAAAAGTAAAACTAACTTTAGAAGTAGAAGAACCAATACTTGACGATGCCGAAAGAAAATATTTAAGTGGTGTTATTAGACCTTTTAGAAATAGAATTAAATGTATTTTAAAATATAATGCAATGAATAAAGAGTGGATAATTATAAAAACAAACGATTTCAATATGCCTTTCCCACAATTTAAAAAAGGTTCTATGTACAAAGGTATGGAATTAAATAAAGAATATTCATTAGAGGAGCTAGGGCTATGAAATTAGAAATAGGAATGTATGTTAGAATTAATGGCTTTATTTCTAAAATTGATTATATAAAAAAATCTAAAAATGGTAATGAATATGTACAATTTAAGGAACCAAATGGAATGATAGCACATATTAATTCTAAACTTATTGAAAAAGCAAGTCATAATATTACAAAATTAATTAAAAAGAATGATATTATTCTTGGAAAAGATGAAAAAATGTATCAAGTTTGGAGAATCTATAAAGATTACATATTTACTAATACTAGAAATGAAGAAGGAATATTTGTTACATTAGTGGATTATCAAATAGATAAAATTTTAACTAAAGAACAATTTGAAGATAATTGTTATAAGGTAGGAGAGTAAATATGAAATTTACATTTGGAGATATTGTTGTTGTTGATAAAATAGAAATTGGAGTTGTAGTTAAAAGTTGGATATCAAGTAACCATTCTTATAATTATGATATCTATGTTAGAGAATATGATGCAATAAAAAATTATAAAGAAGAAGAAATAGAACGATATATGGTAAGGCACAAATATTTATCTGATAAAGAAAAAGTATATCAATTCAATGCTATTAATGGTTTATAAGATAGGGGATGAATAAAATGGAACTCAAAAAAGCAGAAGATTTAACAAAGGCCAAATTAATTAGTACAATAAATTTTTTAAATGAGATAAGCATACAAGAAAATAGAGCTGGAAGTGTATGGGAAATGCGTGTTGATAAAGCAATAAATAAATTATATTCATGGGGAGAAGCACTAGACCCAAAATTTCAACAAGAAATGTTAGATATTTTAATAGGTAAGGAAAATAAAAAAAAGGAATATTCAATTGAAGAAGAATTAGAAGAACAAATGAAAATTAGCAAAAATTTACAACAACGAATTAATAAAGCAATTGATTTACTTGATAATTATACACATTACTCTTGTCCTGAACCAGAACAAAATGCTAAAAATGAGAACTTAGTTATGGAAGCATACTCAATTTTAAAAGGTGAGGAGGAAGATAGTGATTAGTCAAAAGCACATGACAATAAGAGAAGCAAGAAATGAAATAGCTTCATTAGAAAATGAATTAGAACTATATGCGACAAAAAGGCAATTAAATTTTGAAAAGACACAACCAGGAGCAGCAAAGATAAAAGATATAATAGTAGATAGTTCTCATGTTGGAAATGATATCTTTTTGAATTATACTATAAAAGATGAAGATTTGGACGTGAAAATTACAGGATTATTAGAAAGTATTAAAGCATACCAAGAATTCATTAAAAAAGAAATTAATAAAAATTTGGAAAATAAGCGAAAAAAAGAGAAAGTGATATATTTAAAAAACGAATGCTGTTTTAATTGGAAAGATATATCATCTATACTTGGTATAGGTGAAAAGCAATGTAGGAGATTATATGGAAGGAAAAGAATATAGTTTGTATGTGCATATTAATAAAAGTGATAACCACAAAGCTTATGTTGGTATTAGCAAAGACCCTAAAAAAAGATGGCGAAATGGAGAAGGCTATAAGGGGCAAAGTAAATTTTATAATGCTATTAAAAAATATGGATGGAATAATTTTAAACATTTAATTTTATTAAAAAATTTAAGTTTAGAAGAAGCATGGGCAAAAGAGAAAGAATATATAAAAAAATTTGATTCTATTAATGATGGATATAATGTTTCTGAAGGCGGGAAAATTATAATTACAGATGAAATGAGAAAAAAAGGCTACATATCAAAAAAGCTTAAAGAATCAAGTGTAATTATAACCAATTTATCCAGTGGAAAAACTTTATTTTTTGATACTGTTTTGGAAGCTTCAAAAAAGACAGGAATATCAGAGCATTGGTTTTATAG
>CANQHE010000056.1 GCA_947623735.1 uncultured Bacilli bacterium
TATATCACTTTAATTAGAGAACTTTTCACTTAAAATTGACTATCATATTTAGAGAACTTTTCATTTAAAAATCACAAGTTATGACAAAAAAATATACAATTGGACTAGATATTGGTACAACATCCGTTGGTTGGGCGGTAATTGATAATGAAACTTTTAATGTTATGAGAAAAAAAGGCCAAAACATGTGGGGAGTTAATCTTTTTGAAACTGCTACCACTGCCGAAAGCAGGCGTTTATTTAGAAGTAGCCGTAAAAGATATGACCATAGAAGAAATCGTCTTAAACTTTTACAAGCTGAATTTTTACCAGAATTAAATACTAAAGATAAAGATTTTATTACTAAATTAAATGAGTCAAAATATTGTAAAGACGATGATATAAATAAATCTATAAAAATAACACCTGAAGAAAACAAAGCTATTAAAAATTACAATAAAACATATCCTACAATATATCATCTTCGTCAAAAATTAATTGAAGATCCTTCAAAAGAAGATATTAGACTTGTATATTTAGCTATTCATCATATAATAAAATATCGTGGTAATTTCTTATATGGTACTGGTAATTTTAATATAAATAATATCCCCATTAAAGATGAATTAAAAGAAGCATTCGCCGCATTTTTAAATCTTTATGATTCTATTGATAACATAGATTATGATGAACTAGAACAATCTCTATATAACCCATCTAAAAATGATAAAAAACTTTTAATTGAAAAAAATCTAAATGATAGTTTAGATAAAAAAGTAGTTAAAGAATTAGTAAAACTATTTGTTGGCGATAAATTTTCTATTGCAACTCTTTTTAATATTGAAACCGAAGAAGATTTAAAAATAAGTTTTAAAGGTTCTGAATTTGATGATAATCTCTCTAAAATAGATAAATTATTAAATGAAAAAATAGAAATATTTGAATTATTTAAAAGCATATATGACCAAGTATATTTAAAATCCTTATTTAAAGGAAGTACATCAAATTCTATTTCTAGTTTAATGGTTGAAAAATATAATATCTTTAAAGAAGACTTGAAAAATTTAAAAACTATTTATAAAAAAGATAAAGATTTATATAAAAAGATGTTTAAAACTACCAAAAAAGATAATAAAGAAGTATTATGTATATATGATACTTATATTAAAAAAGGTAATTACGAAGAATTTACTAAAGAGATATTAAAAGATTTTGAAACCATTAATGATAATATTTTAGATGAAAGTTTAATAACCATTGAAAATAATATCCAAGAAAAAATAAAAAACAACACTTTTATGCCTAAAATAACTGATGTCGATAATGGCAAATATCCATATCAACTAAATAAAGAAGAATTAATAAAAATTATAGAAAATCAAGGACAATATTATCAATTTTTAAAAAATAAATGTTCTGATGGTACTTATAAAATAGTTAAATTATTAGAATTTTGTATCCCTTATTATGTCGGCCCTTTAGGAAATACTACTTCTAATAAAAATCAACAAAATCCTAATTATTGGCTTAAGAAAAAAGAACCTAACATTAAAATAACCCCATATAATTTTAATGAAGTAGTTGATTTAGAATCATCCGCTGAAAACTTTATAAATCGAATGATAGGCAATTGTACTTATCTTTTAAAGGAAAAAGCTATCCCGGCAAATTCTATTCTTTATTCTAAATTCAAAGTATTAAATGAATTAAAACAAATAAAAGTTGGTGAAAAAGCTAAAGAAGAAAGATTAACTTTAGAAATGCAACAAAAAATATATAAAGATTTATTTCTAAAAACCGGTTCTTCCATAACTGATAAAAAATTTAAAGATTTTTTATTAAAAACAAATGATTTTTCTATGGTAGAAGACTTGTCTGTAATAGGATACTCTAGTAATAATAAATTTGCTAATAATATGTCATCATATGTTGATTTCTTTGGGGAAGATGGTATTTTAACTAATACTTGTTATACAATAGATGATGCTGAAGAAATAATTAGATTAATAACAATATTTGAAGATAAAGAAATATTAAGGAAAAAGATAACTAATGAATACAAAAATTTAAGTCCTGAAGCTATAAATAAAATTTGTCATAAAAAATATAAAGGATGGAGTAACTTATCAAAAAAATTACTTACTGAACTTTATTATGAAGATAAAACTACTAAAACTCCTAAATCTATTATGACTCTAATGGAAGAAACAAACGAAAATTTCATGCAAATAATAAACAATAAAGAATACAACTTTGATAAATTAATTAAAAATTATAATAAATTAGAGGAAAATACTAAATTAAGTTACGATGTTGTAAAAGACCTAGCAACTTCACCCGCTAATAAAAGAGGAATATATCAATCATTAAAAGTAATTGCTGAAATAGTAGACTTTATGGGCTATGAACCTTCAAATATTTCTCTTGAAATGGCAAGAGGAGATGAAGCAAAAAAAAGAATTGATGACCGTAAAAAACACTTAGAAGACATATATAATAA
Organism: uncultured Bacilli bacterium; assembly: GCA_947623735.1. GTDB lineage: Bacteria > Bacillota_I > Bacilli_A > RF39 > UBA660 > Caccenecus. The sequence goes on from CANQHE010000056.1 coordinate 2,480, forward strand.
ATATCGTAAAGAAATTAACAATTATCAAAAATTAAAGAAAGAACTAAATGAAAAAGACAAAATTAATTCTGAAAAGTTATTTTTATATTTTATTCAGGAAGGAAAAAGCCTATATTCCGGAACTACCTTAAATATAAACGAACTAGATAAATATGAAGTAGACCATATAATTCCCCGAACTCTTATCAAAGATAATTCAATAGAAAATAAAGCTTTAGTTTTAAGAGAAGAAAATCAAATTAAAGCCGCTAGTTATGTTTTACCATCTACATTTAGAAATGACCAAAATAAAGCTTGGTGGCAACATTTAAAAAAGTTAAATCTGATGACAGCTAAAAAATATAACAATTTAGTTCGTTATAAATTTGATCAAAAAAGCATTGATGGTTTTATTAATCGCCAATTAGTAGAAACTCGTCAAATATGTAAACATACTGCTCATATAATTGAAAATTTTTATAAAAAATCTAAAGTAATATACTTATCAGCCTCTCTATCTCACAATTATCGTGAAAAATACGAACTATTTAAATTTAGAGAACTAAATAATTATCATCATGCTCATGATGCCTATCTTGCTGCTGTATTAGGCAATTACAAAATAAATTACTTAAAAGATACTATAGATTTCTCAGCTTTGAAAGAATTAAACAAAAAATTATATGACGAAAAAAGATATCAAGAATTAAAAGACGGTTATGTAATTAATAGTCTTGACCCTACTCTCAACGCTTATTTTGTAAATAATGAAAGTGGTGAAGTATTTGATACCAAAAAATTAAATGATACTATAATAAACAATTTATACCGTAATGATATTCTAATAAGTAAAAAGGTTGAATTTAGAACTGGTGAATTATTTAACCAAACTATCCAGCCTAAAGGCTCAAAAGGTGTTTCTCTAAAAAAGAATATGCCTACTGAAAAATATGGCTCATATACTAGTATTAACCCAAGTTATGCCTGTGTAGTAAAATATACCAAAAAAGGCAAAACACTTCAAAAAATGGTAGGAATACCAATCTATATTGATACCTTATCTAAAAAAGATAAATTAGCTAAAAATAATTATTTAAAAAATCTATTAGAATTAAACGAAGATGATACAATAAAAATAATAAGAGATAAAATACCATTTAATACTCTCTTAAATTGGAAAAATCAAATATGCTATTTAGTTGGAGCATCAGATAAAGTAGAAGTTTGTAATGCCAAAGAGTTTAACATAGATAAAACTCATATGCAAAAATGGAAATATGCTCTCAATCGTTTATATAATTCTAACAATAAAGACAATACTATTGATGATGTAACATATGAAAAAGAACTAGAAGAAATAATCCTTTATATAATTGCTAAGATTGAAAAAGAGTATGTATTATATCAAAATTTATTACCTGAAATAAATAGGATGTTTGGTAAAGAAAAACTAAAAGATATATCTTTAGAAAATAAAGAAAAAATAATAATAGAAATGTTTAAGTTATTAAAAGCAGACAGCATTACAGCAAATATGAAATTTTTAAATAGAGATTATTCTAGTGCTTTTGGAAGAAAACACGGAAAACCAGTCGACCATGCTATAATAATAAACAAATCAGTAACTGGTTTAAGGACAAAGCAAAATGAGTTTTAGAACAGTTGTTATAACCGAGCAATCGAAACTTAACTATAAAAATAGATATCTTGTAGTAAAAAAAGGAATAGATGAAAAATATATACATTTATCAGAAATAGATACACTAATAATAGATTCCATCGGTGTATCTATTTCTTCATATTTATTAAAAGAATTATCAGATAATAAAATAAACATTATCTTTTGTGATGAAAAACATAACCCTTTTGGTGAATTAATTTCTTTATATAATAGGCACAATACCAGTAAACAAATATTAAATCAAATAAAATGGCAAGTAAAAGCTAAAGATGAGTTATGGACCTTAATTGTTAAAAATAAATTAATTAATCAATCTCAAATACTAAAGAAAATTAAATCTCCAAATCTCGATTTAATATTAAGTTATATTAAAGAAATTAAATTAGGTGATAAAACCAATAGAGAAGGCCATGCTGCTAAAGTATACTTTAATTCTTTATTTGGCAAAAAATTTAGTCGTGATAATGAAAATAATATTAATTCGGCTCTTAATTATGGCTATGCGGTTTTATTATCAACAATTAATAAAGAGGTTATTAATAATGGCTATTTAACTCAAATAGGAATCCATCACAAAAATGAATTTAACCCCTTTAATTTAAGTTGTGATTTAATGGAACCATTCCGTATTATAATTGATAGTTTTGTATATTATAATCAAGATAGAATTTTTGATACTAAATATAAACTAGATATTATAAATATTTTTAATAATAATTTTAAATATAAGAATAAAATGTATACTTTAAAAGATATCTTAAAATTTTATGTAAAAAACACTTTAGAATGTCTAGATAATAATAAAAAGTATGAGGAGTTTATTTATGAGGGATAGATTTATGAGAACAATAATATTTTTTGATTTACCAAATATATATGCTAAAGATAAAAGAAATTATCAATTATTTCGTAAATTTCTAATTAACGAAGGTTTTATTATGATGCAAGAATCAGTATATTCAAAAATAATTTTAAATAGTGAACAAAGCAATTTATTAACTAAAAGGATTAGAAAAAATGCTCCTAAAAAAGGGTTAATTCAAGTTTTAACAATAACCGAAAATCAATATGCTAGAATTGAAAATATAATCGGAGAATCTAATACTAAAGTAATTAATTCTGAAGAAAGGTTAATAGTATTATGAAATTAAAATTTAGTTTTTTAGAAAATACTATTAATCTAAATGATGAATATATTATGTGTCTTGAAGTTGAAAATAAAAAATACTTTTATCGTATAATAGATATACTTATAAAATACTCTGAAGGGATATTTATTGAGGATAATTTGTTTGATACTAATTTTAATATAAGAGTAATTATAGATTATTTTAATTTAGAATTAAATAATCGAAAAACTCTAAATAATATTAATAAAATAATTATATCTAATTTAACTCCAGAATATTTAGTAGATATTACTAATTTATATAAAAAGTTTTTAAAAAATTATGAAAAGATTCTAAAAGAAATAGATATACCCTTAACTGTAAATAAAGATTTTCAATTAGAAAATATATCTAAAATTTTTGATTTAAAAATACATACTGAAAATGATGTATTAAAAGATTTATTAATACTCATAGATACATATAAAGAAACTAAAGAATATAACATGATATTTTTAATAAATTTAAAACAATATCTTACTGAAGATGAATTACAAGAATTATATAAATATAGTATATATAACAAAGTAAAAATTGTCTTAATTGATTCACAAAGCTATGGAATTGCAAAGAAATATGAAAAGAAATTAATTATTGATGACAACTTAGAAGAATATATGTTATAACCCGAGTTTGACAGTTAATAAAGCAAAAAATCACCGTTTAGCCTAGTGTTTATAAGGCTTTATGATGATTTT
>CANQHE010000057.1 GCA_947623735.1 uncultured Bacilli bacterium
TTTATTTAAAAAGAAAAGCCTAATTTCAATAAAAATTAAACTTTTTCCTTTTCTTCAACTGTCAAACTCGGGTTATAACACAAATAAAAAGGAATAATATCCCTCTTAAATATTTTCCCTTCTTATTGTTTCAATTATATTTTGCTTATTTATCTTTCCAATCGCATATTTCATAATCATAAATAACAATATAAATACGACTAAAATAGCTATTGTTATCGCTCCAATTGGTAATTTATAAATAAGCATATTATCTTCATTTAATACTTTAAAAATTAAGTATGATAATGTAATACCTATTGGTATACCAAATATTAATGCTTTTAATCCCATGAGTAAACTTTCTAATCTAATCATTCTATTAAATTCTTTTTTAGTCATTCCAATCGATTTTAACATTGCAAATTCTTTCTTTCTAAGTTCCATATTAGTTGTTATTGTATTAAATATATTAGTAATTCCAATTAAAGATATAACAATTATAAACCCATATAGAAATATCGCAACTAAAGTATATAAATTATTCATCATTTCTACTTGTTCTGAAATATTTACTAAATTATACTCACTATCTCCGAGCATTTTTTCAATATTATCCTGTAATTTCGCGGCATCACTAGCCTCATAATAAAACATAACTATATTTGTATCAAATATTTTCTCGTATACTTGATCACTTACTACTAAAAATGGCATATCATAAGTTTTTAAACTAAATGGTGCTTCACTTACAACATCAGCAACTTCTATCACTTTATTATCATTATACTTTATAATATCTCCCTTTTTATATAAATAAACATCCAAACTTTTACATTTATTAGAAGAACAGCAAAGCTCTCTATTATATAAAATTCCTTTATCTTTAATTTCATCATAATTAAGTCCTAATTCTTTCGCATACTTTTTAAGTTGATAATTACCAACTGAAACAATATGTAATATATCATAAGAACCATTATTATTAATATTTTGCCCTAAATAATCAGCATATTCTTTGGTATATTGATAATTATATACATCAATTCCCCCACTTCTTTGAATCGCATAATCTTTTATTCCTTCCAAATTAATTGTTTTCATCGCTTGGTCATAAGCATCTTTATTATTCAATTTACTTAATGATAAATAAACATTATATTTATCACTCTTATATGTTTTATAAACCGCTTGATATCCATAACCCACAAATGACGAAAGGGCAATGAATGTAGCGACTGAAACAATTATTGATATTACTGTTGTCCGATATTTTCTTTTACTTCTCTTTAAATTTTTATACGAAATATCTCCCCCAATTCCAAACAAAGATGTAACTAACTTATTTCCTCTAATTTTCTTTCTTTTAATTTCCTCATTACTTCTAATCGCGGTAATTGGAGCAATCTTCGCAGCTTTATGGGCACTTCTAAAGGCGGATAAATAAATGGTTATCACACCCAATATGATTGCAAATACCAAACACCAAATATTCATACTAAATACTAAATTTAAACTACCAGTAATACTACTACCAATAAAGAAATTACTAACGATTATTAAGATATAGGCGGCCAATATTCCACTGATAATACCTAAAGGTATCCCAATTAACGCTAAAATGAAAGCTTCATAAAAGACATTTTTCTTAATCTGTTTTTTAGTTGCCCCAATACTTCTAAGTATTCCATATTGTTTTATTTTCTCTGTTATTGAAATATCAAAACTATTTTTAATACAAAATACCGAAGTAAAAACAATTATAATAGCAACTATAACCACTACTGCTCCTAAACCGGCAATTCCCCCTACTTCTAAAGGCTTAACTTCTAAATTTATTAAATAATCATTTTGATTAAAGACGTATTTAGCTTTATCTACTTCTTCGAGGCATTTTTGTTGTTGGGCATCATCTAATGAAATTTCGCCACTAATATACTTTCCATACATTTTCCAAGCTTCGGCATCTACTCCCAATAAATCGGCGGTTACTCTATCGGCATCTTTAAGTCCAGCTTTATTATATCGCACATATAAATCAGCTTTATCCTCATTAATATCATCCCCAAAAGTTATAAATGTATATCCCGGAGCTTCATACCATTCCATACTACTCGCGGGTCTTTCTATAATACCCACTATTTTATAAGTTTTTTTGGTAGTATCTATTATATCTTCTGTTCCCAAAAAAGGATTACTTTGATCTAAAATAAAATTATCTTCTAAATAAATCCTAGTACCTACATCTAAAGTAATATTATCCCCTACTTTTAAATCTAATCTTCCATTAGTTTTTAAATGACTAGGAATAACTATCTCTCTTGAATTTTGGGGAAATCTTCCCTCTTTTAAAGTAATTGCTAAATTGTTTAAAGCATCACTATTAAAAGCTTTAATATAGGCATATGGCTTATCGGCATTTTTCGAGTTTATTTTGGCATATCCTATATTTTCCACCATAAATACTTTATCAACTTTTTTATTATTTTGAAATGTCGCAATATCTTCTTTATCAACATCATAAAAAGCTACATGAAAATTACCTTTCTCACTTACTTCAAAACTTCTAAACGAAACAATGGCACTAAAAAATAAAGCTGAAACCGCACTTAAAAGCGCTACTGATAGAATAATTCCTATAGTTGTTACTATAGTTCTTTTTTTATTTAATATTAAACTTTTACCAGTTATTTTATTAAGAAGATTCATTTATTTTTCCTCTACTATCTTTCCATCTTCTAATTTTATAATTCTATCCGCCACTTTTGCTATTTCCATATTATGGGTAATCATAATAATTGTTTGTTTATATTCTTTATTCGCTTTTTTAAGTAACATCACTATTTCTTCACTAGCTTTAGTATCCAAATTTCCGGTTGGTTCATCGGCAAGTACTATCGCTGGTTTAGTAATAAGGGCTCTTCCAATTGAAACTCTTTGTTGTTGGCCACCACTTAACTCATTAGGTAAATGATTTCTTCTATTACTAAGTCCCAATACTTTTAATAACTCTTCTAATGTCTCACTAGGTACTTTTCTATTATCTAAATCAAGTGGTAAAGTAATATTTTCTACCACATTTAATATGGGAATTAAATTATAAAACTGATAAATAAGCCCTACTTGTCTTCTTCTAAAAATTGATAGAGCATCATCATCAAGTTTATAAATATCTTTACCATCAACATATACTGTCCCTTTTGTGGGTTTATCTACTCCCCCAAGTAAATGGAGTAAAGTTGATTTTCCACTTCCACTAGCACCCACTATAGCGACAAACTCCCCCTTATCTATCTTAAAATTTACATTATTAAGGGCTACTACTTCATTTTCACCCTTACCATAAATTTTAGTTAAACCATCTGTTCTTAAAATCTCCATAAATTTCCTCCTAACAGTATCATTATAGCACTTAAAAGTTACAAGTAAGTTACAAAAAAAGTAAATTTTTCATTTACTTTCAAATATTAATCTTTCTAACTCTTTACTATTCGCAAAATTTAAATGTCCCCTATAACTAGCTTTAACCCTACTAATATCTTCCCATTTCTTATTATATAATTTTTTTATTTTCTTTTTTATTCTTCTCTTACTTTTACTATTAATTTTAATAATTAATTTCTTCTTCTTTAAAAAAAAGTAATATCCCAAAAAATTAAACCCTTTATCAATATCATAAATATTTGTTTTATGATTTAATTCTAATTTATATTCTTTTAACTTCTTACTAATCTTTTCTTTTATAATCTTTAAATTATCTTTATTACTATCAAATATTAAAAAATCATCCATATATCTCACATAATACTTACAATGTAATTGTTCTTTTATATAATGATCTACTTCATTCAAATAAAATATTGCCAGTATTTGACTAGTCATATTACCTATGGGAAGTCCTTTCCCATTTTCATATCTTGGTATTTCTTTTAATTCTTTTATTCTTGCTATTTTATTTGTAATATTTAATCCTTCAATTCTTTCTATTTCTTTATTAATAACTTTATCAATATTTAAATTAACATAAATAGAATTAGTAGAATTAATAATATCATAAATTATATTATATACATCTTTATCTAATATTAACTCATCTAACTTTTTTAATATTATCTCATGATTTATATTATAAAAATACTTACTAATATCACACTTTAAAACATATATTTTATCATTATTCATCTTTAAATGATTTATATACTTTTTAGTATACATTAACCCTGATTTAGTTCCTTTATTCTTTCTCGTCGCTACATTTTGTTCTATTAATTTAGGAAGTATTAAAGGGTTTAAAACATACTTACTTATTAAATGATTAATAATTTTATCACTCATATCCTCACTCATAATAATCCGATATTTAGGTTCCGCGATTAAAAATACATTATACATCCCATGTTTATATTTCTTATTCTTTAATACTTCATATATACTTATAATATTACAAGCAAAAAACATTTCAAAATTAAATAATTTCCCTCTATTCTTCGTATGTCTTTTAATAATATTATAAACATCTATTATCTTATCTATATCAAGTAGTTTAGTAGACAAATGCCTCACGACATAAGCCCCTATTCAAATCCGTACGTGCAGTTTTCCCGCATACGGCTTTTC
>CANQHE010000058.1 GCA_947623735.1 uncultured Bacilli bacterium
TTTTTTACTATTTCAATAGAGAACTTTTCATTTAAAATTCTTTTTCAAAAAAGAGAACTTTTCATTTAAAAGTCACAATTTTAAAGAAAAAAGCCAATTTTTTCTTTATTTTTTATCTAATTTGTAGTAAAATGATAACCTGTGCGCTAGAAAGAGGGGAATTTTTTTATGAAAAAAACCAAAATAATATGCAGTATTGGTCCATCAAGTAATAACTATGAAACCTTTAAAAAGATGGCTTATGCTGGCATGAATGTTGCTCGTGTCAATTTCTCTCATGCAACTCTTGAAGAAAGAGCTACTGTAAGAGATTTAGTAGCAAAATTAAATAAAGAAGAAAACTTAAACATTGGTCTTTTATATGACACCAAAGGACCAGAATTTCGCAATGGCGAAGTAAAAGAAGGGGGAATTACTTTAATTCCTAATAATACTATTCGGATTGTAAAAGATAATGTTATTGGTGATGAAAACCGTTTTTCTGTCAATCATCCAGAAACTTTAAATACTTTAAAAAAAGGTAATATTATTCAACTTGAAAATGGTCTTATGAAAATTGAAGTAATATCAACAGAAGATGATGGTATCACTTGTAAAGTTATCAATGGTGGTACTTTAGGTAGCAAAAAAAGTTTATTTGTTCCGGGAGTAAAACTTGATATTCCTTTTATAAGTGCTATCGATAAAGAAGATATTGAATATGCTTGTGATAACTCTGGTGATTTTTTAGCTCTATCTTTTGTTTCAACTAAAGAAGATGTCCTAGAAGCTCGCAAAATATTAGAATCAAAGCATAGTAATATGCGTGTTATTGCTAAAATAGAAAGCCAAACTGGCATTGATAACTTAGATGATATTTTAAGTGTAGTTGATGGCGTCATGGTTGCTCGTGGTGATTTAGGGGAAGAAGTACCAATTTCGCTTTTACCAGTATATCAAAAACTTATTATTAGAAAAGCTCGGGAACATGGTCGCATATGTATTGTTGCAACCGAAATGTTAGAAAGCATGAAAAAGAACTCTCGTCCCACTCGGGCCGAAGTTACTGATGTAGCCAATGCTGTTTTAGATGGTACTGATGCTGTTATGCTAAGTGGCGAAACAACTACCGGGGCCTATCCTGTTGAAGCTGTAAGTTACATGGCAAGTATCGCCAGTGATACAGAAGGTGAAGCCACAAATCATTTTAAGTATTTAGGCAAAATAGGAAGAACTGAATGTATTGCTAAAGGTGCCGTAGATTTAACTGAATATGTTGATGTCAGTGCTATAGCTTGTGCTTCAATCAGTGGCTTTACTGCTCGCTTTATTAGTAACTTTAGACCGCATTGTCCTATTATGGCTACTTGTACTAAAGAAAGTGTAGCTCGAAGTCTTGCTCTAAATTATGGAGTATATACAAGCATTGTTCCGATTTTTCATGACATTGATACCATGATTAATATTGCGAAAGATAAGACAAAAGATTTCTTCAAACTCGAAAAGGAAAACAAAATAATTGTTACTGGTGGTATTCCTATAACTGATGAAGGTCGTATCACTAATTTCTTAAAAATTGAAGAAATAAACTAAAAGTTTGTATTAAGTTACAAATTTTTTTTAATATGCAATTCAACAGAATTGCCGCGACTAAATAAGGCGCGAGTAAATCCACCTGCTATGCGGGTGAGAATAGAGAAAGCAATAGCGAGCATTAAAAAATAATCCTCCTTCTGATATAATATAAATTGGTCTGCCAACCAAAATATAAAAATCAGGAGGAGGATTATTTTTATGAGACAAAAAAGAAATGATGAAGATAGTAGCTTATCTCATACAAAATGGAATTGCACATACCATATAGTATTTGCACCAAAATATAGAAGAAAGGAGATCTATGGAAAGCTACGAAGTGATATAGGAAAATACCTAAGAAGGTTATGTGAATATAAAGGTGTGGAAATAGTTGAAGCGAATGCGTGTAGTGACCATATACATATGATGGTGAAAATACCACCTAAAATTAGTGTATCATCTTTTATGGGATATTTAAAGAGGAAAAGTGCATTAATGATATTTGATAATCATGCGAATTTAAAATATAAGTATGGAAATAGACATTTTTGGGCGGAAGGATACTATGTAAGTACAGTAGGACTAAATAAAAATACAATAAAAAAATATATACAAGAACAAGAAACAGAAGATAGACTTCAAGATGCCAAAAGTATAAAAGAATATAAAAACCCGTTTACGGGTAAGTAAGAGAGACAAAGGCAATTGGCAGACTAAAAAAGCCACCAAATGGTGGTATGCCAGAAGGTGGCCTTATAGGCCTTTGAGAAAATCTACCTCTTTTAGGGGTAGATTTTTAATATCTAATATGTAAAATTAGTGTAAACAATAAAAAAACAGATTTAACTAAATCTGCTAAGCAAAATATATAAATCTGCTTAGCAGAAATAATATAATCTGTTAGCCAATTTACCTAAATCTGTAATTTTACAAAATATTTTTTTTATGTTAAATTGAGTTTGCGAGGCGCACTTTAGGGGGTCTTGGTGTTTGCCATCTATCTTAAAATAAGGAGGTGGTAAGTATGAATAAGAAAGATTTATTAATCTTATTACTTATACTAATAATTATTCTCCAAGTTATTTTCAAATAATTTTAAAGAATAAAAATAAGCACCACTTCTAAATAGTGGTGCAAGTCAATCATTTGGCAAGCACCATGAAGTGCTTCGCTAATATAATGATAATATAAATTTAAATAAATGTAAAGAAAAACTTAATCAATTTTACCTAAAAGATAATCCGCGGATATTTTATATTTTTTGCAAATAATATATAAAAAGGGTGTAGCAATAATATTAGTACCACGTTCATATTCGGTAATAGTAGTTCGAGAAACTTTTAATTCTTTAGCAAAATCTAACTGAGTTAATTTTAATTTTTTTCTTAAAGTTTTTAATCTTTCACCCATAATCTTTTTATCTATTTCTTTTCTATTATTAAGATAATTTCTTTTATCACTTAAACTAAAAATAAAATCAAGTGAAACATTAAAATAATTACATATAGTATTTAAATGTTTAATAGGCATAACTACATATTCTCTTTCATACTGATTATAAACTCCTTTGTAAACGCCTAAAACTTTTGCAATGTCATATTGCTTGATTTCTTTTTCTTCTCTAAGATAAAGCAGTCTTTCGCTATAAAGCATAAATATCACCAATTCCATTTTCTCATAAAAAATAAAAATATAACTTTTATCCCAAAATAATGACATTAATTATTGACTTTTGACATTTACTAGACTATAATTTATCTGTAAGTTAGAAATTTCTAATATGATTAATAAAGAGTTAATATAATAGAAAGGAAGTAGAAATTGAAATTTGAAAAATTAAATTATAGTAGTGGAAATGTAAAAAAAGCATTTGTAATAGGAATAGTAGTAACATTATTATTTATAATTATAATTAATTTATTTTTGACAAAAGCAAAGTACAAGTTAGTGGAAAGTAGGAAACTAGCCACTGGAACAATTAATTATACATTAGTTGATTTTGAGTTGGTAGAAATAAAAGTAAAGGATTTAAGTGATAGTGATTATAGAGATGGAATCACTACTATACCAGAAGGTAATTATGTCTTAAATGAAGAAGATAGCTATTGTACAGAGAAGTATACAAATGAAGATAATAGCTTTGAAGATGTAAGAAATGATAATTTAAAAATAAAATTTGATAAAGAAAGTAAAACAATAAGTGTAAGTCCATATAGTAAAAAAGGGACTAAATGTTATTTGTTTTTTGATGAAAAAGAATTGCCATCACTGAATGAAACAGTAATAGCCCAGTCAACTAAAAAAGGTGGTATATTTACAGGTCCAAGTTGTAGTGAAGGTTGTACTTTAAACGAAAATGGAATATATGAGGCAGAAGATGATTATGGAACAAGTTATTATTATCGAGGGACAGTAGATAATAACTGGGTAGTTTTTGGAAAGGATAAAACTGGTAGTAATTATATTTGGTGGCGAATTATTCGGATAAATGG
>CANQHE010000059.1 GCA_947623735.1 uncultured Bacilli bacterium
CCAATTTGATTAGGTTTTAAAAGAATAGCATTACCAGCATGTTTATTAATACCTTCTTGTAAATATTTAGTATTAGTAACGAAATAATCATCTCCTACTAACATAATACGATTACCTAGTATTTTAGTTAAGACTGCTAAAGAATCTAAATCATCTTCATTAAAGGGATCTTCAATACTTATTATAGGGTATTTATTAACTAAATAAATGTAATATTTACTTAATTCATCAGCATTAATATCTTTATTTTCAAAATGATAAGTATTAGTTTCTTTATTATAGAAAGATGAAGCCGCAATATCTAGAGCAATTAAAATATCTTTACCAGGAGTATAACCAGCATCCGTAATAGCACTCATGATAAGTTTTAAAGCCGCCTCATTATTTTCTAATTTAGGAGCAAAGCCGCCCTCATCTCCAACGGAAGTTTCTAAATTTAAACCTTTTAAAATTGTTTTTAGAGAATTAAAGACTTCACTACCAGCTCTTACTCTTTCTTTGATACCTTTAACTACTGGTACTATCATAAATTCTTGAATATCTAAATTATTACCAGCATGCATGCCGCCATTTATGATATTCATCATCGGAATTGGTAAAGTTATTTTATCATTTGCTACGTATTTATATAATCCTTTTTTAGTACATTTAGCAATTACTTTTAAACAAGCTAAAGATACTGCTAAAGTAACATTAGCTCCTAAAATAGTTTTATTCTCCGTATTATCTAAATCTAATAAAATTTGGTCCACCGTACCTTGATTAATACTTACTCCAATAAGTTTAGGTTTTACGATTTCTAAGACATTGTTTATGGCTTTTAAAACCCCTTTACCATGATAGCGTTTAGGGTCATTATCACGTAACTCTAAAGCTTCTCTACTACCAGTTGAAGCTCCACTAGGAACAGAGGCATAATCTCTAATACCATTTTCTAAGACTATTTCGACTTCTAAAGTAGGATTTCCTCGAGAATCTAATATTTCTCTTGCTAAAACATCTTTTATATTCATTTATATCAACCACCTTAATACTACTTTTTATTATACTACATTATTGTTTTAAATATTTAATAAATTTTTTAGCATATTGAATTAACATTATCATATGAGAAATATTCATCGCTCCATAAAATATTAAACATAAACCACAAAGAGTAGTAAAAGCAAGGGATGCTTTAAATGGATTAAATATTATTAAAATGCCTAATAAAAGAGTTAAAATACTAATAGTTAAAACATAAACAAAACTATCATCTTTATATTGATATAACAACTTACATACTAATAATTTTCTAATGCTAGTTATTATAAGCCATATTGCTAAACCAATCATAAAGATGTAGCTACTATCTAAAGGTTTAGTAAATATTAGAATACCTAAGATTAAACTAATAACTCCATAAATTAAATCATATTTATAATAGATAAGTTTTTCATCAAATAAGTATTTTATAATCGCATAAATAGATGAGACACTTATTAAAAGACCAATTGTTTTACAAGTTAAATTAATAGATATTTCAGGATTACTACAATAGACAATACCTAGAATAACTAGTAATACATCAATTATAATTTCTCCAAAAGCTAGGACTTTTAAGTGTTTGGCTAAAACAGTATCTTTTCTTCCTTTAGGTTTTACTTTTTCCCCAACAATTAGTTTCATATTATCACCTTACTACAATAATAACAAAAATTAAGGTTATTTGCAATTGCTTTTTTGGTTATGTAAGTTATGGAGTGTATATATTTTAGTATTTATGTCTTTTATTATACTTTGGTAATCATCTTTACCATGAAGAGTTAAAATACTTACAATATATGGATTAGGGGTTAAAACAATACCAATTAAATGGAAGTTTTGTTCATAGAATCCATACTTTGCTAAAGCTTCATAGTTATCTATTTTTAAATAGTTTTCATCACTATTAAGAAAGATATTTTTAATTTCTTCGCTTAAAGGATTTTTTGTATTAATAAGTTCATATAATTTTTTTAAATAAATAAGCGAATCAGAGGTGGTGATACTCCCAAAGTTATCAGATAAATTTAGTGTATAAGTGGCACCGAGATTAAGGCCATAATTTTTTAGGTTTTCTTTACCAATATAATTAATTAACATATTATAAGCGGTATTGTCACTTACCATAATTGTATATTTTATTAAGTCCCTTAAAGTTATTTCTTCACCTATTTTACGATATTGCATAGTTGAGGAAGCATTCCTTACAAATTTACGTTCATATTTTAAGGTTTTATTTAAGTCTTCTTCATCATTTATGGCTTTTTCATATAAATAAATAGTACTTAAAGTTTTAATCGTAGAAGCGGCATAATAAACTTTATCTTTATTATAATTGTAATTATAATTATTATTAACATCTAGGTACGCAACACTTACGTTATATTTGGTTAAATAATTATCTAAATAAATTTTATAGTTTTGAATATCTTCTTTATTGCAATAACTATTACTTCCCTCTCCATAATTAGAAGGAAAAATAAGTATTAAAGCTAAAAAAAATAGAAAGGGCAAAATCAAAAATTTATACTTTTCTATTTTTTTATTCATAATTAATCACTATTATAATGTATGTTAAACAAAAAGGTTTGTTAATTTTATTAAAATCTTATTTCGTTCTTTGCTAAGATTTTAATCTGCTAAACTATTTAAATTCTACAAATATTGGAAATAATAATAAGTTATCATATTCTAATTTTTGGTTTTGATTATTAATATTTTCTGGTGAAAATTGAAATTCAGAAGTCATATCACTATTTAATGTAAAATTATTAAAACCTACTATCTTATTATTTCTGAATGCAATAGCACTCCCAACGAAAGTAGCTAAATTTAAATCATTGCCATTATTCAAAACAACATTAACAGTTGTAAAATTGTCTTGATCAACACTAACATTAGTGGTGAAATCGCAATCTTGATAATTTAATTGTTCTGACAATTTAAACTCAGCATAAGTCGTTTTTATATCAATTTTGCCAGCATATTTATTATTAAGTTCAGGTAAATTAATAATATAGGACATATAATTATTGGAATAAATAATATTTTTGTATTCTTCGCTAAACAATTTTTCATTATCATAATTGTAAATATCGATGCTTGTAGTTGCTAAAGTTATAACATCAAGATCTGATTTAATAAGTAAAACTAAGCTCCGATTAGATTCGATTACATTAGCCATAATATTATAATCTTTAGGGCTGGTAATATTAATTAACTCATCATTAAATACATTATATTTTGTATTTACGGGATTATTATCTACATTATTAATTTTATTATTTCTATTGTTTCTATTAACAAAATAAATACTCGTCATTACAGAAATAAATAATCCTATAAAAAGTATGATTATAATTAAATTTTGAATTTTAAAAGATTTCATATTTTCATTTTCTCCTTTTTAATATAAAAATCCAGCTCGGCAAACTTTAACTTTGGAATGACATGAACTACAGTTACAATCTTTGTATCCACCTTCACATACTCTTTCAGTATATTTACAATCTGAACACTTGCAATCGTAATTATATGATGTACAATTTTGGCCACTACCACATACACTGCAATTTGCGCAATTATAGTATTGTTTAGATTGACCAGGGTTCATATAAACTCTTCCCGAATTACAACAACTTGGTCCATAAGTACCACAATATTGATAGTCACTAGGACAACGGTTATTAACCCAAGAATAACAAGCCCAACAACTATTACAATATGGAGTACAGTTTTGTCCAGTACACGTTTCACATCCGGATCGGCATTCATCACGATGGGATAAGCAGGAATCATAACAACTATCACATCCATATCGGCATTCATCTTCTTTTGCTGCACATGTATTATAGGTATATTTATGCGAATCACTTGTTGTAAGTCCTGCTTGGTTTTCACATGTCACTTCCACTGTTCGGTCTTCGCCATTTTCTAATGGTATTGTATAACTTGTCTTGTCATCTACTAT
>CANQHE010000060.1 GCA_947623735.1 uncultured Bacilli bacterium
TCTTTTCTAGTAATTTATATTACATGATAATTATCTCATATAAAAATGAGAATAACATTCATTTTGTTATTCCCCACTAGATTTCGAAGCTTTTTTATAAAATCTCCCCACCAAACTTCGAAGATAGTATGAAAAAAGTCCCCACCAAATTTCGATGAGAACTATTTTTTACTCCCCACTAGATTTCGAAGAGCCCTTTTTACAGTAATCTTTGTCTACTTTTTCAGCAGTCTCTTACTTAAGCCTCTTTCTTATCCTTTGTTACAACCTCTAAACTAGAAGTTTTCTCTAAAGTTATTACTTCTTCTCTATAATTAAGAGCTAAACCAATTGTAAATATATACGAAAGTAAGAATAACCAAATCATAAGCACTACAATACTAGCTAAATTCCCATAAAAGACAGTATAATTAGCTAAATGTGTCGTATATAATGAATATACATAAGTAATAAGTACAAACCCTACTGTTGTAAAACAAGCCCCTTTATTAACTCCATTACTAGGTATTTTTTTATCTGGAGCCATCGTAAATATAATTTTAACAAAAACAAATATTATAAACCATGAAATAGGTCCTTTAAGAACACTTATAATAAGTACTAAATTCGTATAAGCTTTACTCCCTATATCCATTAATTGTAACATCTCAATTATTTTATCACCAAAAACTCCAAAAATAAGCAAGAATACAAATAAAAGAATAATAATAAGTGTCATAAGTAAAGCTTTAAGTCTTCGCTTAAAAAAACCTGAATTTTTAATTCCATATATTGTATTAGAACTAATTATAATTGAAGCTGCTCCCCCACTTGCAATAAAATATGCAACTACTAAAGTAATAACAAAATTTATATCAGCCTGTATATTCATATTTATACCCAGTAACATATTTGCAAAATCTGAACTAAAAGCTTTCGTAATAAAATCAGTAATAAAGTCTAATGAAACATGAAAAACTGATGCTACATAAGTAAGTATTGTAAGTGTTGGCACAATTGAAAGCACAAAAGAGAATGCCAGTTGTCCTGGAAGTATCTTCATCTCTTGTCTTTTAATTATTTTTAAAAAATTACTAACCCCTTTTTTTATTCTATCCCGCATTCTCTTCCTCTATAACTTTCTTCTTTTGATTTTTCATCTCATCTGTTGCTTCAAGTATGGCATCTTCAACTGTTTTAACTGCTTCATTAATCATTGAATAACCAAACTCTGCTCCATATTCATAAGGTAATTTCTTAAATTCTTTATTTAACTTATGAATATAATTTGTTACTTGTTTTTGAGTATATCCCACTAAATATATTAAAAATTCATTTCCATCAGTTCTCATAATATCACTATTATCTAACTGTGTTTTAATTAAAATATTCGCCGCGGCTCTAATCTGTTTATCTCCCTCTTCATATCCTAAAGTATCATTAATAAATTGTAAATTATTTAAATCTATTACTATCATCGTTTGAGGATATACCGTATTATTATTCCAATTATTTATATTTTCATTTAAATAATTTCTATTTTTAAGACTTGTTAATTGGTCAACAAACTTAATTTTATTCTCTCTCTTTATTTTTTTTGCTATCTTTATTTTCTTACTACTCTTATAAAATATAATAAATATAAGTAAGAATAAACCTAAAGTAAGTAATATATATTTGGCAATTGTTCCAAGTATACTACCCGTTTTAATAGTTAAACTATGACTATACATTCCTCTATATATCATTTCTTTAGTATCTTTAGTCATAATATATTTACTAAGTAATTTATAAAACGCACTATCAGTTTTAGATTTAAAATTATAAGTTTCATTAATCTTTCCATGATATCTTTCGGTATAATTAGATAGTACATCTTTAGAATATAAATTATATATATTTCTATCTATTACAATTATAACATCTTTTTTATTTAACTTTTTAAGTTCATTTCTATTCTTATAAGTTTTAACCTTTACTCCCTTTATATTACTTACATAATTATATATCAAACTATTTTCTTCTACATATACTTCTTTATTAACTAAACTATTAATACTATTAACAACTAATCCATCACTCTTACTAGCAACTACACTATATTCTGCAAGTATTTTTGAATCAATACTATAATAATTATCTTTAATTCGATAATAATTAAAATATAAATCAATCTTTCCTTTATCTAAATCTTTTTTAAAAGTATTAACATTTCTATATTTATTATAATTAAATTCTACTTGAGCAAATTCTCCAAAATCATAGAGATACATTGCCACTATACCCCCATAATTTCCACTCATAAGTATTTCATAAGGACTATTATTAATTAACCCATAATTATATGTAACACTCCTCATCGCATCTACTTCGGTATCACTTATCCCGAGTGAATCAGTAAATAATTGAAATTCTGCTCTTTTAAAATATTGTTCTAAGTTATCTTCAACCCAATTATTATAAAACTTATTTAATATTCTATTTAATTCATCCCCACTACCACTTATTGTATAATAAAGTTTTACATCTGATAAATGACTAACAATTATATAATCATTCTTAAGTATTTCATCTAAATAGATTGTAAGCGGAACCGCGATATAATTTATATCTTCTCCCTTATTAAAAGCCTCTAATAATTTAGTTTTATCATCATAACCCGTAAGACTAACTTCTTCTCCGGTTAAATAACCACTTATATAACCTAAATCTTTACTAATAACCCCAATTTTTTTACCACTATAACTCGCATAATCATCTAAAACTTCATCTTTTTTACTAACTAAGACATAATGGTCATCATAAAATATTTTATCATTATCATTTATATTAGTTTTAACTCCTAAAGTAAGACCATTACTAATTTCTCCATAATTAAAAGTTACCGGATTAAGTTCTATTTTATATTGTAATTCTACATCATTTATAAAATCATAAAATACTCCTGAACCCGTATTTCCAAATATATTTACATCATTAACGACATTAATATTTTGCACAGTATTAATATTTTTATTAATCCATCTTTTTTCCGCAGCTGATAATTTATTTTCATCAGTTAAAATATTATACGTAATAAGACCTGTTAAAACAATCAGAATAATAACAACTATCGTAATAACAACACTTTTTTTATTTTTCATAAAACTTTCCTACTCTTCTTCTTCCTCTTCTTCTTTAGGCATTGTATTTCTTGTCCAGTTTACTCCTCCACTCCCAGTCGCATTATGTGACCCAGATATTTGGAATCCATCAGCCTCTTCTGTTTTATCGGCTTTAATTTCATATTCAACATCATAAAACTCTAAAGTTTTTTCATCAAAATAATCTAAAGAAGCCAAAGCTTTATTTTGTCCTTCGGTAAGAGTAGTCCCGGCTTTAAATGTTATTCTAACAATTATTCTTTTGCCGCTTACCTCAATCTTAACATCTTCGACATTTGGATCTTCTTCTTCACTTAATTCTTCACCCTCTTTTGGTGTTACCAGTTTTATTTTGCTAATAATTTCTTTTTGGGTATCTTCACTAAATGGATATTTTTCTATTCCCTCTAATCTATCACCATATTTCGTATTCGAACTTCCGACAAAATAAGTAACAACTACTACTGATATCGCTATTAAACACGCAATAAGTATTAAAAGTAATACTAATAATACACTATTTTCTTGCCATATTTTCTTTAACTTTTTCATTTAATCGCCTCTTATGTTCAATATTATATCATTAATTTTAAAATATCGCAATTTATAATTGATTTACACAAGTTTACAATTAAATAGTAAACAAGACATTATATTTACAAAAAAACTTTTATTTGACAATTTCTAATATTTATTGTAATATGAAATTGTCCACTTTCAAAAGGAGTATTAAATATGGAAAAAGATCAT
>CANQHE010000061.1 GCA_947623735.1 uncultured Bacilli bacterium
ATTTAAAAAAATAGATTAAAATAGCAAGTAAAAAACAGGTATTAAAAATTTAACATAAAAATACCTGTTTTAATTAGATAATATCTAAGAAAAATAAAAATTAGCTCCCCACCAGATTTCGAAGAGCCGTAAAAAGAGACAGTAGTCTTTTGTTTTGGTATAATAGAAATGTAAGGACAATGGTGATAAAATGTTAAAAAGAAGTAGCCAATTAGAAATAAGTTTTAGTAAACATAATGAATTATACGATATTTTAATAGAAAAAGATAATTTTTGGAGACAGTTAAATGAAATGCTAGATTTTTCATTTGTAGTTGAAATGTTAAAAGATAAGTATTCAACAACAATGGGAAGAACAAGTGAAGATGTAATAAGAATGTTTAAATATTTATTATTAAAAACGTATTATAAGTTATCAGACAGAGGATTAGTCGAAAGAACAAAAACAGATATGTTATTTAAATACTTTTTAGGATATGAGCCAGAAGAAATTAAATTAATAGATGCAAGTTTATTAACAGTATTTCGTCGAGAGAGATTAATAGATAATGATACAAATTTAATGGATAAATTAATTAGTAAAACAGTAGAAATAGCAAAAGAAAAAGGATTAATAGAATTAAAGAATAAATTGATAGTAGATTCAACACATACAAATGCAATGTATAATCATATATCTCCAAGAGAAGAATTAATAAGACAAGCGAAAGAACTTAGGAAATCAGTATATAAGATAGATGAAAGAATGCATGATAAAATGCCTAAAAAGCGAGAAACAACAGGATTACTAGAAGATCAAATAGAATACACAAAAGAACTATTAAAAGTAATAAAAAAAGAAAAAAGATTTATGAAATTACCAGCAATAAAAGAACAAATAGATTTATTAGAAGAAACAATGATGGATACAGAATATGAAATAGAATATTCAAAAGATCAAGATGCCAAAATTGGCCATAAGACAGCAGATACATCATTCTTTGGATATAAAACACATATAGCAATGACACCAGAAAGAATTATAACCGCGGCTAGTATAACTACAGGAGAAAAACATGATGGAAAAGAACTTGTAGAATTGATAGAAAAAAGTGAAAATAATGGAATAGAAGTTGAAGCAATTATAGGTGACGGAGCATATTCAGAAAAAGATAATTTAGATTATTGTAGTGAAAATAATATAAAAAATGTTAGTAAATTAAGTAAAACAGTAACACATGGCTGTGGAAAAAATAAGGAAGATTTTGTATATAATAAAGATGCAGGAATGTATGTTTGTAAAGCAGGACATATGGCAATTAGGAAAGTAAAATCAGGTAGTAAAAAACTAGGACAAAATGTGGAAAGTTACTTTTTTGATGTTGAAAAATGTAAGCATTGTCCTTATAAAGAAGGTTGTTATAAAAAGGGATCAAAAACAAAATCATATAATGTAAGAATAAAAGATGATACACATATAAATCATATGGATTATATGGAAACAGAAGAATTTAAAACTTTATATAAAGAAAGGTATAAAATAGAAGCTAAAAATGCTGAATTAAAGAATAATTATAATTATAACGAAGCCAATGCTTGTGGAAAATTAGGTATTACAATACAAGGGGCAACTACGCTCTTTTTAGCCAATATGAGGCGAATAATTAAATTAAATGAAGAAAAAAACAAGAATATAGGATAAATAATAACCTATATTCTCTACTTTTTTGTAAAACCTACAAAAAAACTGATAAATAGAAATTAATTCTAAATATCAGTTTTAATTTTAACTACTTTTTCAGCAGTCTCTTAAGTAATGGCCTTTTTTTTATGGGGAAATTTAAAAAATAACTTGAAATATTATCAATAATATTGTATATTAGAAATATATAGTAGAGAAATATAATATATTTTGATATGTTTTGTCGAAAGCAATGAAATATTTTATAAATATATTATAATAAGAAAGTAAAGGAGAGTGTTTAATATCTATTATGGAGTTTCAAACTTTAAGAAAGAGTAATACTACTAAAAAAGTAGTAATTGCTTTAGTGTTGTTTATAGCATTAGGGGTAACTATCCTTATGCTTACCACAAGGGCGAAGTATAAGCTGGTGGAGAGTGTACCCCTAGCAAGTGGGACAATTAATTATACCTTAGTGGATTTTGAGTTGGTGGAAATAAAAGTTAAAACAAGTGGTAGTCAAAATTATGTAGATGTTAGTACAATAGAAGATAATTATGAACTTAATCAAGACATGAGTTATTGTACAGAAAAATATAGTGATGATAGTAATAATTTTAAGGATGTACAAAATGATAGTTTAACAATAAATTTTGATAATAAAAATAAAACAATAAGTGTCAAACCATATAGTAAAAAGGGAACTAAGTGTTATTTGTTTTTTGATGAAAAAGAATTGCCTCTATTAAGTGAAACTATAAAATCTCAGTCAACTGGAAAAGGTGGTACGTTTAGAGGTCCAAGTTGTAGTAATTGCTCAGTAAAAGAAAATGGAGTATATGAAGCAGAGGATGATTATGGAACAAGTTATTATTACCGCGGAACAGTAAATAATAATTGGGTAGTATTTGGAAAGAATAAAACTGGTAGTAATTATATTTGGTGGCGAATTATTCGGATAAATGGAAATGGAACAATAAGACTTATTTATGCTGGAACAAGCACTAGCCCCAAAAGTGCCCCAGCAACAACAGGAAATACAACAATGATAAAACCGAGAACTGAAATAAATACAACTGACCAATATAGAATGGCTGTAAGATTTAATGAACAATATAATGATAATAAATATGTAGGTTATATGTATGGCGGAACAAAAGGACAAGCAAGTACAGGCTATGATGCAGCACATAAACCTGAGACAAAAAGTACAGTATTAGAGGAAATTGAATATTGGTATAACAATAGTACAAATTTAGGAGATTTAGCTGAACAATATATAGATGTTGAAACAGGCTTTTGTGGAGATAGAGGGGTAGATACAACATCTGTATCAGAATATACAGGACAAGGATATGGAACACAAAAAACAGCATATGCTCCATGGACGAGATTGTATAATGGGAGTTGGAGAAATCCCCAAACTCCAACATTAAAATGTGGAAAAGATACAACAGCCCAAAAAAGAGATTTGTATACAGGACCAAGTGCAAAAGGCACGAAATCAAGTAGTGGAACATTGGTTGAAGGCAATAATAAATTGCCTGTCCCAGTAGGTTTAATAACCAGTGATGAAGTAGTATTTGCAGGAGGATTCGGAGGATCTTCCAACGATGGTTATTGGCTATATACTAATAGGTATTATTGGACAATGTCTCCGTATGACTTTGCCGGCAGCAGTGCTATCGTGTTCCGTGTGGATTATGATGGCGCCCTCGGCGGCAACAACGTGAACGGCAATTTCTATGGTGTGCGCCCAGTAATAAATCTGAAAGCTGGTACAAAAATAACTACTCAAAGTGATGGAGGAGAAGGTTCAAAAACTAATCCATACGTAGTCGGAACATAGGCTACGTATGGAAGTAGAAATAACAACAAGTGAGTGTAGTTCTTTTTGCTTACATTGTTTACAAAAAGTTACTTCTGGTAAAATATTCTTTTGGTAATTATTAAAAATGGCTTACCTACGGACAGTTTTGAATGAAGCCAGTGTTTATGGGTGATAAATAGCCATATTTTTCGCCCAATTATTAGTTATAATAAAGCTATATGTATAATAAGAAGTTTTTAATTGAGAATTAAGTAAAAAAATGGAAAATTAAGGCATACTAAAAACAACTT
>CANQHE010000062.1 GCA_947623735.1 uncultured Bacilli bacterium
AATATTCCATGTGATACAACTTCTTTCAACAATTAAATTGTATCACAAAACTGCCTTGAAGTCTTATGATTTCAAGGCTTTTATAATTTTAGAAAAAAAGAAAAGGGCTGAATGAATTTATTTTATTTCATTACAGCCCCTTTTATTTATTTAAAATACTTTTCGGATAAGGTTTTCTTACGTCGGTTCTATAAAGCAAATAATCAATAGAAGTATTATAAAAATCAGCTAGCTTATGAAGTGTTTCAATAGGTATATTAATCTTTTCAAGTTCATATTTGCTATAATTAGATTGGTCAATATGCAATAATTTAGCAATATCTTTTTGATAATAATTATTATCTTCTCTAATCTCTTTTAATCTATTCATTATCCATCTCCATTCTTTTAAAAATATATCATAGTTATATTTTAAAAGAAGAATAAAGGTTGTATTTATAAAAAAACTATGTTAATATTAAATTGTAGAACATTTAAGGACTAAATGCCTACAAAAATTTATTTCTTTTTATAGACACTCGTGTTGATATCAATTTTTATATTGATAAAAACAAGTGTCTTTTTAATTGTTATAAACAATATTATCACAGATAAAATCATTTTTACCATGACCGCCTAGTACCTCCTTTACCATAAACCAAACCCCCTTAAATAAGTAAAGGAGAAAGTTATGGAAAGAAGAACACTAAAGAGGTAGACACTCGCCTTAAATGTTCGATTATTTATTATAAATACTAAGTCTAAATATGTAAAGAAAAATCGTCCGCCAAAATTCGACAAATAAAAAAACCTAAAAAGGCTTTTAATTATTATCATTCCATCTTCTTGTATGTTTAACTTTATCCCAAGCAACTTCTTTTTTTAACAAAGCTTTTATTGCACATGGTATATAAGTTAGGAAGAATAGGGGACTAAATAGAATAACTTTAAACTTTTGATTATCCGATAAATTAATAATGTCCTTATCTTTATTGATTACAAACCAAGTAAAGAGCATAAAAGCCAAATAAGAAGATATTATAATAACTAAAATTTTTAAGCAAGAACTAATTACTAATATACCTTTAAATATATTGATTATTTGACTAAGTAAATAAAGTAAAACTCCAATAATTAAAATTATAAAAGGTCTCATTCCACTTATTTCATTTAAAATAGTTCCAATATTAGGATTATTTTTATTTATTAATTTTCTAAACTTTGGAATATATTTTTTCCTATTACTAAAATAACCTCTTATCCAGCGCATTCTCTGATTAATCGTATTTTTATATTTAATTGGCTGTTCATCATAAAATATTGCTTTCTTATTATAAACACTATGTAAATTATTTTCTATCGTATAAAGAGTAAGTTCATAATCTTCCGTAAGAGAATGAAAGGGGAAACTCTTCCATTTTCTAATTAAATCACCTACAATAAATAGCCCAGTTCCTGATAAAGTAACATTTCTACTTTCCATACTTTTTAAATCATTTCCATTAGAATTAATAATAGTAAATGTAATTCCTGAAGTCGCGGCGACTAAACTATCATTTCCATTTTTTAAATTTCGATAACCAATCGCAATATCATACCCTTGAACATAAGATTTATTCATTTCTTTAATAAAATTTTTATCTAATACATTATCAGCATCCATTATAAAATAAACATCATAGTAAATATTTTTATCAATTAAATATTTTATTGCTTCATCTAAAGCATACCCCTTACTTTTAAGTTCTAAATGCTTTCTAACAATAACTTTAGCCCCATATTTTTTAGCAATCTTAATACTTAAATCATTTTTATCTTCCACAATTACATAAACATCTTGCATATTAACATTAAAAGATTGCTTTTTAATACTTATAAGTAAATCTTCAATAACGAGTGATTCATCTCTCGCTGGTATAAGAATACCTACTTTTTTAAAATCTTCTCTTTTAACTTTAGGAAAATTATTATTAAGTTTGGCCAGTCTTTTATTAATAACTAAAATCCCTAAAGCCCCAAATATTAAAACTAAACCTATAATCTCCAACATAAAACACCTATTTCACAAACTTCATATTTGTATAAACCTTTTTAAGTCTTTCATCAGGATAAACTTTATCATAAAACTCACCTACAAAAGTATAAGGAGGATAACCTTTATTTCTAAGTACTTGTCTACCCAAAGCTGTCCAAGAAACAATCATATTAAAAGTCATAAATATAACTAAAAAATAAACCAAAATATTCTTAAATTTAAGGGGTATTTTATTAATTAAATCACTAATAAAAGGAAAAATATAATGAATTAAAACCATTATTGCTAACCCCCAAAAAGCCATATAAATCAAAGTTGTTCTTCCATTAATATTAAGCGGTCTTCCTGTATAATCCCAAGATTTAGCTCCCAAAACTAATTCCATTAGAAAACTAATAATATATTCAATCGCTCCCCCTAAAAGAGCACCATAAAGAAATGTTTTATATTTTTCCCTCTTTTTTCTTCCTAGTATCCAAATAATAAAAACTAAAGCCGCCCCATATAAAGGATTAAAAGGTCCATAAATAACACCTCTTCTTCCTCTAAATTTAAAAACTCTAAATTTATAATAATATTTAATAATTCCAATTATTTCTTCATAAATAACTCCCAAGAAACTTCCTAAAACAAAGATAATATATAAATTTTTAAAATTAAAATCTTTCTTAATTTCTTTATCCATTTAAATCAACTCATCTCTATTATACCAATAAATACCAAAAAATTAAATACTTCCCACCATAAAACCTCAAAACACCATGAAAACTCTTGACAAATAGTTAAAAAATGATTATTATAACTAACTATCAAACGGGGAGGTTTTGTTATGAAAAAAATATTTACTATACTTTTATGTTTAAGTACTATTTTAATACCTATTAAAGCTGAAGCATCAAGTTATCAATACAATTATTATTGTGATTCCAAAGAAAAATTAGATGATGGAACATTCTATATGACATGTCATTTAATATTAACAACCGATTTTAACGTTAATCATGTCGCTGGCCAGTTAATATTAGAAAATGTTACATTAGAACAAATAAAAACAAATAGTGACTGGGTAAGCAATAATGGTTTATCTACTAATTTAGATTTTAAATCAAAAACAACCCACAGTGGCACTTTTACCATCGCTGATTTTACCTTTACTGGTGATTTAAGTGATACGGAATGTACCGCCAATTTCAGTCCTGAAGTTCCGGAACTTATAACTACTAAACCAACACCAGACCCAACTCCACAAGAACCAACTAATCCATCATGTGAAATAGTTGATGGTGAATATTATGATGAAGATGGTAATAAAATAACTGAAGAAAAATATTATGAAAAATGTTTTAATTATGTTTGTACAGTTGTAGATGATAAATACTATTATAATAGTGAAGGTAAATCTGTAAGTTATGATAAATTCTTAGAAGATTGTTCTACCAATGTTCCAGAAACACCAGAAACAGGTATCAATTATGGCTTAATTGTTTTACCTCTTGGTTTATTATCTATAATAGGTATTACTAAATTTATTAAAAAGAATACTAAAATATACAAAATATAATCTTAAAAAGTTATAGTCTAAAAACTATAATTTTTTTTTAATATAATAGGAAAGTCATCCTTAAATTTTAAATAAAAAATGAAACGAACTTATGTCGAAAGAAAAATCAATAACCGAAAAATGCAAGACGAAAGTCTTGCTTTTAAAAAGCTTTATAAAA
>CANQHE010000063.1 GCA_947623735.1 uncultured Bacilli bacterium
AGTCTGCACCAAATTAGATGATAAAAAAGTAGTATGTAGTAATCCGGTAAATAATAAATATTGTCCAGCCGGAGCAACAAGTTGTGAATCAATACTAGCAGACAATGAAGTTAATGAAGGAATATTAACTGAAGTAACTGGTCCATCATGTAATGATAATACAAAGTGTGGAGAAAAAAATATGAGCCAAAATGGCATTTACATGGCTGAGGATGATGATGGTACAAGTTATGTATATAGAGGAACAATAGATAATAACTGGTTTAAATTTGGGCAAACAACAAATGGAGACGATATTTGGTGGCGAATCATCCGAATAAACGGAAATGGAACAATAAGATTAATCTATGCCGGCGAAGGAAATAATTTTGGCACTAATGGAAATGGAAAAAATGTAATAGATAAAGTAAAATATAATACAGAATATAATGATAATACATATGTAGGGTACTATTATGGTACAGCAAATGCAAATAATTTTGAAACAACTCACTCGAATAGCACTAAAAGCAATATAGCAGATATAACAGAAAATTGGTTTAAGAATAATACAAAATTAAATAGTAATGAATATTTAAACTATATTGATAAAAATACCGGCTTTTGCAATAACCGGCAAATAAGTGATACTGCTCAAAAATGGTGGACAAGTGAAGGCGAAAACGATAGAGGAACAGGCACCATAAAAACAGCATATAAAGGATCATATAAAATTTTAAATAATAGTAATGATTGGAGAGCAGATTATAATTATCCCGATTTAAGATGTAGTAGTAGTCCAGAAAATTATGAAAATAATAAAGATTATAAAAGAGATTATTATACATGGAAAAGTCACGCAACAAAAGGAAATCAAAAATTAGAAAATCCAGTAGGACTAATTTCAGTTGATGAAGTAATACTAGCCGGAGGATTTGGTGCACAAAACAATACAGGATATTGGTTAAATTCAGAATCATATTATTGGACAATGACCCCTCGTAGTTTTAGTGGAAGTAGTGCAAACATGTTTCTTGTAAATAATAATGGTCATCTTACTAGTAACATTACATCAAACGATGCTCCTGGAGTGCGCCCCGTAATCAATTTAAAATCAGATTTAAAATTATTAGGAAATGGAACAAAAGAAAACCCATATAGAATAGATGAAAGAGATAAATTACAAGAAGCAGGAAAAACAGTATTAGCTAATAATAAAGTAAAAGGAGTAGTAACTTCAGTAACAGGTCCATCATGTAGTGATAGTAGCCAATGCGGAAATGAAACGAATATGAATCAAAATGGAATTTATGAATATCCAGATGACGATGGACCAAGTTATATATTCCGTGGAACAGTCGATAATAATTGGGTTAAGTTTGGAAAAATTAAAAATAGTTCAGAAGATATATGGTGGCGAATCATCCGAATAAATGGCGATGGAACTATAAGACTAATTTATGCCGGAGAAGGAACAGAACCATCAGGAAACGGAGCAAATGCAATAGATAAACAAGCATATAGTACTGGAAGTAAAGATAATACATATGTCGGATACTATTATGGAACAACTGGAGGTACAGATTTTAGTAAAACACATTCCAATACAACAGCAAGTAATATAGCAAGTCAAACAAATAATTGGTTTAGTATTACTACTAATTTAAATGAAACAATGCAATTAAGTCATATCGATGAAAATGCTGGATTTTGCAATAATAGGCAAATAAGCAAAACATCAGGAGAATGGTATTCCAGAGAAGAAACAACAAATAGAGGAACCGGAACAGTATCAACAGCATATAAAGGGTGGTATAATTTACAGACAAAAGCTGGAGGATGGAGACAAGATGAGCAATATCCAGATTTAAAATGTAGCAGTAGTATAGAAAATTATGAAAATAATGTGGATTATAAACGAGATTATTATACATGGAAAGGCCATGCAACAAGAGGAAATAAAGCTTTAGATTATCCAGTAGGCCAAATTACAGTAGATGAAGTAATATTGGCTGGAGCATTTGCAGGACAAAATAACAATACCGGTTATTGGTTAAACTCTGGAACGGACTACTGGACAATGACACCATATTACATGGAACCCAGTGGCGGTCATGCTTATGTGTTCGATGTGTATTGGACTGGAGGCCCCAGCGCTCACGCCGTAACCACCACTACTGGTGGCATTCGCCCCGTAATCAATCTAAAAGCCGACACCAACCTAGTCTTAGAAGGTTCTGGTACACCTGGAACAACAACTAATCCTTACATAGTTAAATAACCATGCCTATATAGCTTTTTCATACTCTTATATATAGGCATGATATGTTACAAGCTAGCCTTTTTGGCTAGTTTTTGTTATAATTAAAGAGGTGATATTTATGGATTTAAAAAATATTACTTGGACTAATGAAACTTATAAAGCTTTCTTAAAATATTTACAAAGTATAAGTGAAGTATCTTATCAAAAATTTAATTCTTCAATTATATCTACCAAGTATCAAATGTTAGGTATTAGAATACCCATTTTAAGAAAACTAGCTAAATCTATTAGTAAAGGTAATTATCAATCTTTTCTAAATCTAAAATCTAACTATTATGAAATCATTATGCTTCAGGGTCTTGTAATATCTTCTCTAACTAATAAAGAAGAATTTATTGATTACTTTAATGCTTATCTTCCTTTAATTGATAACTGGGCCTTATGTGATACTTTCTGTAATAGTCTAAAAATTGTTTCCGAAAACCAAGCTTATTTTAAAAACATTATTACTAAACTAATTAATTCTTCCCAAGAATATTATGTAAGAGTAGGGTTAGTTTTACTTTTAAATTACTATGTAGAAGAGTCATACTTAGATTTTATTTTTACGTCTATTGCGAAAACTAATAGTTCTTCTTATTATGTTAATATGGCCCGTGCTTGGCTTATCTGTGAGTGCTTTATTAAATATGAAAGTCCTACTTTAACTTATTTATCCCGTAAGAACTTAGATAAATTTACTCAAAATAAAGCCATTAGTAAAATTAGAGACAGTTATCGTGTTTCTAAAACTATGAAAGAATATCTATTAACTTTAAAATTGTAGGTGATATTATGAAAAAATTAGATATTATTTTTGAAAATAAAGACTTTTTAGTTGTCAATAAACCTGCTAAAATCTTAACCATTAGTGATGGTAAAACCACCAATACTTTATACCATGAAGTTAGTTTGTATGTAAAAAAACAACATAAAAGTAATAAAATATTTATTGTTCATCGTCTTGATAAAGATACCAGTGGTGTTATAATATTTGCTAAAAATCTCGAGGTTAAAAAATACTTACAAGCTAATTGGTTAAATATTACTAAAAGAAAATATCTTGCCATCTTAGAAGGTAAACTTTTACCTAAAAAAGGGGAGATTAAGGAATATTTAAAAGAAGATAAAACTCACCATGTTTATGCTTCTAATACTGGCTTATTAGCCCTTACTAATTATGAAGTTTTAAATTATTTTCATAATAATACTCTTGTTGATATAAGTATTAAAACTGGTCGCAAAAATCAAATTAGGGTTGCTTTTAGTAATTTAGGCTATCCCCTTATTGGTGATAAAAAATATGGAAGTACCACTAATCCCCTAAATCGTCTAGGCTTACATGCCTATAAATTAGAACTAAATTATCATAACGAATTATATACTTTTGAAGCTAAAGT
>CANQHE010000064.1 GCA_947623735.1 uncultured Bacilli bacterium
CTAGGGTAGAACCGCATTTAAAAACGCATACATAATATACCATTTTCATTGTATGCGTGTCAAGTGTTTTTATGTAAATTTTTTAAATTTTATTTAACATGAATATATTGGGTATCGCCAATCTCAACCGTTTTATTTCTCGCTTCAAAATATTTATAACCCATAAAAATAGTAAAAGCTAAAACCAATAGAAATAAACAAGACATAGCAATTATAGCACCCATTCCACTTTTTTCTTGTTTCTTTTGAGGAATTACAGTTTCATTTTTAACTTCTTCATTGTTCATATAAAAGTTACCTCCTAATCTTCTATTTATAATTATACCATAAACTACTAGTTTTCATACAAAAAGAAGTGTTTGGTTGACACTCCTATTTAATATTGGCGATAATTAGTTGGTGTTGTGCTCTCGTACAAGCGACGTATAGTAAGTTACGTTCTTTAGAGGTATAACGAGAATTTTTATCACTATAAACTACCACCGCATCAAACTCTAAACCTTTAGCAACATAAGCTGGAATGATAATTCGTTCTTTTTGAAAGAAAACACTATTTTTATTTACTAAAGCAAAGTCATCACCCAGTTTTTCACTAACTTTTTTAGCACTTTCATCATCTTTAGTAATTATTGCCACACTTTTATATTTATCTTTTAAGATATTAACATTAGAAATTAATTCATCATAGGTATTAATTGTTAAAACAGGGACATTATTTTCTTTTCTGATAGCACTTACGTGATTAAGACCTAATATCTTGTTAGTATAGTCAATAATCTCCGCCGTAGATCGATAAGTCTTTAATAGTTCTAAGTATTTACTATCTTTAAAAATAGTATCTAAGTCTTTTAAGGATTTATATTTATAATAAGGATTAATTGTTTGATTGACATCTCCTAGAATCGTGAAGTTACTTCGTTTAAATATCTTACTAATAATTAAGTATTGTAATTTATTATAATCTTGAGCTTCATCAATTACCACTTGTTCAATATATTTTTCATAATTAAAGCCCGCTAGTAAACCTTTTAGATACACATAAACTAAAGCATCTTCATATTTTATTTCACTACAATTTAAAAATTCTTTTATTTCAGTTTCGGTCATTTTCATTTTAGCAAATTTACTTTTAAAGAATAATACAAAAATATTTTTAATATCTAGATTAATACCTAAAGCTTTTCTAATAAGTTTTTGATAGGTTTTAATTTTGGTTTTCTTGCCCTTATAATCAGCTTCACACAATTTCGTAGCAATTTCATCTAAACGATCGAAATATGGAAGTTTACTGTATCTTTTTAATAATAATTCATTTAGTTCTTCAGCTGAATGTTCATGAATTTCCCCTTCGGTGAAGCCTTTTTTGAATTTAGCGTTAGAGGAAAACCACGTTGCAAACTTATCTAAATCGGAAATGATTTCATCACTTTGTTTGTAAGTGGTGAGTTCAGGATTGGGGTTTTCACCTTGGTAGTAACGGCTTATGAAACTTAAGAAAGACTCTACACTTTTATAACCCGTAATACTATTTATAAGGTAATCTTGGAAAGTGGTTTGGAGAGTGTTATCTTCACCAAGTTCGGGTAAGACATTGGAAATATACTCCGTAAATATTTGGTTTGGACTAAATATTAGGACATTGGAACTATTTAAGTTAGGTATCTTATATAAAAGGAAAGCGATACGGTGAAGAGCAACAGAAGTTTTTCCAGAACCTGCAATACCAGAAACAATTAAATTTTTATCCCGAATATTACGGATAACAGAGTTTTGTTCTTGTTGAATAGTGTTAACAATATTTTTCATTTTATCGCTAGATTCGGTAGCAAGTACTTCTTGTAACATATCATCATTAATATTTAGATCATTATCAAATAATCTTACGAGTTTACCATCAATTATTTTATATTGTCTTTTCCTTGTTAGTTCACCTTTAATTTCCCCTTCGGGAGCGGTGTAGGAAGCAGGACCTACTTCATAATCATAGTACATACTAGATATCGGAGCGCGCCAGTCGTAGATAATGTTATTTAAAAGCTTATCTTTAAGATAAGTAAGACCAATATAGATAACGTGTTTAGTCCCATTATCTTCTTTAAAAAGAAGTGAAGCAAAATACGGATTATTTTTAATACGGTTTAATTTTTTAAAGTATTCGTATTCATCTTTAAAACGTTTTTCATCTTGCGAAGTAGCACTATTTAGAGCATAGAGTTCGCCACGGTCCATTTGGTCTTTAAATTCCCATGCGTAGTTTAAAAATTCGCGTCTTTTTTCTTCTTCTACATCAAGTTTTAAACCAGATTCTTCTAGTTTAGTATTAATCTTTTTTAAAACCCCTTTTAAGATTTTATGTTCTTTTGCGAGTTCTTCTTTAGTTATCGCCATATCCAACACTTCCTTTTTAACGATACAAAAATTCTTGAGACTCAAGAATTTTTATTATAATTTTTAGTAGTATATTCATCACATTTTAAGTAAGCATCAAAGTGATAAACCATATCTTTTAAATAAACCATGATATAAGCATCGCTACATTTATTTTTTTCTAGTTCATCTTCGTCTATTATATCACTGGAGACAAGTTCTTTCCAAGTAATTTTTAATTTATCTTCACCTTGGGGGTAATAAGTTTTTAGTTCAACATATTCTTCAGAAACAGTAACTAGTTTTTTTTCTAGTTCTTTATATTTTAAATTCTTATCTTTTATTTTAAAGCCAAACATAGTTAGTAAAACAACTAACAAAACTAAAAAACCACCCCAAACAATAGATATAACACGCATTTGTTTCATAACTATTCCTCATTACTAAACTCACTACAAGTCATATAAGCACTAGCTTTATAAGTTTCCATTATTTTATTTACATTAACATGACCATCACAGTCTTCTAATTTTGAAACATAATTATTATTTATTAAATCAGCAATAGGAACATAAAGAGTTGATTCTTCTTCTAGATTATCAAAAGTTAAAACATAACTTATAGCTTTTTCTTGCAATAAAATTAAATAATCTTCATAATCAACGGGATTTGGTGTTACATCGGGACTTTTTTCGGGAACTTTTATAGGTTCTTTATAAGTGGTTTCTTTATTTTCGGTACTACGAAAAACATTAACATAATAAACGATAATTAATAAACAAAATAAAATACCACAACAGATAATAATCATTTCGGTTAAGCCCCAACCTTTATTATTTAGTTTCATAAAACACCTCGCTTTAATAATTATATTATAAAATTTCCTTTTTAGCAATTATTTTAATATATAAATATATTTTATAATATCTAACAAATGTTATTTATATGAGAAAATAAAAAAGATAACCTAAATTTAGGTCATCTTCTAAATATATAAGAGTAAATTATACTAATTCAACAGTTGCGCCGGCTTCTTCTAATTTAGCTTTAA
>CANQHE010000065.1 GCA_947623735.1 uncultured Bacilli bacterium
TATTTTTGATATATTATTAGTACACATGGCGATGTAGCTCAGCTGGCTAGAGCGACCGGTTCATACCCGGTAGGTCGTGGGTTCGATTCCCTCCGTCGCTACCAAAATGATTATTACTAGATTAGTTATCTAGTTTTTTTATTAAGTAAAAAATGATATAATATTTAGTGGAACAAATAATAATTTGGAAGAAAGAATGGGAGAAGTGATAATATGGCGACAACAAAGGAGTATAAAGATTTTGTATTAGAACAATTAAACTTATTAGATAACATTACTTGCAAATCAATGATGGGAGAATATTTACTTTATTATAATGGAATATTATTTGGTGGAATATATGATGATAGATTACTGGTTAAAATAGGAGATAGTAATAAAAAATATAATATGAGAGAATCTATTCCTTATGAAAGGGCTAAACCTATGTATTTAGTTGATGATATAGATAACCAAGAAAAATTAAGAGATATAGTATTAGATACTTGTAAGGATTTAAGAGTTAAAAAGTAATACAAATTACAGTAAGATTATCAAAAAATTGATAGTCTTTTTTAATATGCAAGAAATTCTTGCTAGTAATGTTAAATAAATTTGGTATAATATTCTTAACTTATGTTTTATTATGTTCTTATGAAAGGAGGAAATTTTATGAATCTGGGTAATAAAATTTTAAAAATAAGAAAGGATAATAAAATGTCACAAGAACAGTTTGCGGAAATTTTAAATGTAACACGCCAAACAGTCTCAAATTGGGAAAATGGCAATAATTATCCTGATATTGAAACACTAGTAATGATTAGTGATAAGTTTAATGTTTCATTAGATATTTTACTAAAAGGCGATAGAGAAATGATAAAAGACATTAATAAGAAAATAAAAAATAATAAGGTATTAAAAAGACTTATAATAGTTCTTTGTGTAATAATAGTTATTTTACTTGCCGGGTATATTGCGTATAAAAAATACAATTATCATTCTCAAATTAATTTGATGGAATTTATGGAAAAGGAAATGGAAAGTGCTATAACTAGTAACTGTAGTTTAGATGGTAAAAGATTAAAAATTATGGTTTTTACTAATAAGGTATGTGATGATAGTGAAACTAAAAAATTTTTAGAAACTCCATATTGTTTAAATTCTAAATCATCATGTGCTTTTTTGGAAGTTCCCCATTGTGTTTCGGATTTTTCTAATAAACCGTCTAGTTATAGGATTATAGATGATAGTACTAAGCAAGAAGAAAAAGAATTAATGGATAAGATGAACATTAATTTAGATGATTATGATAATGCTTATAATTTACTTGAAGATATAGAAGATTATATTATAAGTATTGGTGGAGTTTGCGATAATAGATAATAAATAATAGTTAAGATTATCAAGTAAAATTGATAGTCTTTTATATTAATTCAATTCTAATTCCTAAAACACCATATTGTTCTTGTTTTTCTTTAGGATAGAATTGTTCAAGAACACCAATTAATTCTTCTTTTGTCATAGATTTATCGGCTAAAATAGCAATATCAAAATCTTTAAACATATCCGCAAAAGTGTTGTATCGTAATAGGCCAATAACCTTAGCATTAAAGGATTCGTTTAATTTTGGTTCTTTTAAAAATTTAATTGTATCGCCAATTTTAATTTTTTGCCTTTTTTCATCAAAAAGTCTTATTTCAATTCTTTTAGTGCCCTTAAGAATAAAAGTATAATACTCGGGTTGTAGTTTCATTTCGTGTTTCATCTTATTTTCTTCCTTTCATTTAGTAACATTTAAAGTATTATATCATAGGTAAAGTTGAAAAGGCAATTTATAAAATGATAAATAGGAAGAGAGTTTTAATAGAAGATATGTATAAATTAAATAAAAAGTATTTTAATTTAATAATAATTATGTTATTACTATTTTAGGAATTTTATAAGTTTTTTAAAGAAAAAATTAGTTTGTAACTTAGTTGTAACTTTAGATTGATATAATTAAAATGGAAAAAGAAAGGAGTTTTAGTTATGGAAATTTTAAAAGTTCAAGATTTAACTAAAATTTATGGGAAAGGTACAACAAAAGTGGTCGCGTTAGACCATGTATCTTTTATGGTAGAGAAAGGAGAATTTGTGGCTATTGTCGGGGCTTCTGGTTCTGGTAAATCTACTTTGTTGCATTTAATTGGAGGCTTAGATAAACCAACTAGTGGGCATGTTTTTATTGATAATAAAGATATATACCAATTTGATGATGATAAATTAGCTATATTTAGAAGAAGACAAATAGGGTTAATTTATCAGTTCTATAATTTAATACCAATCTTAAATGTTGAGGAAAATATTACGCTTCCTCTAGCTTTAGATAATAGAGAAGTAAATAAAGAGGCACTAGATAATATGCTTAATTTATTAGGGTTAGAAAATAGAAGAAAACATTTACCTAATGAGTTATCTGGAGGACAACAACAAAGAACAAGTATTGGTAGGGCTTTAATTACGAATCCCACGATTATTCTTGCGGATGAACCGACAGGAAACTTAGATTCAAAATCAAGTGAAGAGATAGTTGCTTTATTAAAAAAGTCGAATAAAGAACTTAAACAAACGATTATAATGATTACGCATAATATGGAAATTGCTAAAGTAGCGGATAGAATTATAAAAATAGAAGATGGAAAAATTGTTAAGGAGGTGTAAGAATGAACTTGCTTAACAAATTAACTATCAAGAACTTAAAGTTAAATAAAAAAAGAACAATTGTAACAATTATGGGAATAATTCTTGCCGTTGCTTTAATTACCGCGGTCGCTTCAATGTATGCTAGTGGAATTGCCTCTTTAATTAACTTTGAAAAAAGAGAAAAAGGCGATTATCATGTAGCTTTCTATGATGTAGATGAGGAAGGCTTAAAAACTATAAAAGAAACGAGAGGAATAGAAAGTTTTTATGTCACTAAAAATATCGGATACGCTAAATTAGCGGGAATAAAAAATGAAGATAAACCGTATGTATATGTAAAAGCATTTTCGAAAGAAGCTTTAAACAAATTGGCTATTAATTTAGTTAAGGGACGATTACCGGAAAATGGAAATGAATTGTTAATTCCAACCCACTTAGAAACTAATGGTCGTGTAAAATTAAATATTGGCGATACAATTACTTTAAATGTGGGAAAAAGAATTAGTAATGATGGTATTAGTTTAGAACAACATAATCCATATCAGAGAGATAACGAACAAATAATTAATACCCAAACTATTACTTATACAGTGGTGGGGATAATAGAAAGACCATCTAGTGCTGTAGAAGAATATTCCGCGCCAGGCTATACGTTTATTACTTATATTAATGATGACTTAAAAGGAATAGTGGACGTTTATACGACAATAAATAAAATAAGTTTAAAAAATTATGA
>CANQHE010000066.1 GCA_947623735.1 uncultured Bacilli bacterium
GCGAAACATAGTTGAGTTCATCATGACCCTTGCTTTTTAGATTTCATTAATCATAATATTTTCACAAATAAAGCTCGTCTTTATTTGTTACTAATTCACTTGCATCGCAAAATACAAAATGGGACATTTTAAAAAAATCTTAACAGGTGCCTACTTAATATTATATGCAAAAGAAGTAGAATTATTTTATATTTATATGCTTAATTAGTAATTAAAATTTTATTTGACATATAAACATTTGTATGATATAGTTTAGTTAGACTAGAGGTGGGGTTATGGATAGTAAAATTAATAATTTAATTAATAGTGCAGATATTTATTTCTATTTAAATAATGCTTATATTGTTAGTTTTTTAAAATTATGTGAAAAAGTAATTAAAGACAAAAATTATAATATTCTTTTTGATAAAAATGTGGAAGACAAAAAAGTACCAAGTATTAATGCTTTAATTAAAAATAAAGATAAAGAAGTAGAAATTAAAATTAACCCCTACTCTCAAGTTTGGGGAGAAATTATTTTAATCCATGAAATAACACATGCGATTGAAAATAAGAAATTAAAAAAACTTGCTTATAAATATATAAAAAAATATTATGGGTTAGATATAAAGTGGGAATATATGAGTGAAGCTCTCGCTGATATTTCTTCTTTTATATTTGGAAATAAAGAATTTATTAATAATTTATCTTTAAAAAAGCCAAAGATATATAAAAGAATAAATAATATAATAATTTCATTTAAAAATAAAATAATTAATTATAGAAATAAAGAGTTATTTATTGAAGATTTAAAAAATAAATGGGAAAAGGCTTATAGAAAGCCCACTAATGAGAAAGCTCTTAGTATTATTAATAGTACAAAATACCATGTAAGCAGGAATTTAAGTAATGATATAGATAATGTATTAAATAATATAAAAGAAAGAAATCCTGTAAAATTAAGAGATTATACTCCAGATATTTTAGTAAAAAGCGGGATAAAAAATCTTCCTATGTATGAAAATCCCTCACATATAAGGAAAAATATTTTGACAGCTAAAAAGGCTAAAAATTTAGGATTATCTGTTATGTCTAAAGATCATTATCATGGTTTAGGAAAAGATGTATTTGTTAAAGTAATAGATAGTTTAGATAATCCGAGAATTATTTTTAAAAATAAACATAGTAATAATTATTTGATAATAAGCACAATAAAAGATGCTAAAGGGAATAATATAATTGTTCCCATAGAAATAGAAACAAGTACCAATGTAAATAATATAAAATTAGATGTCAATCGTATAATGTCTATTTATGGTAAAGAAAATTTAAATACTTATATAAAAAATAATATCAATCAGAATGTATTAGAAAAAATATATGAACAAAAAAAAGAACGAGGTACGGGTCTAATTCCCGCAGCAAGTTCTTTTACTGATAATAGTATATTGCAAGCCAAAGACAATGTCAAGTTGTCTAATTAATATTATATGTAAAATATGGTTAATAAATCTATCGGATATAAATAAAAAAAATAAAATTAGCAACTATGATTCTTTAGCTAAAATGATAAAATATGGGCATGTAAGAGCGATACAGGCTTCTAATTATCATAATGTTAAGAGCCCCGCAACATATTATTATTTAGAGCATCCAATCTCTATAGATGGCAAACAATATATGGTAAATATAGATATTAGAAAAGTGCCCAATTCTAATGGAAGATTTTATATTCATTCTGTAAATACGAAAAAAGTTGGAATCCCAGGAAACTAGAAAAGTCACCCATTAACGATTCCAACTGCTGGCAATAATATAACATAATCACAAGACAATGTCAATGTTGCCTATGATTATTATATGCAAAAGAAGTAGAATTATTTTATATTGATATGTTTAATTGGTAATTAAATTTTTATTTGACATATAAACATATGTATGATATAGTTTAGTTAGACTAGAGGTGGGTTTATGGATAATAAAATTAATAATTTAATTAGTAGTGCAGATATTTATTTCTATTTAAATAATGCTTATATGATGGGATTTTTAAAATTATGTGAAAAAGTAATTAAAGATAAAAATTATAATATTATTTTTGATAAAAATGTTGAAGATAAAAAAGTACCAAGTATTAATGCTTTAATTAAAAATAAAGATAAAGAAGTAGAAATTAGAATTAATCCCTACTCTCAAATTTGGGGAGAAATTATTTTAATCCATGAAATATCCCATGCGATTGAAACTAAAGAAATGAAAAGATTAGTTTTAGATTATGCTAGTAAACATACTTTTTTTAAACAAGTCTTAGACGATTTAAAAGTAACATATAAAAAAGATGATATATCAAGTGAATTATTAGCAAATGTTTCTGGAGAATTATTTGGAAATAAAGAATTTATTAATAATTTATCATTAGAAAAGCCAAGTATATTTAAAAAAATTTATAATTTTATAATATCACTTGCAAATAAAATAACTGGTAATAAATATGAATCTTTATTTATTAAAGATTTAAAGAATAAATGGGAGGCAGCTTATAGAAATACTACACATGAGCAAATGGTTAATAATATACAAAAAGGTACTGAATTTTCTATAGAGAATAATAGTAAAGGAAAATATGTTAAAGCTGATAGACAGGTAATAAAAGGAAATAATCCTTTAGATTGGGAAAAACAAGTTGAAAATTACATAAATGATATTATTCGTAATAATAAAGATGTTAATGTATTAACAGATAATGGTGAAATATTAACAATTACAAAAGATACCGCTGGTAAAGCAAAATTTAGAAATTACTTTATAGATAATAATGGTAATAGACAGTATATGGATAACAATCAATTTTATACAAAGTTACTTGCTGAAGTACATATTGATGAATTAGCTCAAATATCTAAAAAAATTAATAAAACCTCTATCCTTGATTACAAGAATCATAATTTTGCAAAAAATGGTTTCGATTATAGAAGCGCTTTTTTTGAAGATAATAATGGTGATTATTATAAAATAACTATGTCTATTGGTAAAAATGAAACAATAAACACAATATATAATGTTGGTAAATTAGAGCAAAGAAAAAGACCCGTAATTAGTGGCTCTTCTGTTAATAATAACAGCGCCAATGGGTCTTTATCTGGTAACAATATACCACAATCAAAAGAAAAAGTCAAATTACCTAATTAATGTTAATTTAAAAATGAAGTGCAACAATTCAACATTGAAAAAGACATATGAATAATCTATAATATCTTTTCGCCA
>CANQHE010000067.1 GCA_947623735.1 uncultured Bacilli bacterium
AGAACTTGTGCTTGTGGTGAAATAGAAACTAAAGACCATCAATATGTTACTAAAACTACTACTACTAAAGATTTAAAAAATTATACTTATACAACAATTACTACTAAAAAATGTAGTTCTTGTAATCATGAAGTAGAAGTATCTAATATTACTAAAGATATGACTTTTTCTTCTTGGCAATATAATAAAACCACTAAATTAGATGAAAGAAAATGTTTAGATTTTGACTATACCGAAACTAGAGAACATATCCATGATTACGAATCTAAGTTTACTTATGATGAAGAATATGAATATCATGAATGTATTTGTGGTAAAGTATCCAAAGTAAAACACGTTTTAGATAATGGTACAAAGGACAAAAATGGTAATACTATTTATAATTGTATTAATCCTGAGTGTGATTATACCAAAACTAAAAAACCAAGCTCTAGTCATAGTCATGGTGGTTCATCTTCTACCCCAAGCCATACTCATAATTATCAATTTTCTTATTATGATGATACTTATGAATACTGGATTTGTAGTACAGATAATGCCGTAAAAAAGGAACCTCATAAACTTAAAACTTCAGTTAATCCTGATGGCAGTACAACTTATACTTGTGAACATCCTGAATGTTCTTATACTAAAACAATAGCCCCAGCTCATACTCATAATTATTCCGTTTTAGCTAGAACTGATGATACCTATGAATATTGGGTATGTCCAGATGACCAAGCTGAAAATAAAGTGGCGCATGTTTTTGATAATGGAAATAGAGTAGGAGATACAATTACTTATACTTGCACTAATCCTAGTTGTGGATATACTAAAGAAGTTCAAGCCGAACATGTTCATATTAAAGGCGCTTATGACCATTATGATGAAAATTATGAATATTATAAATGCGAAACTTGCAGTGAATATGTAACTGTTCCTCATACTTTAGGAACTCCAACTGTCAATTCAAATCAA
This sequence comes from uncultured Bacilli bacterium, assembly GCA_947623735.1. Classification (GTDB taxonomy): domain Bacteria; phylum Bacillota_I; class Bacilli_A; order RF39; family UBA660; genus Caccenecus. Next base: position 958 of record CANQHE010000067.1, read on the forward strand.
TTCTATCGTATTGAAGAACAATGTGAAACTTGTGATTATTTAAAAATAACACCTCATTCTCATGAATATAAAATTGATAGTTGGAATGAATATAATGAAACTTTAAAATGTATTTGTGGTAATGAAATAACGCAAAGCCATTCTTATATTGAAGGCAATCAAAATTGTCAAAATGCTGGCTGTGGTTATGTAAAACCATTAGAATGTGAACACAATAGTGTTCGCCATGAAGAACAATCTCTTGATAGAAATGATACAGATTGTTATTATGATGTTACTATTTGTAACGATTGTGGCAAAGAAATTCATAAAGAAACCAAAGGTCATGATTATTACGAAACTTTTTATCAAGAAGGCGTTATGAAAACTGAAAAATGTAAAAAATGCGACTGGGTAAAAACAACATTTCTTTATGAACAACAATCTAATGGTCCTGAAATATTTGATGATGAACTAAATAATGAGGAATTAGATTCAACACTTGAAAGTACACCTACTTTTGAAGAACAACCAAATTTAGATGAAATTATACCAGAAATTAATAATGAACAAGAACAAGAAAACGATTTTATCGAAGAAGAATTATCAGAAAATACAATTAATGAAGTAGAAGAAATAGAATTAGAAAATGAAACTAAGGAAGAAACTACATATGAAAATATATCAAACTATGAAGAACAACCATATGTATTAGTTTTAAGAAAAAATTATAGAAATGAGAAGATGTATTAATGAAAAAAGATAAAAAGTGGTATCAAAAGATTAGTAACTGGTTAATAATAGCAATAAGTGTTATTTTAGTTCCAATATTAGTAATTAATATTTGGATAATGATTCAAGCAAACAATAATAAAGACGAAATACCAAGTGTCTTTGGTTATAAGCCATTTATAGTTTTATCCGGTTCTATGGAAACTAAAATTTTTAAAGGAGATTTAATTTTAACCAAAATAGTTGACCCTAAAACTTTAAAAGTAAATGATATTATAGCTTTTAGAGATGCAGAAGATACTGTTACAACGCATAGAATTATTGATATTGTCGAAAGAGATGGCGAAAATTACTTTATCACTAAAGGTGATAACAACCAAACTCAAGATGAGAATGCGGTTGAATATGATGATGTTGAAGGAATTTTTGTTTTAAGATTCCCTGGTATGGGTTCTATTATGAATAGTTTAAGTAAACCTACTACAATAATTATCTTATTATTAGGAATTACTTTAGTATTTATTATAGGTTTCTCAATTTCTACTAAGAAACAAAGAGAATTAGAAAGACAAGAATTTTTAGAATATAAACGTATGAAAGAAGAACAAGAAAAAGCAAGTTCTTCTACGAAAAAAAAGACTAGTAAAAAGTCTTAATCTTAACCTCGGTAAACAGTCATTTATGACGTTTACATATATTAGGAATAAGCATAAATTCCTATGCATAAAAATTTATGCAAAAATACATAAATGGAGGAGGTGAAAAAGAATGAAGAAAAAAATGATAGCAGTAGCTGTATTATTAGTAGCAGTAGTAGTAACAGCATCTCAAGTTGCTGGTACTTATGCTAAATATACAAGTACTGTAAAAAGTAGTGATACAGCAAGAGTAGCAAAATGGGGTATTAATACAACTAATAAAGTTGATTTATTTAAAGATAGTTATATTTTATCAGGCTCATCTGCTGGCATTAAAGCTAGTGACACAGATAAAGTTATAGCCCCAGGCGCATCAGGATATTATACTTTTAGTATCTCTGCTTCAAATGCTCCAGAAGTAGCTTTTAAATTAGGAGTAACAGCAAATATTACTGATAATACAGGAAAAATTAAATTTTTCTTAGAAAAAGCAGAATATGATGCAAATACATTTACAGAAGATAAAGAATCATTTAAAGGTCAATCAGATTTTGCTGGAACATTTGCTGCTCTATTAGGCGACCAAGAATATGAACCTAACTATACAAGTTATGCAGATTTAACAGGAAATTATACATTATACTGGTATTGGGATTTTGAAGATTCTAGTAGTGCAGAGCAAGAAAATAAAACTGATACTTATTTAGGAAATGGTAAAGATAAAAGTTCTGGAGAATTAGGTACAGATTATACAACTAAAGGAAAAGAAGCTGTAAAAGTTGAAGTTACAATTACTGCAGAACAAATTAAAGAAAAAACTGCTTAATAGGTTAACTAAAAAACAAAGGGAGTTCAATTGAACTTCCAAATAAAGATATACATCTTTATTAATAATAAGTAC
>CANQHE010000068.1 GCA_947623735.1 uncultured Bacilli bacterium
ATACTTTGAATAAAAAGAAAAGCCTAATTTCAATAGAAATTAAACTTTTTTTATTTCTTCATCTGTCAAACTCGGGAATTATATAAATATAGTATATATAACAAAGTAAAAATTGTCTTAATTGATTCACAAAGCTATGGAATTGCAAAGAAATATGAAAAGAAATTAATTATTGATGACAACTTAGAAGAAGAAATATGAAAAGAAATTAATTATTGATGACAACTTAGAAGAATATATGTTATAATATTAACGATAATTTAGATTAATATACCATTAAGATTAAAACCTTTTTCTATGTAAGGATTTATGATTTAAAATCAAATTTGAGGTTTTAGATCTATGTTATCTTAAATGGTATTAAAACGACCCTAGTCAACTACCTGATACTTCTGATGTTTTAGATCTATGTTATCTTAAATGGTATTAAAACACGCAAATAGAGACTATTAACCAAAGTATCGTTTTAGATCTATGTTATCTTAAATGGTATTAAAACTCTTTTATCTTTTCTTAAAGTCAATAGACCGTTTTAGATCTATGTTATCTTAAATGGTATTAAAACAAAGGTTTTTGGCACTTTACTTTTAAAGGTGTTTTAGATCTATGTTATCTTAAATGGTATTAAAACTGTTTTTTGTCGATATCACATGAAACATTAGTTTTAGATCTATGTTATCTTAAATGGTATTAAAACAAGTTCTGATAAGTCTCGGAATAATCAATAGTTTTAGATCTATGTTATCTTAAATGGTATTAAAACTATAACTTTAGATACTATCTTATACCACCTGTTTTAGATCTATGTTATCTTAAATGGTATTAAAACTCCATTAAATTATCTATGGCCTTTTTCTTTGTTTTAGATCTATGTTATCTTAAATGGTATTAAAACTCCATTAAATTATCTATGGCCTTTTTCTTTGTTTTAGATCTATGTTATCTTAAATGGTATTAAAACTCAGCGTTCTTTTTCATTTGGGTATCAATCGTTTTAGATCTATGTTATCTTAAATGGTATTAAAACTTTTCCAAAATAAACTCGTCAAATATAATCGTTTTAGATCTATGTTATCTTAAATGGTATTAAAACATAACATTACCGGTTACGACGGCGGATTATGTTTTAGATCTATGTTATCTTAAATGGTATTAAAACAAAATACTGACGATATCGCCCAACTTCAAAGTTTTAGATCTATGTTATCTTAAATGGTATTAAAACCAATACGACTAACCTTGACAGCGAAGAAAAGTTTTAGATCTATGTTATCTTAAATGGTATTAAAACTACAATTTTTGGGGTAGTTTGGAAGCGTCCGTTTTAGATCTATGTTATCTTAAATGGTATTAAAACTGTAATCAAATAGATTATACCTTTTATTTTGTTTTAGATCTATGTTATCTTAAATGGTATTAAAACTTCCATGTTCTACAATCTTCAGTCATATAAGTTTTAGATCTATGTTATCTTAAATGGTATTAAAACGATAAATTTTTAAATAGTTGGTATGATTTTGTTTTAGATCTATGTTATCTTAAATGGTATTAAAACAAGTTCTGATAAGTCTCGGAATAATCAATAGTTTTAGATCTATGTTATCTTAAATGGTATTAAAACTTGTAGTATTAATGTTAATCTGTGGTTGTGGTTTTAGATCTATGTTATCTTAAATGGTATTAAAACAAAAAGTATTTTTTGATGTTAAAGAAGATGGTTTTAGAACTATGTTATTTTAAACGATATTTAAACTAATTAGAATTCAAACAACACTTTTTTGCAAAAGTTTTTTGAAAATATGAAATTAAATAAACCCAATAAGTTAGAAAAAAATTGTGGAAGTATTTGAAAGGAATGAAGTTATGAGTTTAGATGCAATACAATTATACGAAGAAATAAAAGAATATTTAATCATTGATAAATATGAATATATATTAAAAAAAGATGCTCCAGATGAAATAAAAGAAAAATTTAAAAAATTTCAAGAAATTGCAACGTGTGAAATAATAATAGAATAGCGTTAGACATATAAATCTTAAATAATATTAAAAAATTCTCTTATCCAAATCCCAGCTATAAATCAAAAAATATATTAAAAAAGAAAATCATCAACGAAAAATAAACAAAAGAAATAAATACATTTAATATATATGCATATTATATTAAAAAACAATTTAAATATTTTTAAAAAAGCCTATGAAAAATGAATAAAAATCAAAAAAACGCATACAATAAAATATGTGTTGACACGTGTCAAGCAAGATGATATAATTATAAAAGAAAGGAGGAAAAGTTATTGGTTGTCAAAAAAGTGATAAAAGCACTGGAAAAGGATGGTTGGGTATTAGTAAGTCAAAAAGGCTCGCATATGAAATACAAAAAAGACAACAAAATTTGCATAATACCCAATCACAAAGGCGACATTCCCAAAGGTACTTTATCACAAATCTTGAAACTTACAGGGATTAAATTATAATCTCTGTGAGTATTGATAATCAATTAAAAAATCATGAACAAATACTTTTATCCGGCTATATTTTCAAAAGAAGGAAAAAAATATAATGTAAAATTCATCGATTTTGAAGATATTTTTACATTTGGTGATGGTTTAGATGATGCATATTACATGGCTCAAGATGCTTTATACAATATGTTGCCAGAATATAAAGATAATCTTCCCCAACCAACTATTAATTATATGAATATAAAAGTAAAAAACAACGAATTTATAACTATGGTTGAATTAGATGTCGCGGAACATGAAAGAAAAATATCATCAAAAACAGTTAATACAACTGTTACCATGCCTGAGTGGTTAAAAAATTTAGCAGATATAAAAGGCTTAAATTTTTCCAAAGTATTACAAGATGGTTTAAAAAAAGAACTAAATTTGTTGTAATTTAAAAAGAAATATCATATAATAATATTGACAACCAAAAGTTTTTCTTTAAAACTTGCTTCTATTCTATTTTAAGAATAGAGGCTTTTTTATAATTTCTTTCAAGCAAAAACGATAAATCTTTCTCTAAAACTAACTCTTTAATTCTAACAATTTTTATGTTATAACCCGAGTTTGACAGATGAAGAAATAAAAAAAGTTTAATTTCTATTGAAATTAGGCTTTTCTT
>CANQHE010000069.1 GCA_947623735.1 uncultured Bacilli bacterium
TTTTGGTTCAACTCAATTATACAACTTAAATCACTTTTTTTATATATAAACGTTTCACATCAATTGTAATATAACAACACTAATTAGGGCCTCTTTTTTTAATTTCTTGCAATAATTCCTATTTTATGGTAATATATCTACCAAAAGAGGGGATTATCATGCCAGAATATTTTCAAATTTTACTTGCTTCTCGAAAAAAAATTGCTACTTATGAAGCTAAATTGCAAACTTTAGCAAGCGAGTTATCTAAATTAAATAAAGAGGAATTAGATTTATCCATTGCTTTTAGTGATAAACTTCATGAAATAAAAAATTTACAACAAGAAAACCAAAAAGAAAATTATTCTACCACTATTAAAATAGCACCTTTAATTACTTTTTTACTTTCTTTATTAATTTACTATGCTATTTATTATTACTTTGGCTTCGTATTAAAACCTATTTTCTATTTAATTGGTTTTAATGCTTTAATTCTTTGCCTAAGTCGCGCTCTTCTTCCTTTCGTAAATAACTATTTTACTAAAATTGCTCACCAAAATACTCCCCTTATTACTAAAAAAGAAGAAGAACTAGCCACTATTACTTTAGCTCGTAAAAAAAATACTTCTGCAAGAAATAGTCTTATGCATGAAAGTACCAAACTTACCCAGCTTTTAGCCCTCGAAAAAACTTATCATGCTAAACTAGCCGACGCTTTAATTAAAAACTATGGCCCTTATTTAGATTCGTTAATTGCTAAAAATTTAGCCACTAATAAAGACTTAAGTATCGCTTCTGAAAATATCTTAAAGCTTAACTTATAAGCTTTTTTCTTTTGTATTAAAATTCTTTTTTCTATCATACACTTTAAATAGGGTGAGTCTATGAAAAAAGTAATCTTTTTAAGTCTCTGTCTTTTCTTATTTCCGCTTAATATCCATGCTTTAAGTGCTGAAAAAGCTATTGTTATGGATTTAAATAGTGGTCGGGTTTTATATGACTTAAATAGCCATGATGAAAGATTAATTGCTTCCATCACCAAAATTATGACTTGCCTTGTTACTATCATGTATAGTAATTTAGATAAAGTTGTGGTTGTCGATGAAGACGTTTTAGCAGCTTATGGCTCTAGTGTTTATTTAGAGGTCGGAGAAGAAATCAAACTTCGAGATTTATTGTATGGCCTCATGCTTCGAAGTGGTAATGACGCGGCCGTTGCTATTGCCAATACTGTCGCGGGTTCTATGGATAATTTTGTCTATTTAATGAATGAATATGCAGCGACTATTGGCATGAAAAATACCCATTTTGTTAATGCTCATGGTCTTGATTCCAATGGAATTGGCAATATTTCTAGTGCTTATGATATGGCCCTTTTAACCAAAGTGGCTATGCAAAATAAAACTTTCCGGGAAATTTTTGGGACGAAATCCTACACGGCAAAAAGTAATTTAAAAACTTATAACTGGGAAGGCAAAAATAAATTATTTGGCATGTATAAATATACGACTGGTGGTAAAACTGGATATACTAATGCGGCTAAAAGGACTCTCGTTACCACGGCTAGTCGTGACCATAAAGATTTAGTCATTGTAACTCTAAACGATGGCAATGACTTTAATGACCATAAAGAACTTTATGAAACTTATTTTGCGAAATACGACGCTATTTTAGCTTTAGATAAAAATAATTTTACAGTTGATGATACTTATTATAAAAATCTCGAGTTTTATATTAAAAATGACTATTATGCTTTAGTAACCAAAGAAGAAGCTTCTTCTTTAAAAATAGATATAACTCTTTATAAATATCCCTCTGTTGCGGATAATATTAAAATTGGGGAAGCTAAAGTAATGTTAAAAGATACTCTCTTACATAAAGAAAGTATCTATGCTAAAAACGTTTCCTCTAAATCTTCTACAAAAAGTAAAAAAAGTTTTTGGCAAAAACTATTTGGGTGGCTTAAATGGTAAATATAATCTGGGTTGGTTTAATTGTCATTGCTATTGTTTATAGCTTATTAAGTGGTAATATTGAAACCATCAATAGTGGTATCTTAACTCATGCAACTAGTGGGGTAAATCTTCTTTTAGAAATGATGCCTTTAATTATTCTTTGGACGGGTATCATGAAAATTGCGGAAGAATCTGGCTTATTAAAAATATTTGCTCGTTTTTTAAATCCTTTATTAAGTAAACTTTTTCCTAGCCTAAATAAAGACCACAAAGCCTTAGGTTATATTGCTTCTAATATTGCGGCCAATATGTTAGGGCTTGGAAGTGCGGCGACTCCTTTTGGCTTAAAAGCCATGCAAGAACTTGACAAAGATAATCCCAATAAGGGCACTGCCTCGGAAGCTATGATTACTTTTTTAGTTTTAAATACGGCCGGAGTTACTTTAATTCCCACCACAGTTATTGCTTTAAGGCTTATGAGTGGTTCAGCTAATCCCACTGAAATAATTATTACTAGTATTCTTGCTACTTCCATTTCATCTATTTCTGGCTTGACGCTCGATTATTTTATCCGAAAGGGGAATCATAAATGAACACACTATCCAAAATAATAATTCCACTTTTTGTTTTTCTAATTATCATTTATGGTGTTCATAAAAAGGTCAATGTCTATGATACTTTTTTAGTGGGGGCAAAAGATGGCTTAATCATGGTTTTTGGCATTGCTCCCACGGTTATTGCGATGGTTTTTGCGGTTAATATTTTTTTAGAAAGTAATTTTTTAGAGTGGGCTTTAAAATTTTTAAATCCGCTTTTTACTTTAAGTCATATTCCTATTGATATTATTCCTATGGCTTTACTTCGGCCCATAAGTGGCACCGCAACACTTGCGATTATGAATGATATTTTCTTAAATTTTGGTCCGGATAGTTTTATCGGTCGACTTGCTTCTACCATCCAAGGCTGTACGGACACTACTATCTATGTTCTAGCTCTTTATTTTGGTAGTATTAAAGTTACTAAAACTCGTTATGCACTTCCAGTCGGCCTTTTTGCTGATTTAATGGGCATTATCGCAGCTTTTGTTATAACTTTTATCTTTTTTGGTTAAAGTTTTTTATTCGACAAAAAAATTGCTTTTCATATGATATGATATTCTTGGTGAAACTTATGAAACAAAATATTAAAAT
>CANQHE010000070.1 GCA_947623735.1 uncultured Bacilli bacterium
GCTGTGATAAATTCTTCATTTGCTACATATACTTCTGTACTTTCGGTTTTCTTTCCTATTGTTCCTTCATTTACTTTGTCTAATTTTTCTAAATTACTTATACTACAATCTTCATTTAAGTATTGTTTCCCATTTCTTACTTTTGTTTTCTTTTCACATGTTGCTTCTACACTCTTCTTTTCACTTGATTTATATACTGTATATTTTAAGTCTGTATTTAATCCATTATTTCCTGTCCATATTATATTATATGGTATTAAGACATTATCACCGGTTGCTGTTCCTACAATTATTGATACTGTTTTATGTCCTGGATATATACTTTCATCATTAAATTTTAATTCACCTTCCATGGTAAATGTTGCCCCATTTAAGGTTGCGACTGTTCCTTTAGTTGTGGCTCCATCTCCGGTAAATAATGTTTTTCCTAAGAAATATGCTAAAGATATTCCTATCCCAAGTAGAAGTACAGATACTATTATTACTAATTTCTTATTCTTTTTCATTATTCTGTTACCTCCACTATATATGGATTTTCTTTTGTTCCCCATTCAGATTCTCCAACACTAGTTTTAAACTTAGTATCGGCTTTTAAATTGATTACTGGACGCACACCTACTACTCCAGAAGCATCAGCACTACCAGCCTCTCCTTTTGAACTCATAACAAATATACGAACACCTGAATTATAATAATGCGGAGTCATTGTCCAATAATATTGATTTGTACATAGCCAATAACCTGTATTAGATTTATTATAAAACCCTCCAGCTAGTATTGCTTCATCCATTGTAATTAGTCCTACTGGATAATTTAAAGCTTGATTTCCTCTTTTTGCATAGCCTTTCCATGTATAATAGTCTCTTTTATAATCAGTATTATTTTCAAAATTGCCCTCTGTATTTTCTCCACTACATTTAAATGTTGATTTTAATGAAGAAAGAGTTTTTCCATCTTGTTGTATTCTTCCCCAAGAAGCATACCCTGTTGATTCTACTCCATACCCTTCTCCATGATAATTACTACTTGCACTTGCTGTTTTAGTTATTTTTCTATCATTACAAAAACCTGCATTTTCATCTATATAACTTATATATGGTGTTTCATCTAATTTTGTTCTTTTTGAAAACCAATCTTCTGCTTCTGAAGCAATAGTATTTGGAGTTATATTTGAATGAGTTTTGCTAAAATCATCTGCTCCAGCTGTTCCATAATAATATCCAACGTACGTATTATCGCCATATGGTTGTTCCTTATAAGCTTTAATTGATATTTGAGTAGTTTCTCCAATTTCATTTGGAAGAGAATTATTGGTATCTGCATATATCAATCTTATTGTTCCATCACCATTAATTCGTAGGATTCGCCACCATATATCTTCTCCATTTGTGGTTTGTCCAAACTTTACCCAGTTATTATCAACCGTTCCCCTAAATATATAACTTGTACCATCATCATCTGGAGCTTCATAAACTCCATTCTGATTCATTCTCTTTATAGTTGTATCTCCACAATTAGAATCATTATCACATGCTGGGCCTGTTATATCTCCAATTATTCCTTTTGATTCTAAAGCTAATGATTCTAATGTCAAAACAGATTGTCCTCTATCAAAATACAAATAGCAAGCTGTATTTTTACTGGTTAAATTATTTATTTTTAGTTTACCATTTTCCCAGGTTGGAGTAGCATTGTTACTACATATACTTTTCTTACTATTAAAATCATAACCGGTTGGAATATCATCTACTTTTGTATATGAACCATCTTTTTCTTGCTTCATAAAAGCAATAGTATTTCCTTCTTGTATATGTTCTTCTACTGTTTTATAAGTATTATTTGGCTTATTTATAAATATTATTGATATAACTAAACCCATAATTACTAATACTAATCCAACTTTTATTCTTTTCATATACTCATCTTTCCTTTACACTAGAATTTTCTACTTTATGTTAAAATTATATTATCTAATATGTTAAAAGTCAAGAAAAATTCCAATATTTTGCGATAAATTATAACAAAATGGTTCAAGCATGAGAAAATTATCATGGTGATAAATATGCTATATCAAAACATAAGAATTAAGAGAGAAAGAATTGGAATTGCTCAAAAAGACATAGCCAAAATATTAAATATAGATTATAAAACTTATAGCCACTATGAAAATGAAGACGTTATAATTCCTCTTAAACATTTAATTACTATTTGCAATTATTATGATATTTCTCTAGATTATGCTTTTAATTTTACTCAAACTCCTCAATATCCTCAAAATAAAACTAATGTTAATCCCATAGAAGTTGGAAAAAGATTAAAAGAATTTCGTAAAACCAATAAATTAACGCAAGCAAATCTAGCCAATATTATCAATGTTGCTAGAAGCATAATTGGCGAATATGAAAATGGTCATTTTTTAATTTCCACTCATTCACTTTATACTATTTGTAAAGACTATAACATTTCTGCCGATTATTTACTAGGCAAAACAAATAATCCTAAATATTTTAAATAGTCTATTTTTATGATAAAATCTTATTGGTGATATTATGAATTATCAAGAAAGAATGAAAGAAATAAGAACTTATCATGATATTAAACAAAAAGATTTTGCCAAAATTTTAAACTTATCTCCTTATACTTATAGTCATTATGAAACTGGAGACGCTACCATACCAATTAAACATTTGATAAAATTTTGTGATTATTTTCGTGTTTCATTAGATTATATTTTAAAATTTAGTAATAATTTAAAATATAATCATAGTAATTCAAGTTTTGATATATTAAAAAGTAGTACTCGTTTAAAAGAAATTCGCAAACAAAATAAACTAACCCAAAAAGACTTAGCTAAACAATTAAATATAGCTCAAACCATGATAACTGAATATGAAAAAGGCCATTTCCTAATATCATTACCATCACTATATACCATCTGCAAAAACTATAACATTTCCGCTGATTATTTACTAGGTAAAATAGATTATCCTAAACATATTAAATAACTAACCACGTCTAAAAGGCGTGGTTTTCTCTAAGCCTATAAGGCTTTAATATTTACCAGCACTCATACGA
>CANQHE010000071.1 GCA_947623735.1 uncultured Bacilli bacterium
ACACTAAAAAGAGTAAAGTCTAAACTTCACTCTGTAATATGTTAGGCCGTAAAGGGTTGGCCTACTTGCCCATAAATAATATAGCATTATGAGCAAGATTTATTAATCTGTTACTATGTATGGATTTCCTTTTGTTCCCCAATCTCCACTATTATTACTAGGTTCAAATTGAGTATCCGCTTTTAAATTTATTACTGGACGCACACCAGGACTATTCCCAGATACACCAGCATTGTTAATAAAGCCATTTTCATATACATAAAATACGTAAGCATTAGTGCCACTAAAATATTGTGGTGTCATAGTCCAATACAGTGTTCCAGAATTTAACCAGAAACCATCATTATTTTTTCCACCAAAACCTCCTGCTAATATTAATTCATCTACTGTAATCTGTCCTACCGGATAATTTAAAACTTTATTACCTCTTGTTGCATGCTCTTTCCATGTATAGTAATCTCTTTGATAATCAGCATTATTTTCATAATCATCTGAACTACTACATTTTAAATCTACATAATTCAGTTCGCTCATCCAACCAACACTTGTAATAAAGGTATTATAAAATCCTTTATATGCTGTTGCTATTGCACCATTTCCTCTATTTGCAGTTCCTTCTCCCGACCACCATTTTTTGGCAACTTCACTTATCTGTCTATTATTACAAAAACCCGCATTTTCATCGATATGATTCAATTGTGTATCTTCATTTAAATTAGTATCATCCTTAAACCAATTTTCTGTTTGTGATGCTATATTACTTGGATTACTATTAGAATGAGTTTGAGAAAAAATTGTACCTCCTGTTAAACCGTAATAATATCCTACATAAGTATTAAAAGCTTCTGAAAAATTATAGGCCACACCATTTATTGCATTTTTACCATTATTATTTGAGGCAATATTTCCTTCACCGGCATAAATCAATCTTATGGTTCCATCTCCATTTATCCTGATTATTCGCCACCACATGTCTTGCCCTTTGCTGGTTTGTCCAAATTTTACCCAATTATTATCTACTGTTCCACGAAAGATATAACTTTTTCCATCATCATCTTCTGTTTCATATAATCCATTTTCATTAGTTATTGTACATCCACTGCTACAAGCTGTTCCTTTAACTGCTCCATTTAAAGTACCCTGAATAGATAAATTTAAACTTGTTAAAGCATTATATGATGATATAATGTCAAAATATAATTCACATTCGGTTTTGCTCTTTGTAAAACTTGTTACTAATAACCCTTTATTTTTACTATCCCATGTTGGTTTGGCTCCATTATTACAAACTGTTCTTTCTTGATTTATTATATATCCTTCTTGCGGTATTTCATCTGTTTTCTCATATTCTCCTGTTTCTTCATTTTCTACATATGCAGCTAAAATACTTATGTCAGGTTTTGTATCACTTGCCTCAGCGTTTATTACTCCATTAAATGAGCCTCCTTTATCTTGTGGATATTGGTCATTATTTTCATTTGGATATTCAATTATAATATAATAATATACGATTTGGCCATCGGGTGTGGCATTGATAAATTCATCTTTGGCTAATTCTACTTTTATACTTTCTTCACTTGATTGGATTGTTCCTATTGTTAGTATTTCGCCCATTTGGTTTTCGTTTTGGATTTCACATGTCTCATATAGTTTTCTTCCTCCACTTATTTGTTCATCATGTTTTTTACAATTTGAACTTGTTTCGATTTGACTACTTGTTTTATAAACGGTGAATTTTAAATTTGTGGCTAAACTATTTGTTCCAGTCCATATTAAATTATAAGGTATTAGTTCATTATTACCGGTTGCAGTCACTTTAATTCTAGAAATATCTTTATGTCCTGGTAACATTCCCTCTGCATTAAAGTTTAATTCTCCTTCTACTTTTAATGTAGCCCCATGAATATTAGCGGTTGTTACAGTAGTACTTGCTCCTTTTCCATCTAGTAATGTTTTTCCCACAAAATAAGCTAAAGCTATACTTACTGTTAATAACATTACAAATACTACAACAATTATTTTTTTATTCCTTTTCATTTCCCAACTTCCATTTCTATGATAATTTTATACTATCATAGAAAAATATGTTAGTCAATAGCTTACATGCATATTTGTACACTATTTATTTACATATTTTTGTTTAGTAATAGCTTACAATTAATCTAGGTGATACAATTTGAAACAATTAAAATTTGATAATGATATCTACGGAACTATCCGAAAAAATATTAAAAAATATCGTAAAGAAAAAGGAATTACAGCCGCACAATTAGCTGAAATGGTAGATTTATCACATGAATTTATAAGACAAATCGAAAGTGAAAAGGTTGCTAATACTTTTTCTGTTGATACTTTATATCGTATCTCAGTAGCGTTAGATACCAGTCTAGATAAATTAATTGAAAAATAAAAGGAAGCAACTCTTCCTTTTTTAATTTTCTATATATTCTTCATTAACTTTAAACATAGTTGGTTTTAATTCATATTCGCTAAACATATCGGCGTCAATTGGAAATATTTTAGCCTTATGATTTTCCATATCAATATCATAAACATAATATATAAAGGCATGGTCTCTATCATACTCTTCCAAATTACCATACATTAACGCTACTTCTTTTTCTGATATATTAAAAACAACATTATCACTTTTATTAGTAAGTGAAGTTTTAACTTCAATATATATTGGTTCCCCTTTATCATTAAAACTTAAAACGTCGTAGCCATCTCCATCATTTGTAATGTTATCTTTATCTGTTTTATATATAGACTTTACTTGTAAAGCTAAATCTTCCAACCCTAAAGAGCGCAATCTTTCTTGTTCTCCCGAAATAACAAACGCTACCCCCAAATTTCCAGAATCAATCTTACTTTTAGAAGCTTTCAATTGGTCCGTTTTTCTTCCCCCTCTTCTTTTATGTTCTGTTTTTTTAGTTCCAATATGGGTTTTATTAACATAAGTAACTTCACATTTATTTTTTAAAAGGTTGTGTTAAACATAATGACTGATAAATAAAAAAGTGGTATAATTAAAATAGCCAAACAAAAGA
>CANQHE010000072.1 GCA_947623735.1 uncultured Bacilli bacterium
TGAAGAATAAATACGACATTTCCCCCTAGTTGTTGGCGTTCAATCTTCCATACTATACCACTATCAACAGCAAATATAGGCTGATTTTTGCCACCGTATTTATTATTCCAACCAAAGTCTATGGATTTGCCTTGGTGAAAACCTTGAGTAACTACAATATAATTAACTGGATATTGCATATTACTCCTTTCTAATTTGTGTACACTGGTGATTAACCACCTAATATAAGGTATGAAAAAATAAAAATATTAAATAGTTAATTCTCCTACTATATGTTATAATAATTAACTAGTGAGGTAGTAATATGGAAAAGGTTAAAATAGATAACGAAAGTATCAGAGGTTATTTAATTAGTAGTTTAGCAGAAAATAGAGATGATTATCTTAATATTTTGTTTTTAGCTGGGAAAAATGATTGGGAATTAATTTCAAGATTACCAAAGTTTTATAAAAATATTAATATCGAAACAGAATATTATGACGATATCGATTTTGAAGATATTGAATTTTGTAATATTAATATTTTAAAAAGTAACGAAGAATATAATGAAAAGAATTATAAACTTTTAAAAGAACTTAGTTTATATTATTTAGATGGTCACTATGACGATTTTATAATTGGTTATTCTTATCATACTGATGGAAATGATGAAGCGATAATTATGATTTACCATAATGGAAAGGTTGCTGAAGAAAAGTTTATCCTGCCTAAAAATAGTGAATCTGCTATTATTAATTTAACAGTTAAAAAATATGATGAGTTAAAAAATACTCTCCAATTAAAGAGAGTAAAATAATTAGTCTAAAATATTTTCGATAGCTTTTATAATAGCAAGTTTACCATATTCATAGGTTAAACTTCCTTGCATATAAGCGATATAAGGAGGTCTTATTGGACCATCACATGATAGTTCAATAGAAGAGCCTTGCGTAAAGCAGCCGGCGGCCATAATAACTTGATCGTCATATCCTGGCATATCCCATGGAAGAGGTAATGCAAAAGCATCAACCGGAGAAGCACTTTGAATACCTTGGACATATTTAATTAGTTTATCTTTATCGTTAAAAATAATACTTAGAACAATGTCGGCTTTTTCTTCATTATATCTAGGGCTGACATCATACCCTAAACTTTCTAAGACCGCACTAGCTAAAGTAGCGGTTTTTAAAGCACTAGTAACAACACTAGGAGCGAGATATAAACCTTCAAGTAATTGTTTATTAACACCTAAAGAAGGACCTACTTCTTTACCTTCACCAGGTAAGGTTAATCTTTCAGCGACTAAGTTTATTAGGTCTTTTCTTCCGACTACATAGGCTCCATTCGGAGCAATACCGCCACCTAAATTTTTAATTAGAGAACCGACGCAAATATCAGCTCCTACTTCAATCGGTTCTTTAGTACTTACAAATTCACAATAGCAATTATCAATCATGATAATAACGTCTTTATCTATATCTTTAATAAATTTAATTATTTTTTCTAATCTATCTATGGTAATACTACGACGATTAGCATAACCTTTGCTTCTTTGAATTTCTATTACTTTAATTTTTTTGCTTTGTAAGGTTTCTTTTATTTTGCCATAATTAAAATCATCATTTACTAAATCAATTTGTTCATATTTAACGCCAAAGCTTTTTAGGGAACTAGCGTTTTCTTTTATACCGATAACTTCGTGTAAGGTGTCATATGGAAGGCCCGTAATAGAAAGCAGCGTATCACCTGGCCTTAATAAACCGAATAAAGTAACATTAAGAGCATGGCTTCCCGAAATAAATTGATTTCTTACTAAAGCATCTTCGGCTTTAAAAATATGGGCATAGATTTTTTCGATAGTGTCTCTTCCAATATCATCATAACCATAACCACTAGTAGATGCAAAATGGGCCGCAGATAACTTACATTCCGAAAATGCTTCCATTACTTTTTTACTATTAAATAAACAAATTTCTTCTTGTTTATTTAGTTCATCTTTTATTTCTTGTTCTTTTTCTAAGACTAATTTTTCGGCTTTCATCTACATTCCTCCATCTACTCTAATAATCGTATTATTTACATAACTTGCTTTATCACTTAATAAGAAGATTATAACATTTGCTACTTCTTCTTCGGTAGCAAATCGTTGTAAATATATTTTACTTAATTCTTCGTTTTTAAAATCTTCATTCATGTCTTTCGTACTAGGCCCATCAATCCATCCTGGACACACTGTATTTACCCGTACTTTAGGGCTTAAACACTTGGCAAAGTCTTTGGTTAGAGAAATAATTCCTGATTTACTAGCATCGTAATCGATGGCTTCTGGGTAGTTAGTATCAAGTGCATTAGTAGAAGATACATTGACAATACTTGATGAATGGTCAAGTAAAGGAATTGCATATTTAGTGACAAGAAAAGTGCCAACTACATTAGTGGTTAACACTTTTTCAAACTCTTCACCACTTTTATCTTTAATATCATTGTCTTGATAAATAGCAGCGTTATTAACTAAGCTATTTAGCTTTATGCCCTTATTTTCAAGTTCTTTATACATTTCTTTAACTTGGTTTTCATTTTTAATATCAAGTTTATACCATAATATATTAACATTATATTTACTTAATTCATTTACACATTCCTCTTTAGCTTTATCATCTTTATCATATACTAAAACTAAATCATAACCTAGTTTAGCTAACTTCTTAGATACACAAAAACCTAAGTTTTTATTAGCACCAGTTACTAAAATCGTCATAAAAACACCTAAACTTTCGTAAATTTATTATACAACCCTATTGTATTTTAGTCTAGTTTTTTAGTACAATAT
>CANQHE010000073.1 GCA_947623735.1 uncultured Bacilli bacterium
TGGAGCTTAGTTGAAAAAAGTCCCCACCAAATGTTGGTGAGAACCTTCTTTTACTCCCCAGTAAATGTTGGAGAGCCTCTATTGTCTTTGTTTTTGGATCTAGTCCACATTTTAATGTTGGATTTTGTTCATTTCTCCATGTACCATTTAGCATCGTGCGTCCCAATGTTCCATAGGCTGTATCTTGAGTTCCATATCCTCTCTTTGTATCCCCACTCAGCCATGTCTCGCTTGTATTATTAACTTGAGTATCACTACAGAATCCTACGTCTACATCTATTTTACCAATTAATGAAGATAAATTTGTTTGATTCCACCATAATTCTATTTGATTAAGTATTGTACTCTTTGTACTATTACTTGTTACCACATGTGCATCATTAAAATTTGCTGATGCTGTAGGAGTATTATTATACATATATCCTACATACTTATTATCATTGTATGTTTGATTAAAATATACTGATCGTGGATAATAATTATTTCCAACATCATTTGTTGGAGTTATTAAATTTCTTACATCTTCGGCAACTGGTGGTGTTCCACTTGCATATGTTCCAGCATATATTAATCTAATACTTCCATTGCCATTGATTCGGATGATCCTCCACCAAATATCACCGGTTTCTTTACCGCTTGTTGCTTTCCCAAATTTTAACCAGTTGTTATCTACTGTTCCTCTATAATAATAACTTGTTCCATAATCATCTTCGGCTTCATATATACCATTTTCATCTAAATCACAACTTCCTCCACAAGCTGTTCCAGAAAAATTTTCGACTTCTCCAAGTGAAGATTGATTTAGCATATTTAATGTTTGTTCACTTGGGCTTAGTTCATCAAAATACAAATAACATTTAGTATTCTTTTTAGTTAATGTTGAGATGCTTAAAGTTTGAGTACCACTGTCATATGCTACTCTTCCTGTTAATTTATCTTCACTATCTGGTTCAGTACAATATGTTTCATCTGTATTTAAAACATAATTACCTTCGGGTATGGCACTTATTTGATGATAATTATTGTCATCACCTTTTAAATATATTGCCATACTATTTTCTATTTTTAAAGTTTCATTTGTTAGTTCTTTAGTATTATTACTTTCTTGGGGTTTATTTAGATATAATATACCCCCCCCCAATAGGGTTATTGCACTTATTATTGCTAATTTTTTATTCATAAATAATCATCCCTTTGTATTATACTTTTCTAACTTATATTTCTAATATACAATATTATTGATATAAAATCAAGTATTTTTTGTAAATAAAAAAGAGGATTACCCTCTTTAAAAGATTAATCCGCCGAGAATTATGGCAAGTAGTATATATAAAACAATTATTAGGAAGGCACTATTTTGAAGGCCAAAACCGCCTCCACCATTGTTGCAATTATTGTTTCCAGAACTATTTTTACTACAACATCCCATGGGACACCTCCTTGATTATTTTAAAAAAGACTAAATGAATGCTCCTACGATGATGATTAATAATATAAATAATACTAAGATTATCGCAGCGCCAATGCCGTTACCGTATCCACAATTATTCATATATCATTCCTCCTTTATAAGTCTTTTCACTTATATATTACGTGAAAGTTTATTTTTGGTGATGGGCAATTATTCCATAACTAATAAAATTATGGAAAAGTCTTGTTTTTTAAAGTATTAGTTGTTATAATTTAGGTATTGGGAGGAAAAATATGAAGAAAAAGATTTTTTTAATTGGAGTATCAGCTCTATTATTATGTGGATGTGGAAAAATTCCTACTTTATCTAATGGAGATGAAGCAGTAGTTAAGTTTAATGATGGAAAAATGATAAGTGCAAATGATTTTTATGAAGAAATTAAGAATAGTTATGGATTAAATACTCTTCTTAATATGATTGATAAATATATATTTGAAAAAGAACTTGATGATGTTTTAGATGATGCGAATAGTTATGCTGAGGCATATATAGCTCAAATGCGAAATAATTATGAAACAGAAGATGAATTTTTACAAGCTCTTACTTCTTCAGGTATAGGTTCTATTGAAGCTTATCAAAATTCTTTATATTTAAGTTATTTACAAAATGAAGCGATTGAAAAATATGTAAGTGATAATATTACAGAAGATGAATTAAAGAAATATTATGATGAAAGTATTTATCCGAATATGACTATATCACATATTTTAATTACACCTGATGTTACAGATGATATGAGTGATGAAGATAAAGAAAAAGCCGAGAGTGAAGCGAAAAAGAAAGCTGAAAGCATAATTGAGGCTTTAAAGAAAGCTGATGATGTAAATGCCGAATTTACAAAGCAAGCTAAAGATAATTCTGAAGATGAAAGTACAAAAGATAATGGTGGATCTTTAGGAGAAATTAATATTGGTTCTTTAAGTGGTAATTATGATGAATTAGTTGAGGCGGCTTCTAAACTTAAAGATGGGGAATTTTCAACAGAGGTTATTACAACAGAATTAGGATATCATGTTATTTTAAAAACTAAAACTGGAGATAAAGCTAGTTATGATGATTCAGTTGATAGTATGAAAGAAAGTATTACTAATGATAAGTTAAGTAGTGATGCAAGTTTAATTGCGGATGCAATTAAATATTATCGTGATAAATATGATTTAGATATTATTGATAGTGAGCTTGATTCACAATATGGTAAATATATGAATAATTTAATTAATACTTATAAAAACACATCTAGTAATTAAGAATTAAAATCCACGCCTAAAAGACGTGGATTTAACTAAGCCTATAAGGCTCTAATATTTGCCAACCCGCAAATGGAG
>CANQHE010000074.1 GCA_947623735.1 uncultured Bacilli bacterium
TTTAATAAAATATTTTCAAACATGAATAGTTATTATTTATTAATTTCAGAAATATTGTGTGGAATATGTGTATATTGTATTTCATTAGTTATATTAAAAGATCAATCAATTTCAATAGCAATGAAATTTTTGATAAAAAAAATATTTAAAAGAAATGGAGGAAGTATTAATGAGTAGTGTAGCTTTTGCATGTCCTTTATATGATATGAAAAATCATTTTGAATTTGCGTTTAATTTATATAAAAGTAAAGTGGAAAATAAGATAGAAAATGATTTTTATTTTATTTTTAGTAATATCGAACAAAAAGATAAATTTGAAAAAATTATTAAAGCAGAATTTCCAGATGATGATTTTAAATATCTTATTACTACGGAAGAAGTGAATAAGTGTAAAGCTAAAGCTGTTAGAAAAAAATTTTATGCATTAGAATCATTAATGAATAAATATAAATATATAATTCTAACAGATTGTGAAGCATTATTTATAAAGAAATGTAATTTTGATAATTTGGCAGAAGAAATTTGGAATAGTAGAACATTTCTTAGTTCAAATAAATCACCAAGTGTTTTTTTGACTATGAGAAAATGTTATAGAACCATGGGAATTTATAAGAATAAAAAGCTAAGAAAAGATACAGAAAACTATAAATATAATTTTTGGTTTAACGAAATTCAGGTGTATAAGTGTGAATATTTACCAGATTTTTTTAAATGGTTAGAATTACATAATAAGGATAAAGTATATAATCAAGATAGGTGTTTTGAATATTATGTATATTATGCATATTTACTTTTAGAAAAAGATATTCATTTAATAAAATACAATTATGAATCACTAGGAGGAATAAATGAATGTTTATATCTATTTCCAATTGAAAAACAGAAGAAAATTGTAAAAAGTATGGGAGTACATTGGGCATCAACCAAAGATGCTATAAACGAAAATATAGTTATGCTATTTCATTTAGATAGAGCCACTGGTGATGGATATTCTTCACCTATTACTAAAAAACTAAAATTTAAATTTTTTATATTAAAAATAAAATGTAAAATAAAGGATTTTGTAAATTATGATTAAATTAATAATACCTTCAGCTCAAATAGTACCAAAAGAACTTCAAAATATTGGTAAGTTACCTGCAATTATATATCCAATAAATGGAAATATTGTATTTAGTTATCTTTATAAACAATATTCAAAAAAATGTAATATTGAAATTCTTTGTTATGAGAATGCTGAAAAAATACATAAAAAATTAAAAAAATTTAATAATGTAAAAATAACTGATATACCAATATTAGATGATTTGGCTCATACAATATATTATGGTTTAAATCAAAATAGTTCAATTATTATTAATTTTGGTGATACTATTGTTATGGATAACATTTTTGAAGAACAAAGTGATTGTTTTTATTATGCGACAGATTATGTTTCAGATAAATGGACATACTTTGATATAAAAAATGGTGAAATTAAAACTATTTATGACAAAACTGAATTAAAGAACCCTAGTTTTAAGAAAGAAAAATTATTTGTAGGAGTGTTTTATTTATCTGATTCTAATTGTTTAAAAGCTTGTTTAGATAAAGTATTTATAAATAGAGATAATTCTATAAGTGCTTTTTATCAAGCACTTATAATGTATAGTAAAGAGCATCCTCTTAATGCAATAGAAACAAATAATTGGTTTGATATTGGACATGCTGATAAATATACTGACACAAATCTTGAAGTAAAGGCAAGAGAATTTAATCATATAAGTATTGATAAAAATCGAGGAATCTTAACTAAATATAGTGATAATAAAGATAAATTTATTGGTGAAATTAAATGGTATTTAAAACTTCCAGCAGATATTGAATATGTTAGACCTAGGATATTTAATTATAATTTAAAATACAATGAGCCATATGTAAGTATGGAATACTATGCTTATCATACTATTCATGAATTATTTTTAAATAGTGATTTAGATATGTATCAATGGAAAATGATTTTTGAACGTATTAAGTTTATTTATTGTGATATGAAAAGATATAAAGTGAGTGACAAAAATATTATACTATCATTAGAAGACATGTATCTAAAAAAAACAATTCAACGATTTGAAGAAATGAAAAAAGATAAAAGATTTAAGAGATATTTTGAAAATCCAATTAAAGTTAATGGAATATATTATAAATCGTTAAATTCTATTGAAAAAATTTTAAATAATATTATTCCAAAATTACTTTATGATGTTAAAGAATTTAATATTATACATGGAGACTTATGTTTTTCAAATATGTTAATTGATAATAATTTTTCATTTATTAAAGTAATAGATCCTCGTGGTAAGTTTGGAAATTTTGATATTTATGGTGATTCAAGATATGAAATGGCAAAACTACTTCATAGTGTTGATGGAAAATATGATTATATAATTAAAGATTTATTTGATTTGAATTATAAAGATGATAAAATAAGTTTCTCTATACAGAATAAAGATAGAGATTTTGATTTATACCAAGTGTTTATGAGTATATTTAAAAATGAAATAAATGGAGACTTAAAAAAAGTTGAATTAATAGAAGCATTGCTATTTTTAAGTATGATTCCACTTCATAATGAAAATTTTAATCATCAGTTAGTAATGCTTGGAACAGGA
>CANQHE010000075.1 GCA_947623735.1 uncultured Bacilli bacterium
AGTTTTAAAAATACCAAATTAAAACTTACCATTTAAGGTAAGTTATCCCATTACTTGACCACCATTATTATGTATTACCTGACCGGTAACGTAACTTGAGTCATTACTTGCTAAAAAGACAAATGTCGGCGCTAACTCATAAGGCATTGCCATTCTTGCCATCGCCGCATCCGCCCCTAAAGAAGGAATTTTTTCCGCCACCCAACAAGCTGGTTGTAAAGGAGTCCAAAAATATCCTGGAGCTATAGCATTAACTCTTATATTTTTTAATGCTAAATTTCTCGCTAATGCTCTTGTAAACCCGACTATCGCCCCTTTGGTCGTAACATAATCGATTAGTTGCGGCTCACCATAAAAAGTAGTTACCGAAGTTAAATTAATAATGGAAGAACCACTTGTTAAATATGGTAATACCTCTCTTGTTAAATAAAACATTCCATAAACATTAACTTTCATTGTCCAGTCAAATTGTTCGTCACTAATACTACCTAACTCATCTTGTTGATATTGTACACCAGCGTTATTAACTAATATATCAATTTTACCAAATTTGTTTAAAGTTTCTTTAACTATTTTTTTAGAGAATTCTTTTTCACTAATATCTCCTCTTAAAAGTAAACATTCTCCACCTAATTTTTCTATATATTCTTTAGTTTCATTGGCATCAATATCTTCATTGTAATAAGGAATTACTACTTTTGCTCCCTCTTTTACAAAAGCAATCGCTGCTGCTCTCCCTAATCCACTATCTCCGCCGGTAATTATTGCCACTTTACCTTTTAACTTACCACTTCCTTTATAATTTGGATTATCAAATATTGGTCTTGGCGTCATTAAATATTCCATACCAGGTTGTTCATCTTGCTCTTGCGCGGGAGCTTCTATTTTATATTTTGAACATTTTACTCCTATTTTCTCACCATATGTATAATAATCTCTTCCATAATGATAATCATACTTCATAAATTCACCTCTAAAAATAATGTATGTTATTCTTCTAATTAGGTTAATACCTAGTAATTTATTATTATTTTTTCATAAAATACCATAAGGAAGTGTTTTTATGAATGCTTATGAAAAAGCTTTAGAAAAAGTGAAAAATGCCCAAAATAAATGTTTAAATAATCCAAATTATTGTTATATCATTGGTCCAACCGGACCTACCGGCCCTCAAGGAAATCCCCTAACCATTTTAGGTAGTTTTACCACCGAAGAAGAATTAATAGCAAATCATCCTACTGGGAATTTAGGAGATGCTTATATGGTAGGAGATGATTTATACGTTTGGTGTAGTAATGATGAATGGACAGACGTTGGAACTATGCGCGGCCCTATTGGGCCCACTGGACCACAAGGTATAGAAGGACCGCAAGGAAAACAAGGACCACAAGGTTTGCCAGGACCACAAGGCATCGAAGGAAAACAAGGACCACAAGGTGAGATTGGTCCTACTGGTCCCATTGGCCACCAAGGTGAAAAAGGCGAACCTGGTCCCCAAGGCGCTAAAGGAAATGATGGTACCAGTGTTACTATTCTAGGTTCTTTTTCTTCTTACGAAGACTTAATTGCTAAACACCCCAAAGGAGAAATAGGAAACTCCTATCTTGTCGGTGAAAATTTATATGTTTGGTCTGAAGAAACAAATTCTTGGACTAATGTCGGTGTCATAAAAGGTCCTCAAGGAGAGAGCGGACCCCAAGGTCTTCCTGGCCCCATAGGACCGGCCGGACCAGAAGGCCCAACAGGTCCAAAAGGTGAACAAGGAAATCAAGGTCCTAGAGGACTACAAGGCTTACAAGGACCTCCAGGTCCTCAAGGAGAGCAAGGTCTTCAGGGTGAAAGAGGACCCCAAGGACCTCAAGGTCCACAAGGCTTACCTGGTCTCCAAACTTTACCAACCGCTATATTTATAACAACTAGTGAAGACTACCCCGATGGTGAAACAGTTAAACCTGATTATTCCCTACCTATTGAAAATTCTATTCTAGATGATGATAAACTTTGTTATCTTAATACCATTAACCGCTCCATTACTATTATGAAATCAGGAACCTATGTTATCTATTTTACCGTATCTGCTAAAGCTACTAAAAGTGTTACTCCTAATTCCAATGCTATTAGCGTAGGATTTACCAGACTACAAGAACCAACTGTTTATGCGGGAAGCGCCGTATGGGGAAATACAAATACTCCGTCTTTATTGGTAGGTTTTGGCACGTTTATTGTTACCACTCCTATTTGGTTTGAATTAAAAAATCTCAGTAAATACGATATAATTTTAGACAGTCCTAAAACCGATGACTTAGATACTGAATCATTTTTCTCTAGCCCTATAGTTAGTATAGTTATTCAAAAAATAAAATAATATCTTAACTCTATCATCTTTACAAAATTTACATAAATTAGTTGCATTTTCCTAAAATTATGGTATAATTTTAATTGTTGCTGCAGGTGTAGTTTAATGGTAGAGCTTCAGCCTTCCAAGCTGATAACGTGGGTTCGATTCCCATCACCTGCTCCAGATTGATAGGAAACTCGGAAAATTCTTCGAGTAGTAATATACATTAACTAGAAGTACGTTCTAGTTTTT
>CANQHE010000076.1 GCA_947623735.1 uncultured Bacilli bacterium
TATTATCGAGCAATTTTATATATTTATCGTGATACGGAAGAAAGAAAATTAGTAATTGTCACGAAAAATAATAAATATATGGTTAGTCTTACAATTAAAGAAATATTAGAGTTGTTAGATGGAAGATTTGGGCAATGCCATAGGTCTTGTATTGTAAATAAGACTAAAATTCAAGAGAAGAATTATAAAGATGGTTATTTTATGTTAGATACTGGTGAAAAAGTATACATGCTTTCAAAGAAGTATAAATTGGAGTAAAAAATGTCATTTTTGTTTTTGTATTTAGCTAGTTTACTTTCAACATCTTGTATTGTGTATTTATATGTAAGTTTTACAAAAATAAAGTTTAATTTAAATTTGAAAAATAAGATAATCATTTTTATAGGCTCGCTTATGATTACAATTTTTAATTATTATAAGATTACATTTTTAAGTTTAGTTTCTTACTTCTTGTTTTTTCCATTAATGTTTTATAATACAATGAAGCCTAGGAAAAGAATGCTTTTTTATATTATAATTATATGGTTTTATGGTTCAATAATAGATTTATTGTCAGTGTTGATTTTATTAGTATTTGGAGATTTTTTACAGATTGGTGATATTCATAATCATATTTATGAATTGATACCGATGATATTTATTACTTTTGTGTATTTAAAGTTTGGAAAAAATAAATGGATTGAAGTTAAAACTAAAATAGTTGTTGATTATTTATGTAATATGGTATTTTTGGATTTTCTACTGTTATTTTATGTTTTATTTATTTTTTGTATAGGAGTAGCAATAGTTTTAAATATTTATAATCTTGAAATTGTATATTTATTAGGAGTTATATTGATTTTAGGAATATTTGGAATTTATTTGTTGATTATGTTTATAGCAATAAGATATGAGAATAAAATTTTTATAAAAAATTTGAAAGAAAATAATAATTATTATTTAAAGCAAAATGAAGAGAATAGAATTTTTAGACATAATATTAATAGTAAGTTAGTAGCTATAAAAAGTGTTACAGATAAGAAAGCTAAAGATTTAATTGATGACTTAATTGCTGATATTAATGCAAAACCATTAACTAATTTAGAGGATATTCCTTTTGGTTTTATGGGAGTTATTTATCAAAAGATTAATCCATATAAGAATGATATATTAATATTTATTAAAAATAGTATTGAAGAAGAAATATTTGATATATTAAAAGCTAGAAATTATAATGTTTTAATAGAAAAAATGAGTGTGTTATTAGATAATGCAATAGAAGCTTGTAAAAATAGTGCTGAAAAGAAAATAGAAATTTTAATATATGAAAATGGAAACTCTGTATGTGTGGATATTATTAATACTTTTAATTCGGTATTAGATTTAGATAAATTAGGAGATATTAATTATTCAACTAAAGGTAAACAAAGAGGAGTTGGTTTGTTTTCCATTTTGAGAAAAAATGAAGTAACTTCAAATATTGAAATTGTAAATAATCTTTTTATTGCTAGATTAACAACTAAAAAAATAGGTAAATAAAAACTTCATATCAAATTGATATGAAGCTTTTAAATTATATTAATTCTTCAGGACAATTTGGTTCATCCCAGAAGAACCAAGGTGTACGAGCAGTAGAAGATAATTCTACAGCAGTACTGCTTAAAATATTAGCTAAAAATTCCATTATTTTACCTCCTTTACTTAACTATTTGTTTAAATCTATTAAAAATAATTTAAACCATTTTTAATTATTCTTTTTATAATGTTTATAATTATTGAATGTGGTTTTAGTAATTTTATAACTTAATGGATTAATAAATATAGTTTGAATTATTATGGCATATATTATAGTTTTTTTTAGTAAAATATTTTGTGTAAAAATATATAGTAGTAAATATATAGAAATGATAATTAAAGATTTTATTTTGCATTTATCTCTAATTTCTTTTCTTATTAGAGGCCTTTTAGGAGTATCCGCGGGAGCCCATAATAAAAATGATAGGAAAGCAATTGGAAAGACTATGTATCCGATATTTTGAGGAATAAGGTAGGTTTTCATTAAAAGAGGAACAATATTGTATAAAAATATGCTAGTAATCCAACAACCTAAATTAGTTTTGGCATGGAGACCATAACTAAAGCTTCTTAAACAAGCGTAAAAGGCGATTATCATTAATGTTTCTGGAAGGGTATTTAGAATGCCAGCAATTATTAAAACAACAATTAATTTTTCTATTAAACTATATAAACCTTCTAAACCATATTTTAACTTTAAAAGTTTTAAGTCATCGATGGTTTCATATTTTCCAATAAAATTTAAAGATTTGGTTATAAATCTTTCTTTCATATCAAACTTCCTTTACTACGAAATAAGTATAACTTAATAATTCTAAAAAGGGAATGCGGCTTGTTTAAACGTATTAATTTTGCGTATCAAATGATTATTTTAAGTGATTTTTTAGAGAAGCAAGAGCATTTAAGACATAAAATTGGATATTTAAGACTACATTGTTTAAATTTCCTAGTAAATATGGTATCTTGGGAATATCTCAATAATGGAGAACAGGTAGGCGCGCGAAATTTGTCGAACGATTTTTATT
>CANQHE010000077.1 GCA_947623735.1 uncultured Bacilli bacterium
ATTTATATTAAAATTCTTCATTTTAATATCTTTTTCATTTAGTCTGAATTGTTTTCCATAAAACTTTTCACACTATCGATATTATTATATCTAATTTTAAACATTTTTTACATCTCTTTTATCAAAAATTATAAAAGCCATTAAAACCATTAATATAATATAAAAAGTAAGTACCATACTAGAAAAACCTAAACTTAAACCATAAGCATTCTTTTGCATATCTAGTATATATCTAAAATTCCAATTAAGTGATACAAAATACTTAAACATTCCTACTTTATATACCATAGCTAAATTAGATATTACATTAGCTACTAAATAAAATAAGAACGTAATTGTAATTGCTCCCGAATTAGAAAGAGTTAAAACACTTAGTAAGAAAGCAATTAAAGAAAGTATTAAATACATCGACATATTAGAAAGTAATGCTAAAAATACATATTTAAATAAACTATATATTTTTAATTTTGATGCTGTATATATTAAAACTGGTATTTTAAGAGATGCAAAACCTAATATAATTCCTCCCATTATAATTTCTACGAATATCATAAATAATATAATTAAAGGTATTAAAATAAGCATTGCTATTAACTTTGATAATAATATTGTTCTTCTTTTATATGGCTTTGTAAGAAGCATTTTAATAGTTCCCCTACTAAATTCATCACTTACAATTGGCCCCGCGATCATAATTACATATATAACAATAAATAACCCAAATTCTTCCGAAAAATTAATTAAAACTGCTCTTAAATTACTATCATTATTTAAATCTAACTTATGATTAATAATATAATTATTAGTAACCATTTCTTCTTCTAAATATTCTAATCTTTCTTTTTCATTAGCATTTAAATTCTTACTATTTTTTAAATTATAATACTCTGTTAAATCAGTTTTAATAATATCTATTGCTTCATGTAAATAATTATCTTTATCATACCCAATATTATTATCTAATCTAAATTCTTCTAATCTAATTAATTCTTCATATCTTTTAATAACTACTTCATCATTAGTCTCTTCTATTCCCTTTTTAAGATTATATATTTCTAAATTAGTAAAATATTTCCAATCATTAGCTTCTATCTTTTTCGTAAGTCTTTTTATTTCTTCTCTATTTTCTTTTTCACATTCACTATCTTTTTCAATATATTTACAACTATTCGCTTGATATACTAAATCATATAAGAAATTATCTACCATATATTTACCATTATTGTTATACCCCTTTTTTAAATTATTAATTTCTATAACAGTTAAATTATCTACATACTCTAATAATTCCTCACTATTATTTAAATCAAGTGTATCATTATAATCTTCTAATTCTTCTATTTCTATTCTTTCTTCATATATATCATCAGTATATTTATAAAATATATTTATTAACCCACAGAATAATATAAATATCAAACTAACAACCCAAAAACTTTTTTTCTTAATAATCTTTTTTATTTCTGCTTTAACTAAATTAATCAATTTTCTTACCTCCAGCCACATTAATAAATGCTTCTTCTAGAGTATATTCCTCTTTTTTAACTTCATATATCTTTATATTTTTTAAAACTAATTCTTTTATAAAACTTGCTACTTCTTCTTCATCTTTAATAACTGCGATATGATTATCATCAACTATTTTATCCGTAGTATTTAAAAGCTTTCCTATCCCCTTAGTTTTATTAACTTTAATTATATACTTTGCTCCATCTATTTCTTTAATTTCATTAATAGTTTTTAAAGAAATAACTTCTCCTTTAGATATAATACATACTTTATTACAAAAACTTTCTAATTCACTTAAATTATGACTTGAAATAAGTACCCCTATTCCCGTATTAGCTAGTTTATGAAGTAGTTCTCTTAAATTTTTAATTCCTTCTGGGTCTAATCCATTTGTCGGTTCATCTAAAATAAGTAACCGAGGATTATTAATTAATGCGGCCGCGATTCCTAGTCTTTGTCGCATTCCAAGAGAATATTTACTTACTTTATCATGAATCCTTTTCTCTAATCCCACCAGTTCAATTACTCTCGTAATATCTTCTTCTTTGATATTTTTATAATAACTAGCTTGCATCTTTAAGTTTTCATATCCCGTTAAATATAAATAAACATCTGGGGCTTCTACTATTGCTCCAACCCGTTCTATAGCTTTAACAAAATCATGTTTTATATCAAAACCATTAATTAAAACCTCTCCTTCATCCATTTTTTGTAAACCTAGAATGCACTTAATAGTTGTTGTTTTACCAGCCCCATTTGGGCCAATAAAAGCCAAAATATCTCCTTCATTTATCTCTAAAGTAACACCTTTTAATACTTCTTTTTTACCAAATTTTTTCTTTAAACCATTAACTTTTAATATATTCATTAAACCTTTCCTTTCTAATGAAAGTGGACATCTATAATATATCACAAAATCAAGTAGAGAGCAAGTTTTCTAAAAATAATGAATTTTGCGTTACAATTCACAGTTAAATGTTAGGACATACTAAAAGCAACGATTTTATTCGTTGTTTTTTTGAAACTTATTATTT